>MHDQ01000046.1 GCA_001803565.1 Nitrospinae bacterium RIFCSPLOWO2_12_FULL_45_22 | reverse complement strand
ATAAGGATACACCTGCCCCGGCCTAATTGGGCCATCTGGCGGCACCTCTCCTCGGCATCCTCCCAGGGCGGTCTTATACCAATAACAGATAGTTTGGGATATTTTTTTGCCTGGACTAAAGGATCAGTCCGCTTATTATGGGCACCATCTGTCAGGATAATGCCGATCTTCTTTTTTCGGGGACTGCGGTAGAGCTGTTGCAGCCCGATTTCTAAACCTATGCCGATATCAGTCATGCCACCAATAAAAGAATCGAATATGTCATCAATCAACCTCTTAATATCCTTATGGGCATGTATGAATTTTATCACTTTAGCCCTTTCGCTAAATGCGACGATAGCATAGTCATCCTTGCCCAGATTATTCACCAGGGTAGTAACTGCAATGGCTGCCCGTAGGATATTCTCGCCCTTCATAGAACCGCTGGCATCAATAATCAGCGAAAAAGCCCGCTTCTCCTGCTTCCGCTCCCGCACTATGAAGTCGTCATACTCTATTTCCCTCTTGCCCAGGATCCTATCCAGGGTTCTGTCTAGCTCCAATTCATCAGAGTTGAAATCAAAGCGATTGGGTTTGAAATCCCCGTAAGAGGTCTTTGATACCTTATATATTCTGGGAATATTAAGCACCCAGTTCAGGGCCATTTTTTTAGCCTCCTGGATAGTATCTGAATCGCCATAAGGGTTAGGGTAGTATAAATAAGGATTAGGAGGGGTTGGATTATCCTGGGGTTGGAGGGGCAAATCAAACGGCTTATCGGTATTATCAGCCACCCCGACAAGGTTATCACTAGCGGAGGCATCAGAGGCATCTGGGTTTAATTCCTGACAGTCTTCCTGGGCAGCACAGGAATCTTTTTCTCCCTGGCCCTTTTGCCCGGCCTGGCCAGGATTGCCCCCGCCTTCTCCTGAGGGGTTCTCTTCGCTCGCTTTGGCTGAACCATCCTCTCCATCAGGAGTAGTTGGTAGATAGACAGAATAGATAGAGTCCCATATCTCCCGGATAACCTCTTCTGGAGTTTTCTCAGAGGTCTCTATCAGCCAGATCTTGCTGGAGAGGGCCATTAAGGCCGCATCCAGGATAGACTCTTTGGCACCTAAATCGTAACCGGTAATCATCTCAGCCTGGCTATTTATCCCATCAATTCTTAGCAACTCTCCTGCGATCAATACCATATCAATAGCGCCCCGGACAGAAGAGCCCATCTTTACTTCCGGATGGCTCCGGGTGTGCCTGACCAGGTTCACTGCCAGGGGGGCAAGCCCATAGGGGTCACCAGCCTTGGTGCGTACTATTTCCACTTCTTCCGGCTCTTTCTGATAATCTAAGACCAGGCGACAAAACCGGTCGCTGATGGCCCTACTTATCCTTTCGGTACCTACATCATCAAAGGGGTTCATAGCGGCAATAAGGCGGAAAGAAGGCGCAGCAATGATCTCTCCAACGCGAGGAATAGAAATCTTACGCTCGTCCATAGCCCGGATCAAGACATTCATTACATCCTCTGGTATCCGGTTAAATTCCTCAATATAGAGAAAGCCCCCTTCGACCATAGCCTGGGTCAGGGGACCCCGGTGGAAGGTATCGGCACTATACCCACTGGACATAACCTCGGCTGGGTTATGGGAGCCAATGAGCTTAGCGGGTGTTAGTTCCGCTGACCCTTCAATCATAAAGAAAGGGATATCTATGGCCTGGGTAATCTCCCGCAGAATAGTAGATTTACTGGTCCCAGGAGCCCCTTCCAGCACCATATTGCGGTCTACCCGGATAGTTGCCAGGATATTTTTGAGCTCTTTTTTCCGCCCCACAATCTTCTTTTGAATCTCCTGAAACAATTTCACACCCTCAAGCTGTTTCATATTTCTCTCTCCTCAATCTACAACAAATGGCTGGCACAACCTCTCTCAAATCCCCTACAATCTTGACATCCGCTATTTTAAAAATCGGGGCATTTTTATCAGTATTGATGGCGATGATCCGTTGAGAATCCTTCATCCCCATCAGATGCTGAATGGCCCCGGAAATGCCACAGGCAATATATAGCCTCGGTCCTACTATCTTCCCTGTCTGGCCCACCTGTCTCTCGCTGGGTATCCACCGGGAATCCACTGCTACCCGAGAACCACCCAGAGAACCTCCTAATAGGTCAGCCAAGTTTTTTAAGAGCCGAAAATTTTCCGCACTACCTACGCCCTTCCCTCCAGCCACAATTATCTCAGCCTCGCTCAGGTCAATGGTAGCCGGATCAGCCGGTAGAAAATCCAATACTGTAGATCGCTGAATGGAATGGTTCAAGGTGATTTTTATTGGGATAATCTCTGGCTTAGAACTGTCTTTCGGGTCATCTATATCTAAGACATTAGGTCTCATAGTAAAGATCTGGATAAAGGGTGAATGATAGATCTCGGTAGCATAGACCTTCCCCCCATAGACCGGCCTGATATATTCCAGGTATCCCTGATTATTGAACCTCCAGTTAGCACAATCGCTGGCCAGGCCAACGTTTAGGTGGGCTGCTAACCGTGAAGCCAGGTCTTTCCCCTGATAAGTAGCAGCCAGTACGATAAGACCAGGATGGTATTCATTCGCTAAGCTAGCCAGGAGATCAGTATAGATTTCAGAAATATAATGCTCATATTGGCTATCCTGGAGCAGGAAGAGTTTATGGGCGCCATACTGCGCTAAGGTATCTATAAATCCCTCGACCTGCTGTCCAATCACTACCGCACATAATGAGCCACCTAGCTTAGCTACTAATCTTTTCCCCTCAGTCAATAAGCCCAGGGAACTCTTTTTCAACCGGCCCCGACCATGCTCTACTACTACCCAAATATCCTTCCCCTGCACCATCGTATCTTATCCGCCTAAAACCAAAGACTTAAGCGCGAATAACACAAATGGACTCATAACACCACTAGCTCTCATGTTCTCTTCATTCGTGCTATTCGTATATTCGGGTAATTTGTGTTACACTTTTCGCCCTTTTTTAGTTTATTTACATTGTACTATCTGCTAGAATAAAAGCAAGCCTGAAATGAATATAGAAGCCAAGAGGAAAGGTATATGATTAAAATTGGCGTCTTGTCCGATACCCACGGTTATTTGGATCCAAAAATAATCCCCTTGTTCCAGGGAGTAATGCAGATCTTACATGCAGGGGATATTGGCTCTCTAGAGGTTATAACTCAGTTAGAAAAGGTCGCTCCAGTAATAGCCGTTCATGGAAATGGTGATATCAACTCTGTGTTAAAGAGATTTCCTGATAGGCAGATAGTTACCGTATCAAGCAATAACATCCTCCTGACTCATATAGGAGGCCCTCTGACCCGCTTAAAAAACCTATTACCCGAGGGAATGAGTCTAGAGGATATAGATATGGTAATATATGGTCATAGCCACAGCCCGGAGTTTCGGCAAAGGGATGGACTCTTCTTTTTTAACCCCGGCGCAGCATCCATCAAGATGTGTTATGTTACCCCTTCGGTAGGGCTATTGACTATCGGTGAAGGGAAGATCAAAGGAGACATAGTAACTTTTTAGACACAAAGATTGACATTAGTCGCTCTTATTTCTTAAAATTATTAAAGAGAATGGAGAACCGTTCATCCATTCATCCCGCTTGTTGTCACTCTGAGCCAAAGCGAAGCATCTACCTTGTTTCAGACCATTCGCTTCGCTCTGGAGAACAGGTCCGGCGAGCGGTTACTTAAAAATAATTGTAAGCATAAGGGAGAAGAAGATATGCTAGAAAATCCCCTGGGAGGGGCTGTAGCCAGTAGTTTCGGTGGTAATATACTGGAGATGATTATCCATGCTGGTCCTATGGCCAAATTTGTCCTATTAATTCTTTTATTTTTTTCTATTTTTTCCTGGGCCATCATTGGCCACAAGTGGAAGGTCTTACGCCGAGCAGCTAAAGAAACTAAGCGTTTTCAGTCGCTCTACTATGAGGCCACTAATCTCTCTTCTCTCTATTCGGCTGGGAAGCGTCTCCCTTACAGCTCTATGGCGCAGGTCTTTGTAGCTGGCTATACAGAATGGTATAGGAGACGGATGCAGGCCAAAGGGGATAACCCTGGTAGTATAGAAGACAAAGAGCATTGGGAAGAGCGGTTAAAAGGGATACTAAATAAGGCTGTTTCAGAAGAGATAACTAAGCTAGAGTGGGCATTGCCTTTCCTGGCTACTACAGGAAGTACCACCCCTTTTATTGGCCTTTTTGGTACAGTTTGGGGTGTGATGGATGCCTTCCGGGGCATTGGCGTAAGGGGTAGTGCCCATATTGGGGCTGTAGCGCCAGGGATTTCTGAGGCCCTAATAGCTACCGCTGCCGGGTTAGCCGCTGCTATCCCTGCAGTAATCGCCTATAACTATTTCAATCACCGGATCAGGGTAGTAGGCACTCAACTGAGTAACTTTAGTGCAGAAGCCTTTTCCCGGCTTAGTAAGGTGAGGTAAAGATAGTATGGAGACTAAAGATTTTCGCTCTAATGGTGCTTTATCTGATATAAATGTAACCCCTTTAGTAGATGTGATGCTGGTGTTGCTGGTGATATTTATGGTAACAGCTCCCATGATGCAAGAAGGGATAGATGTAGCCCTCCCCCAGGTTCAGGCCAAGAGTGTTACCTCTGAACGAGGCATGGTAGTCTCGGTAACTAAAGATCAGCGATTATATCTGAATGACCGGCGGGTTACCCCGGAAGAATTAGAAGAAAAGTTAAGGGCCTTTGCCGAGCTAGACCAGCGCAAAGAGGTATTCTTACGGGCAGATAAAGACGTACCATATGGGTTTGTGGTAGAGACCATGGCGCGGATAAAAAAGGCCGGGATAAATCAACTAGGCATGGTTACCCAACCCCTTTAACGCTTGGAAGCATTCAGCTATCAGTTATCAGTCATCAGCTCTCATTTAAAAACAATCGTAAGGAGATACCCCTCACGCCTTACCTCTTACGACTGACGATAAGTCTTTCTGACCGCTGACAACTGACGGCTGAACGCATACTAAAGATTTTGTTATGGAATCTTTAAGCGAGGAAAGAAGGATTGGAACAGCCTTATGGGAAGAACTTAGAGGGATGCTCCTATTTTCCTCTTTAAGCCATGCGTTGCTCCTGGGCTTGCTGGGATTATTCTTATACCATTATAGCTGGGTGAAACTGCAACGAAATCCAGATAAATATCCTGTCTATTGGGTAAATCTGGTCAATTTTTTAGAGTCTCCCGTAAAGGGTCAGCCGAAGCCTTTACCTCACCTATCGGGGCTAAAAGAAGAAAGAAGGGAAACCGGCCTTCTTCCTTTCTTAAAACCTATCTTTAAGCCTACTACTTTTAGAAAAGCTAAAGACCTGGCCGTTATCCCCGAAGAGCCGGTCAACCCTCCAGCCCTTAGTAAGAAAGTGGCTTATCCCACCCGGTTGAAACCAGACCAGGCAGTAAGACGAGGAAACGATACCATTACGGGCCAGCTATTATACCCTCCCAGCCCAAAGAAGACTATAGCCCGACGGGCAATGACTGAACTCAATCCCGGCAGAGAGCAACCTACCCCCCCTACCCTATCCACAGGTATTGGTTTGATCCCCTCGGTTAGAATCGAGTCCCTGAGAAAGGCAACGCTGGCCCAGGACAGAAGGTATATGGATATACCCGAATCCCTGCAAGTCAAATCTTATCAGGGCAAGGGCATGAGCAAAGGAGGTCTTCAGCAGTTAGCGGGTTTATTGATAGCAGAACACTTAGGTGGCCCAGCCGAAATATCTCCCCCAGTTGTTCCTCCAGCCCCTGATCCAGGTCCTTTCTCCCGGGGAAGAGAAGGGATTGATCCTTCTCTGATAAAGGGAGGATTTACTTCTTTGAATACACAAGACCCTGCTCTGATCCCCTACATTAGTCAGATTAAAGAACGGCTCCTCAGTTTTTGGCGCTATCCGATGGAGGCAAAACCTGGGCTTAGGGGTACGGTTCAATTGGCCTTTACAGTTGAGCGAGATGGCAGCGTTTCCCGGATAGAATTATTGAAGACCTCCGGGGATCCAGTCTTAGATAAAGGAGCTATGCAGGCTTTATCCAGGGCCTCCCCCTTCTCTCCTCTCCCGCAAGAGGTTAAAGTAACTAACCTCGCTATTGCCGGGACCTTCGGCTATAATATGGAGTGAAAAAGGGTAATATTTTTAGCCACGGAGGCACAGAGTGCACAGAGAAAAAGATTTTTTTTACTCAAATTATTTACCGCAAAGGCGCCAAGAACGCAAAGAATTCCTCTCTTTGCGGCCTCTGTGTCTCTGCGGTTATAAAAACCATATAAAGCTGTTACCAAAAAATATTATTACTAGGAAGAATATCTTCCTAGTAATAATATTTTTATCTCTATTTTATTCTTACTGGTCTCAAGCCCAGGAAAAAAAGAAGGCCCCGACACAGATTTTTTACGAAGAGGGAGGAAAAGCCCGGCAGGAAGAGGACAGCAATAATGATAGCCGGCCAGATACCTGGATCTATTATACGCAAGGAGAAGTCCAGAGGCATGTGCAAGACACCAACTTTGATGCTAAGCCCGATGTCTGGAGCTATTATCAGAAAGGAAATTTATTCAAACAGGAGAAGGATACTGACCACGATGGTCGCCCGGATACCTGGTTTGCGCTGGATAGTGCAGGTAATACTCAGGAAAAGACAAAAGATACTAATAATGATAATAGGCCTGACCTCTGGACTTATTATGAAAAAGGAAAGATTGTTCGACAAGAGGCTGACATGAATCATGACCAGAAAAAGGATGTGTTTCTCTATTATCAGAATGAGAAACTGATTAAGCAAGGAGAAGATGCCGACCAAGATGGCAAGATAGAGGTTTGGAGTTACTTTGATAGTGCCAGTAGGATCACCAAGGAAGAAGTAGATAATAATAGCGACGGTAAGCCGGAAGTAATTAACTATTTTGACAATAAGAAGCTGGTGAGGCAAGAAGAGGATACCAATGGAGATGGCAAGATAGACCTCCGCTCCTTTTTCGAGGATGAGAAATTAGCACGCCGGGAGGTAGATTCCAAGAAAAGAGGGAAGGTGGACCTCTGGTCATATTACCGGAATAATCAACTAATAAAATACGAAGAAGACCGTAATGATGATGGGAAGCCAGATGTAACCTATTATTATGAGAACGGCCTACTGCAGCGCCAGGAGGAGTCCACCCAAAAAAATGGTAAAATTGACCGATGGCTATCTTATAAAGATAACAAGATAGAGCGGCAAGAACAGGATACCAACGGTGATAGCCAACCCGATATCTTTTCCTATTTTCAAGACGGGAGCCTGATACGACAAGAGGCTGATACTAATAAGGACGGTAAGATAGATATCTGGTCATATTATGAGGCCAATAAGATTGTGCGACAAGAGGAGGATAGTAATTATGATGGCCGGATAGAGCAGCGGTTCTTTTTTGAAGGGGGTAAATTAGTCCGGCAAGAAAAGGTGGAGTAGTTAGGAAAAGGTAGTGGCAAAGATTGTCTCTGCCAGGAGGAGATTATGGAGAAAGAAATACCGGAAGATATTTATGCAGAAAGGTTAAAAAACATGGAAAAGATCCGCATCTGGCACCAGGAACAACGGGCCATCAGGGCTATTAATGCCTTGAAGGAGCATGGTTTTGAGGCCCTTTATGTGGCGGATCGGCATCAAGCCCATGCGGAGCTCTTGAACCGTATCCCGGCCTCAGCCCGGGTAGGGGTAGGAGGTTCCATGACCATCAGAGAAATAGGGATTTTAGCAGCCCTGGAAGCCCAGGGCAATATCATCTATAACCATTGGAAGCCCGGGCTCTCCCAAGAAGAGATTCTGAATATCCGTAAGGCCCATCTGACTTGTGACATCTTCTTAACCAGCACTAATGCCCTTACTATAGAAGGAGAATTGGTTAGTACCGATGGGATTGGCAATCGGGTCTGTGCTATGACCTTCGGGCCACAAAAAGTAATGATAGTAGCTGGAATAAATAAATTGGTGCCTGATATCCCCAGCGCCCTGCAGCGTATCAAAAATATCGCCACCCCTCAGGCCATAAAAGAGGCCGATCTAGCAGTTCCTTGTATCCAGACCGGCTTTTGTGCGGACTGCAATTCCCCACAACGGGCCTGCCGGGCAACAATTATCCTGGAACGACGCCCTATGCTCACTGATATACTGATTATTTTGGTAGGAGATAACCTCGGTTTCTAAAGCAAATTAGGGGGATAATTTTAATCTGACTTTGCCAGATTAAAGTATCTAGGCTTAGATAGAACCGCAAAGACGCCCACCTGCAGTAGCGCGGGCAGGCAAAGGACGCGAAGAATGACCAGGGAAGATTCACTTACCAGGATTCCAGGGGTCAAGGGAGTTTCACTAGAATCCTTGAATCCTCGAACCCTAGAATCCTTCTCGTAGGTACTACAAGGACTATTTAATCCTCGTCTTTAAATGATATAAAACTAGGTGGCTTTTCATACTCGCGTTTTAACTCTTGAGAAAGTAAGCCCATATCCTCTAAGATATCAACTATTTGGTAGGCGGCTTTGTTTTTGCTTTGCAGATCAGTAATAACTTTCTTTGCTTTGGGATACTGAGTAACAACTTCAACCAATAATTCCTCATAAGTCATACCTCACGAATCTCCTTTCTAAAAATAACAGTAGCTTGCCCATGAAGCGAGCTTGCTAGCTCTAAGGGGTAGCAGGAATGTTAATTATCAGGTTATACTATGCTATCTTTAATTGATTTCAGTACAGACTTATTTTAATATTAAATTGATTAAAATCAAGGTGTATCTGACAAACTCGGGGCATAAGCCCTCAGGGCCCAAGGGATACTATGAGGGCTAAAAATAGTGTAGGGGCGGATTTATCCGTGCTATTTTCTAGAAAAAAGGGAAGGATAGAGGATGATCAGAGTAGAAGAAGCCATCGGGATAGTGTTAGAAAATATTAAGGTTTTATCCCCCAGAAAGGTGTTTATCTTAGAGGTCCTGGGCCGGGTTTTAGCAGAAGATATCTATTCTCCTATAGATATTCCTCCGTGGAATAATTCGGCCATGGACGGATATGCGGTTCGGGCTGAGGACATAGTAGGGGCATCTCGAGAAAATCCAATAAGTTTAAAGATTATCGAGGACTTACCCGCAGGAAAATCACCTGCCAAAAGCATAGGCCAACGAGAAACGGCCCGGATCATGACCGGTGCCCCGATACCTGAGGGGGCCAATGCGGTATTACCGGTAGAAGAGACTCAAATTGTGGGGACATCAGATGTTCTGATGTTTAAACCAGTAAAGCCAGGCGAGAATGTCCGCTTAGCAGCCGAGGATGTTAAGCAAGGAGAGTTGGTCTTAAAAAATAACACTGTACTATGGCCACCAGAAATAGGTATGCTGGCTTCTTTGGGCAACAGAGAAGTAAAAGTAATTCCTTCTCCATTAGTAGCCGTATTAGCTACTGGAGATGAGCTGATTGCGCTAGACGAGGCTTTAAGTCCCGGAAAGATTAGGAATAGTAATACTTATTCCTTAGGGGCTCAAATAACCCAATCAGGTGCCCAGGTTTATCTGTTAGGCACGGCTGGGGATACCCGAGAAGGCATTAAAGAAAAGATAGAAGAAGGATTTAAAGAGGCCGATATGGTCTTGACTACTGGTGGCGTATCGGTCGGGGAATATGACCTGGTAAAGGAGATATTTAAAGAGATCGGGGGGGAGATAAAGTTTTGGCAAGTAGCTATGAAACCCGGCAAGCCCCTGGTGTTTGGTCTCAAGCAGCATAAGCCCTATTTTGGTATCCCAGGCAATCCGGTAGCGGCTATGGTGGTCTTTGAAGAGTTTGTGCGGCCAGCTATATTAAAGATGATGGGCCACTCCAATCTATTTAATCCTACTATCCGGGCCATATTAAAAGAAGACCTCAAGCAGAAACCGGGCCGACGTCATTATGTGCGGGTAAAGGTCTGGCGAGAAGATAACCGTTATGTAGCCTCTAGCACGGGCGATCAAGGGTCAGCTATCCTGAAATCTATGGTCCTAGCCAACGGTTTAGCGATCATACCCGAGGATTGTCAGATCATCCGGCAAGGGGAAGAGGTAGCTATTAAGCTCTTGCCCTGGACCCTTACCGCATTTTATAACCGCCCAGGAAATGCCTTGCTAACGCGGGAGGGATAAAGTATGCTCTTCTTTATTAAGTTGTTCTTTCGTTATGGTGCCGGGCCATGGCTAAGAAGCATTGTCTATAGCAAAAGGATTTTTGGTGATAAGTCCTGGCAGGTCATGCTACCCCTTATGACCTATATAGGCCAGAAGCGCGCACCATTACTCCAGACAGAGCTCAATATTGATGTTAATGATATGAGCAGCCTGGCTAAGATCCAGGACTGGGAAGACCAGTTGGCTGGCGTGAAGGGAGAGTGGGTAGAAAGAGGCCCCAAAAGGGCGATTAAACGAGAAAGGGAATGCCCCTTTTCTGAACTCTTGAAGTCCTGCCCGGAATTCTGTACCCACCTGGCATATGAATTAGAGCGGGCTACTTTTCAAACCCTTAACCCTACTTATCGCTTAGAGAAGCTGGAAGCACTGCTCTCGAAGGGAGATAGCTATTGTGAGTTTATCCACCAGATTGACTGATATCCAGGCCGTAATTTTTGACTTAGATGGCACATTAATAGATTCCATTACCCCCTTTTACGGCCTGGTAGTGGATATTTTTAATGGGATTGGCCTCCAGCCCCCTTCCCGGGAAATTACTAACGACATGCTGGGCAATGGCCTCTCGATTATGGAATCCATGATCCCACAAAACATAGAGAATAGAAATTCCTTGCTCCAGAAAGGGAGAGAGATCGGTTTCGGCCTGTGGCAACGATTCCAACAAGAACAGTTAAAACCCTTTCCGGATACCTGGAAAACCCTGGAGAAGTTAAAAGAGAAAAAGTTCTTGCGCGGGATAGCTACTTCTGGCGACACTAAATATCTGAAATATCTAGTAGAGCGGGGCCTATTACCGCTATTAGAAGCAACCGTTACCAAAGAAGAGGTAAGCCGCTTAAAACCAGCACCAGATATTATCCTGGAGTGCTTGAACAGACTGGGTTGTCCTGCCGAGGGTGCGGTTTATGTCGGCGATTCACCTATTGATATTAAGGCCGGTAAAGCCGCTGGGGTAAAAACCATAGCAGTATTGACCGGTACGGGCAATTATGACAACCTTACCATAGAAGGCCCGGAGGCGATTATCCCGGATATCAGTCACCTATTGAACGTCTTGGGTCTTCAGGCCCTTTGACCCGAATTTTATTAATAGAGGAGGAATACATCAGATGAAAAGGAGGAGGGGGGTAGTCTTAGTTATCTTTATCCTGGCCATAGCTTGCCCATCATGGGCCGTAGAAGTAGCGCCCAGTATCTCTGACAAAGAGATAATAGAAAAACTTGGGGAGTTAAAAGGGGATATAAAAGAACTGAGAGGTGAGATAAAAGCTGTAAGGGAGGAGTTAAAAGGAGAAATTAATGCTGTAAGGCAAGAGTTAAAGGGAGAAATTAATAGCTTAAGGCAAGAGTTAAAGGGGGATATTAAAGGCCTAAAGGCTGATATTAAGCGGATTGAGGAAGGGCAGAGGAATATAGAGCACCAGATTGACCGATTAGTGAACATATTTATCGGGATAGTAGCGGCCTTTGCTGCCATAGTAGCGATTACTATAGGGTTTGCTATCTGGGACCGGAAGACCGCCCTCCAGCCCGCCATTGCTAAGAGCCGCGAGTTAGAAGTGAAAGAAGACAAGCTAGAACGGGCCTTAAAAGAGTTTGCTAAGGCTGATTCCCGTATGGCAGAGGTGCTGAGGAATGTGGGGATGCTGTAAGAACAAAAAGGCCATTATCAGCCCATTAATCCTTTTAATCCTTTCCCTTATCTCTCCGCCAGTCAGGTCTGAACCGGCTAATCCTCCTAACTCCCACAAAAAAGTCGTCAAGTTTGGTATCATAAGCCGCTATAATCCCTA
>MHDQ01000045.1 GCA_001803565.1 Nitrospinae bacterium RIFCSPLOWO2_12_FULL_45_22 | reverse complement strand
ATGCGGTGGGTTGGGATGAGCCGCAGGCTTCTAAGGGAAGAGGTAGGCCCAGAAAAGTAGGGAAGAAATGGAAACTGGCTGACCTTATCCGGAGATTTAACACCCATAGGGTACCCGAACGGATAGAAGTGAATATCTATGGGGAGATAAAGCAGGTGGCGGTGGTGGCTCGGGATATGTTTATCCGGGATATTAAAGAGAAAGTCCGCATTGTGGTAGTTAAAGGAGCAAGCGAACCGATCATTTTGCTCTCTACCGATTTGAGCCTTACCCCAGGGCAAATTATTGAGATATATGCCTCTCGCTTCTCCATCGAATTGGCCATAAGGGATTTGACGCAACATTTCGGCTGGGGTGATTATCAGTGTTATTCTTCTATAGCTATTTTGAGATTTATTCATCTATCAATGGTATCCTTTTGTCTATGGAAACTCACTTTCTTTGAAGAGACAAATAACTCTTGGCTAGACCTTGCTACCACCAGGCTATTCCCTAAAGAATCAGCTTCTAGCTTTTTTAGAATCCGTAGGGCCCTAAAAATTATGGCCCTAAAGAAAATTATTTTAGCAAATTCAGCTCCAGATGCGGAATTACAAAAAATAGATTCCTTTTATGAACCACTGTTCCGAATTGCAGCATGAGAGTGATCTTTAACAATTTACCCAAAAGGGGTTATTTGATATTTTCTGCGAAAGTATAGTAGTGATTCTTTTGTTTTTTCATTGTAAAAAAGAGCGGTCATTTTTCGTTAGCATAAGCGGCCCATTTTTAATTAGCGTTAACTATAAATAGAAATTTCGAGTCAAAGTTAGAAAAAAGTTTGCAATTTCCCTTATCGCTGTGTAAAATCTTTCCTAAACTAAAAAAGCAATTTCTTATCAGCGGGATAAATATAAAGGCATGAACCAGAGACATGTTCGATTATAAGCAAAAGAGAATGAATATACATACCGAGAAAGGAGACAGATAAGATGTCTTATAAACAAAAAATAGGATTTAGCAGCAGATTAATCATTGTTTCCTCAGCCATTTTCTTATGTTTAAGCATATGGGGAAAAGCCTTTGCCTATGATGCCATAGACCACGTTGAACCGCCACCATTTTCCAAAACGCCCGAGCTCTCTATTGGAACTCATTCTACTGGAGAGAGTGTATGGCATGTGGATGTGAACTCTGGGTGTAGCTACTCGGACCATAATATCTATTTAAATATTGAGACGGGGCCGGATAAAATCAAAGATGCAAAGATCAAATTGACTAGCTATGATGTAGATTACAATGACCCTCAGGGCTGTACCGGAGGGCCAGAGGTAGATTACCTCTATGTGAATAATAATCTTGTTGGTCAACTTCAAGGCGCAAATAATTCATGGAGCACCAATATTTTCAATATTCTCTCCAGTTATTTGATAAAAGGGAGCAATCATATTTACATCGATACGGATGCCCCTGGCACAAATTGCTGGTGTGTGGGAATAGGGTATGTTGAGATATCTGGAAAGGTCGGATTTCAAGTAACCGATTATACGCCGAAGGCTGATGAAAAGAATGTTAAATGGGATAGTCCCAATATTACTATTGAATTTAGCGAGGAAGTTAAAGCATCTACAGCAAACAGTGATACCATCAAGCTTGAATATCGGGACCAGTCCGGCAATTGGGTGGAGGTAGATACCACCATAACAATGATTTCAGCAAAAAAGGCCCGAGTCAGTCCTAATTCTTCTCTTAAAGATGGCATTCGTTATAGAATGCGAGTACTTGCCGGCACGACTGGCGTGCTGAATAAAGATGATGGTAAACTGGAAGCCTCTGTAACCTGGTATTTCTGGACCATGGTCAATCTGGATGGCCAAACAGCGAACCTGTACAAGCCAAATACTACCAAGGATAAGATGCAAATCACCTGGTTCAATGTGAGCCGTAATGAAGATCTGATACCAATAAAAACAGTCGTTAACCGAATCTATGCCCTCTGGGACGCAAAAGATGATGTATTTGATGCCGATGAAGTGACGGAGTTTAATGCCAATGTGACCCTTGATGCGAACGGAACCACTCAAACCAAGAATAATATTACTATTAAGCGTCCTGACAAATACTCGGCCAATGAAAAGAAAAGCGCCCAGAATACCACAAACTTTAATCACATTGGAACCACCAGTAACCAAGAAAATTACAATTTAAAAATCGAACCCAGGCCACAAACTGGTACACCAAAAGTATTCGAAAAAAACGCAACAGCTAACGTGAAGAATAAAACCCCGAGCCTTAAATTCAATGCCTGGGCCTGCGAAATGGCTGGCTGGTATAACGGGGTCAATGCCGCACAGTTGACCTCCGCCCAGGGTGAATTGAACAGAGGGTGTGATTTCACTTGGGCAGTATTCCCGATTGTTGGCTGTTCCTACGACGATAAAGGGACAATAAAAAAAGATGCTACGGGTTTCAATATGCAGTATACCACAACGAAACGCTCGGCCTGGTGGGATGATGATAATGTTGCGGGGAATAGTGTGGATGAAAATGTCCGCTTCGTAAAAAGCCCTCCCGGGGGGGCTGAGTTGGAAGAAATAAGGGTTGTTATGAACCAGCTGGCAACCCTGAAACCTGCCACCCATAGATTTATCGTTGGTTTGGTCCCTAGCGATGGCATTCCCGGTGCCAATGGGTTGAGGTCGAACCATGTATTATTGCTCTCCGAGAGCAATTTTAATGCGGGCACGGTTGCCCATGAGATAGGCCATGAGCACGGCATAGCTGCTAATACCGGCGCGGGATGCACGGATAAGCATAATAATGATGGTAATGTCATTGAAGGTTTTAATGTTTATTCTATGCAAAACAAGTCTTATGAAGAGGGGAACACGGAAAGAGACAAGGTAAATCACCAGGACTGCCAGGGGAGTGCTTATCAAACGCCGGTTGTACCCTTAATGAATAAATGGGGAGTAGATACCAATTTACGCTGGATAAGGCCAGATAATTACCGGCATCTCATGGGACAACTTGCCGCCGCATCGGTGATAGATATTCAATCTCTCACCGGGGATTTCATGGTGGTTCAGGGTTATATTGATGCAACTGGTAAGGTAGAAACAGTCTCGCCCCTTTATAATGTAACCCAGAGACATGTTCCGGCGCCCAGTGGCACTGGCTATACTGCTGAACTATTCTCGGGAGCGAATGGGAGCGGGTCTTCTTTGGGCGCTTATGATTTCGACACAGATGATCTAACTATCCACAGAACCAATGATACCATTGCAACCATTGATAGCCGGATGTTTGCATTCACTATCCCCTTCGATGATACCGCCCAGAGTCTAGTGATCACAGGTCCGACCAATACCATTACCATAAACAAGTCGAGTTTTGGTTCTGCGTCTCCCACAGCCAACTTCACCAATCCCACCGAGGGAACTACTATTAGTGGAACTGTTAATATAACCTGGAGCGGATCTGATGACGGTGGTACAGTTTACTACCGGCTGGAATACAGCCCGGATGGCACCATCTGGATTCCTGTTTCAAATCAAATAGTCAACATTACCACTTACAGTTTGGATACCCGATTATTGCCAACAGGTTCGAACCAAAAGCTCGCACTTATCGCCTATGATGGCTTTAACACGACCCGAAAAGAGATCAATATAGCGATTGATAATTATGCTAAAGTTAAGGCGACAACACCACTCGGTGGTGCCATAGGGGTCAGCGAAGGGCAGACCATAGCTGCTTATTTTATCAGCGGCATGGATGAAAAGACCATCAATACCAACACTTTTATTTTGTTAGAAAGCGGATCCCAGGTCGCCGGTAATGTTGTTTATGAGAGTAATACCCTAAGGGCCTCCTTTATTCCCACCAATAGTTTAAAGTCCAATACCACATATACTGCACGACTCATATCAGGTGGTGTTTATGACACCAGTGGCAATACGTTGGAATCTAACTATCAATGGACTTTTACTACCGGTACCACGTCTCATAACCCTCAGGTCATAAATGTCTCACCAGCCAATGGAACAGCAGATGTCCCGATTAATGCGCTGATTCAGGCTACTTTTGAAAATGGCATTGACAGTAGCACAGTCGATTCAAGTTCGTTTAAAGTGGTAGACCAGAACAATAATGCAGTTAATGGGGCCGTAAGTTACAACAGTACGACAAAAAGTGCCTTATTCACCCCAACTAACAATCTTACTGCTGATACTACTTATACGGCCACCCTAACAACTGCCATCGCTGACTCCCAAGGGCTTGCCCTGGAATCTAATTACACCTGGAGCTTCACCACGGGATCCAGTCAATCCAGTGGAATTCGAGTAGTAGGGGTCAGCTACGACCAGGCTGCAGATACCGATAGCGACGGCCTATACGACAAGCTGGTAATAAGGATACAGGTAGAAGTTATAACGACTGGTACCTATAATCTGAATGCACAATTGAGAGACAAGAATAAAGAAGATATAGCATGGGCCTCCGAGACTGCTAGCTTTTATCAAGCCGGCGTCTATTTTATCGATCTGGAATTTAATGGATCTGATATTGCCAGCCATGGTATTGATGGGCCTTTTGAGGTAGCCAATATATACATCTATAGCACATCAAACTCCAGTATCTATCACTCCTTTGCAACGGTTCACCAGACCTACCCCTATAAGGCAGATGACTTTTACTCAGTCATAAGGCTATCTAACATCCCGGATATTGCTGTAGCGAGCGATTCAGTCAATGATGATGTACTGAATCTGGAAAATTATGCATCCCATATCACCATTGCTGTTGCAGACCTTACTTATAGCGCTCTAATTGACAGCAATTCTGCGGCCGGTGTTAACATAGATGCCAGCCATAATCTCGATATATATCCCAATGCGGGATTTAGTGGCTATACGGATATAACATTGGAGGCTAAGGATCAAGATGGTAATCGAGCTTTGGATACCTTCCGGGTTAATATCCTAAAAAGCTATAAGTTTGCAAATGCCGGTTGGTATTTAATTTCTTTAACGAGCCAGCCTGCAGATACAAATATTGCTACGGTTTTGGCCCCTCTCTCTGGGAAATATGAATCTGTATGGACCTATATTAACGGGTCATGGAAATTCTATGATCCCAATAACCCTGAATTCAGCGACCTTCAAACCATGGAGGTTGGTAAAGGTTACTGGGTTGCCTTAGCGCAAGGGGCCAATTTTTCAACTAAAGGGTCTCCTATAAGTAGTCAGTCTGTTAATCTGGTCAAAGGATGGAACCTGGTAGGGTTAAATTCAACGAGCTCTGTAGCACCGGGCGATGCCCTAGCCTCGATTGCTGGAAGGTATTTATCCGTTTGGGCTTACGTCGATGGTAAGTGGAAGGTATATGACCCAAATAACCCAGGATCAAGCGATTTAACAAGTATGGAACCTGGTTATGGATATTGGATCAATGCCATTATGGATACCACATGGACACTGCCATAGCTTGAACATATAGGAATTTTCATTTTGAGATTGCTTCGTCGCTCATGCTTCTTGCAATGACATTAAGAGACTGATTTTGTCATTGCGAGGGAAGCGAAGCAATCTCAATTTAGACATAAAGGGTCTCCTTTGTTTCGCCGGGTCAGGAGACCCAAGACTATCCAACGGTAGGAGCGGGTTTCCTGACTCGATCTTTAACTTGTGCAGAGAAAAAAAATGAAGAGGATTCTTACGCCTTTCTTTTTGTTCATGGTTTTAGGCTGTGTTATACATCTGTCCAATAGGCTTCTCTGCAAAGAAGTATTTGCTAATATGAAGGGATTAACTCAAAAGAATAAAGCAGAATTTATAGTTATCCGGGGTTTTTTCGATGAAAAAGATAATATCAGTGTATCTCCACTGTATACCGGAGGAGACGAACGTTTGGATGCACCTGAAGACTACGGTCCCTATACGGTAGAAATCCGGGATGCAACGGGTTCGCTACTCGCATCGTATGCCTTTAAAACCGGATTACTAACCGTTATTAAAGCGGATAGTTCCGAAAGACAGATCGACAGCCGGCAATTCGCCTTTGAAATCCCTTTTGATGACCGTACACAAAAAGTGGTCATGAAAAAAGGCCCAACGGCTCTTTGGAGTGTGACCAGAAGTCCCCATGCCCCTGTTGTTTCCATCAAGCAACCTAAAGAGGGAGTAACCATAAAGGGGAAAATAAACCTGGAGTGGACAGGCTCTGATGCTGATGGCGATACCTTGCATTATCTCATTGAATATAGCAAGGATAAAGGCCTTACCTGGGAACCTGTAACAGGGCTGCTCAAAGAACCCAAACTGAGATTAGATACAACCACCCTTTCACCCGCTCTGAGTGCAATATTAGCCATAGTCTGCACCGATGGCTTTAATACAACCAGATCTATGGTTAATGTTGCCATTCGTGGCCCTTTAAAGATTCTGAATACCTTTCCAAATGATATGGATACGAATGTCAGTCTGAAACCATATTTATTTGTTATTTTTGGTAATCATATCAAGGAAGGCAGTCTTAATAAGAAATCCTTCTTATTGTTGGAAAAAGGGATAAATCCTGTGTCAGGGGAAGTTTCTTATATAGCCGATATCATGAGGGCCACTTTTGTCCCGGAAGAGCAATTGAAGCCCAATACAAGCTATACTGCACGAATAATTGCTGGTGTTGAAGATACTGCTGGTAATATATTGGAAACCAATTACGATTGGGCTTTTACAACCGGTCTCATGCCATAAGGAAGATGATTACCACTTTGACTTGATGAATAGAGGTTTTATGAGAAGACCCAAAAAAATCTTTAACTGCCTTGTTTTGTTTTTCATTTTTTACTTTTCTTTCGTAGGTAATGGTATCCTTTACGCAAGCACCCAGGAAGCTGAGAAAAGCTCTTTCGACTTTAAGAATTGCTCTATATCTGAAGCCTTAGGCCAGATAATGAAGGCCACGGGCATCGAAATCGTCGTTCAAGGTGATACAGGCAATAGGGGTTTAAGTAAATCCTACGAAGATTATCCTATTGAACAAATCCTAAAGGATATTTTTGATGGTGAAAGTTTTGTTATGGCATTGAATTACAGGAATGAAGCGCTTGATTCTATTCATATATGGATTCTTGGAGAGGAAAAAAATACGGGCGACAGCAAAGATCAATCCTCTCCTGCTCCATTTGCAAGTGCGGAGAAAAAAGGGAATAAATCCGTCGACCGGAAGAAAATCGCCCTGAATAATCAGGCAACAACGGTCCCACCTCCGCGAAGTCCCGAAAAAATAGGGGGACTTGAGCCACCTCCTATGCCTCCCGGGCTCCATTTAATGAAGAAATAGCTAAATGATTACTGATCAGGAAAGGAGAGCACGAGAGGGTGGGGTTCTCCTACGTTTTGCTTAGAAAATAAAAACAAAATTTCTTTTTGCGGGGTTAGAAAACCCCGCCTATCGATAGGCGGGACATTCTTGTCCCGCTTATTTTCATGCTTCGTGGTGGCCGTAAGGCCATGAGGGTTTGCCTTGGATTCTGGATGAATATTAACCTTGTTAATAAGTAGCTTCATATATTTTCAGAAAATTTAATCTAAGAAGTCTAAACCATTAAGGAGGTATTATACGATGAAAAAAAGTTTATTATCGACTGCCTTATTTCTATTTTTCTTGGTTTGGGTATCTTCAATTGCATCGGCCCAGGTTCCCATTTTTCCAGCAAGGGTAGGTGGGGCTGTAACAGTAGATGGCACACAATTGACCCAGGCAACGGATACGGGTTATACATTCACAGTAACCAAGCAGGATGGCACTGCTTATGATCCCGCTGCGGAAGATACGGATGGCCTGAGTAGCTCTGATATGTATATAATCGATATACCGATTTACGAATCCACGGCCCAGCCCGGCGGTGCCCAGCCAGGTGAAACCGCTATTATCCATGGTTTTTTGGATGGAAACGAACTTACCATTACTTCTCCCGCAAATGGTGAGATGACTGTCGGGACATCAGGAAGCACTGCGCAGATAAATATTGAGGCTCAGCTTCCTAACCTCCCTGAAGCCAATGCGGGTAACGACCAGGTAGTTTTTAGCGGAAATACTATTACCCTGGATGGATCACAGAGCACGGATCCGGATGGGAAGGCATTAACCTACAACTGGTCATTTATTTCAAGACCCGCAGGAAGCAATGCCGCCTTATCCAATTCGACAGAAGCATCCCCGACTTTTATTCCTGACATAGATGGGACTTATGTTATTCAACTGATTGTAAGTAATGAGAAGTTCAATAGTAGGCCTGATAATGGTATTATTACCGCTGCTGCTACCACCCGCCTTCTTATATCTACCAATGGGGAAAGCTATCGCACGGGAGACACCTTAGAGTTATATCTGAATGTTATTCATCCGGATTCAGTCACTCCGGGAAACGTAGATGCTTTTATAGGAATTGGATTGCCTGACGGCAGTCTATATTTCTTTGATTCTTCCTTGAATTTACGGTCCAGCAATATATCCGATGCACGCACATTTACTTCTTTTGCTACAAATGTGACTTTACCCACCAGCTATACATTCCCCGGTCCATCTGAGGCCAATGTGGATTCTAATGGAGATGATATCAAGGATAGTTATCTTTTTTTTACAATCGTTTTACCCCAGATCCCTACCGGGGATTATATAGCCTTTGGTGCACTTGCCAAGCCTGGTTCTGTCCAGGCAGGTTCTCCTGAACTAATAGGGAATTCCAGTCTTTCTTTTTTCTCTTATACACCTTAATGCACGGAGGATCTGACTTTTACCAGGAGGAATACATCATCGTATACTTTACCAACATCACTATTAAAAGCCAGCATTTCAACTGCAAACTTATATTTCAAGACCTGACCTCATATCCACATGACCCCATATCCATTCAGACCCAAGAGAAAGACAGTTTTGACGGCAATATTTTTAGCTATTGCATCAATTGGGATGGTGCTGCCCCTAACGGATTTCGGCGGGACCTTTAAGTTAGGAGGAACCGGCGCTTCACTGGGCACCATGCATCTCCTGGGAGGAGCATTCACGAAATCGAATCCTGATACCACTGTAGCCATTATGCCGAGTTTGGGAACCGGTGGTGGGATCAGGGCATTTTCTTGGCTAGACCTTGCTACCACCAGGCTATTCCCTAAAGAATCAGCTTCTAGCTTTTTTAGAATCCGTAGGGCCC
>MHDQ01000044.1 GCA_001803565.1 Nitrospinae bacterium RIFCSPLOWO2_12_FULL_45_22 | reverse complement strand
TTCAAATTTCCCCTGCTCTGGGAGATAAGTAGTAATTACATAGATAGCCATTATGGTAAGCAGAATTTCAAATGCCTCTATCTTCCCGAACCTGGTAAGAGGTTTCTCAATAAATTTTATCCAGTGAATATCCTTATCCTCGTTGAAGAAAAATTTCAGGAATACCATCATCAAGAAGGCCCCCCCGAACCCTGCGACTGATAAGTGGGCTGAAGTTAGATATCTTTCATAATCTCCTGGATTCTTAATGGCCATAATTATTGTTTCGACTGGTCCCAAGTGAGCAACAATGCCTACGATCAATAAAGGGAATACTATCCTCATGCCAAAGACCGCAATTAATATGCCCCAGGTAATAAATCTGTGGCGCCATTTTACCTCCATAGTTCTTAAAACTGTCGCATTGACAACAGCATTGTCAAATGAGAGTGATACTTCTAAAATACTTAAGACTGACGCAATAATTATGGCATTGGGACCACCCAGCATAAATGCTGCAGAAAGTCCTAATAATGTTACCAGAAAGGATCCTTTGAAGTAGCTTAACTTACTAATCATTTGGTTGTGGCTATTTTAGGTCAATAAAAAAACGAATAAATTTAATATAATTTTAACTTATTAGTGATACAAGGTCCTCCTTAAGGCATAATGTGTAAAAAACATATTAACCATTATTAAATGTTTCCATATTAAGCCAAAAAGAGGATTAACCTTGTTAAAGTTGAATCGAAGTATAGCAGAGGCAGAAAAATCTTTCCAGGATATTTTAGCATACGTGCAGGGAGATGCTCAGCAGCATGCATTGCATGAAGTGGAGCGGAACATTTTTTCCTCATTATTAAGACTAGGGTTAAATCTCCTGGTAGTCTTTCTTGCCAGGAAATGACAGAAAATAGCCATACCCTATTAATAAAAACTTGTTCAGACATGGTATCCATGACTGGGAGATGGAAGAGGCATTCCTAGACCCACGCCGACGCTCTCTTGGAAAGAGGGTTGAACTACTCCCCTTGCCGAAAAGGCGCAAGCAAAAGCGATTTGCTCGTTAGACTTTCTATCCTCCTCGCATCTGTGTCTCGACGGTAAATCCCCCCAGAACGACTACCCATGAAGAGCTTAAAAATCAACGCCTGACCTTTTCCCCATCGGTATTTATCGAAAATGAGGACAATTATTTATTATAGCGGAGGAACCGCAAAGCCATAGGAAATTGTTGACCCACAATGATTACTTAAGCTAGAATAAGAAAAGAGAAGAAAGGGATATAAGGGGTTCAGATATGTCATTAAGCGAGGCCGATACTAAAGCAAAACTCATTGACCCTGTCCTCCACCAGCGGGGCTGGACAGAAGACCTTATCCGCCGTGAAGAGACCGAGCACGGGATTGATATCATAGATGGCCGGCCAAAACGAAAAGAGTGGGGTAGGACAGATTATCTCTTGAGAGTGCGGGTAAACATCAATACCCAGCCGGTAGCCATTGCCTTAATTGAGGCGAAGAGAAACGATGAGCCTCCGGATAAAGGTCTTGAACAGGCAAAGAAATATGCCCGTTTGAACCATGTTCCTTTTGTTTATTCTTCTAATGGACATCTATTCGTGGAATACAACCAGCTTACCGGTCTAACTTCTAAGCCTCGTCCCTTAGGAGAATTCCCCTCTCCCTCTGAATTGCGTCGGCGCTACGAAAAATCCATCGGGGTTTCTCTGGAAAGTGAAACTGCCAAACCGCTATTAGTTCCATATCCAGGTGGAGAGGCCAGCAGACGCTACTATCAGGACGCTGCTATTCGGGCCTTGCTTGAGAAAATAGTTAGGGGCCAAAAAAGATTACTCCTCTTTCTGGCAACCGGATCGGGAAAAACTTTTATTGCGGTGCACCTCTTGAAGAAGATTGCGGACGCTGGACAGCTTCGCCGTGCCTTATTTATCTGCGACCGGGATGAATTGCGTACCCAGGCCCTGGGTGCTTTCCAGAATGTCTTCGGGGCTGATGCAGCCGAAGTAACAACAGCAAAGCCTCAGAAGAATGCCCGCATCTTGATTGCAACCTACCAGACACTTAATGTGGCAGGAGAGACGGAAGATGCCAGGTTTTTCCTCGAGAATTATCCCCAAAATTATTTCAGCCATATCATTATTGATGAATGTCATAGAAGCGCGTGGGGGAAATGGAGTCTCGTGCTGCGCCAAAACCCAGATGCGGTTCAAATCGGGCTCACCGCAACCCCACGTTCTTTTGAAGGAGGGACCCAGGATGAACGTGGGGAGGATGAAGAAATAACTGCCGATAATCTCAAATACTTTGGTGAACCAGTCTATGAATACGACATGGCGCAGGGGATTGAAGACGGTTATCTTCCGGCGTGCGAAATCATCAGACAAGAGGTGAATCTCGATATAAAAGGGGTAACCCGGGAGGATATTGAGGTACTGGGGGCACGGGACGCCACCACGGGGCAAGCACTCACTCCCGATGAGACTCGTGAGACTTACGAGGCGCCGTCCTTTGAAGATATAATTCAGTTGCCTGACAGGGTAAAAGCTATGTGCCAGGACCTCTTCGAAATGTTTCTTCAAACCGGCGGTCCCCACCAGAAGACCGTCATCTTTTGCACCCGGGATACCCATGCCGATGCAGTTGCCGCCGAAATGAACAATCTCTATGCCCAATGGTGGAAACGAATGCAGAATGCGGAACTGGGAATGTGGAATAAGAAAACAAATTCTGAATTCCGCAGTCCGCAATCCAAATTCCACATTCGCGCCGAGCCTTATGCCTTCAAATGCACTGCCGCGGTAAGAGGGACCCAGTATATTGCCGATTTGCGCGGCTCCGAGCGCAGCCATTTTATCGCCACTACCGTTGATTTAATAACCACAGGGGTTGATGTCCCCATTTTGCGCAATGTCGTCTTTTTCAAATATGTCCGCTCTCCTATTTCTTTCCAGCAGATGATGGGAAGGGGTTCAAGAATTCACTTGCCGACTAATAAATTGATGTTTCGGGTCTATGATTACACCAATGCCACCCGTCTCTTAGGAAAAGGTTTTGAGTGCCGCCCTTCGCCCACACGGGAGTCTAAAGAACCTGAGGAGGTAGAAAAAGAAAAAATAATCCGGGTAGAAGGGTTTGATGTTCATATAAATCCGGCTGGGACTTATATAGCGACCCAGGTAAAGGGTAAACTGGGGATGATCACCCTCGAGGAATATCAACAGATCATAGCGGCTCGCTTGCTGGAAGAGGTCAAGACCCTGGAAGACTTCAGAAACTGCTGGATTGACCCACAGAGGCGAAAAGCACTTATTGAAGTGTTGCCCGGTGATGGGCAAGGCTTGCGATTGCTCCGGGAGCTTTTAAACCGCAAAGATTGCGACCTTTACGATGTCCTTGCGGTGATTGGATATGGAATCGTTCCCAAAGACCGTGCTGAGCGTGTTTCGGCATTACGATACAAACATAGTGAGTGGTTTAAGAGTTTGCCTCCGAGGGCCGCAGAAACCTTGATCGCCCTTGCCAGGCAGTTTGAAAGGGGCGGCACCGAAGAGCTGGAAAATCCTTATATATTCAATGCCCCGGATGTGGCTAAGGCAGGCGGTCTTGGGGCCTTAAAAATACTTGGAGAACCTCACGAGATTATTAATGAGGCCAAGAGGAGACTATTCGCCGCATGAACACAATGAGGAATGCGGATTTTAGAATGGGGAATAGAAGAATGAAAAATGAGCAAAGAGGCCATCAATATTCTAATCAGCAATCCGAAATCATCAATCCGCACTCGAATGATTCCGCAATTCACAATCCGCATTCCACAATGGAGATAATGGATTTCCTGGTGGCGAATGCCATTTATCCTTTATGTAGCAAAAGGGGCAAGATTTTTCTCAGATGCTCCAGGAAAGGGCTATTAACTGACGCCAGATCTCAGGAAATCATTGCCCAGTTAAACATCAAAACCGCTGATGATTGCGACAGGATAAGGAAAGCAGTGAGGGAGCAGGTAGCGGCCCATAGAGAAAATCGCCCGATCAGGGAGTGGATAAAAGAAGAAAGGCCCAGGGAGATGGCGATAAAATATGGGCCAGACTCTCTTCCATTATCCAAACTCCTGGCCATAATCCTGCGAACCGGCAAAGAAGGGATTAATGCAGAAGAGTTAGCCAAAAGGTTACTGAATCGGTTTGGGACATTAAGAGAGCTAGATTCCGCACCTATCTCTGAAATTTGTAAGATGGATGGTATTGGGTATGCCAAGGCGGTTCAAATAAAAGTGGCACTGGAGCTGGGTAAAAGATTTTTTAAAGAAGAAGCGGAAAAAAAGAAGAGGATAAAAAAGGCTGATGATGTGATTGCCTATGTAGCGGAATATTACGGCCCATACCTGAGGGATGCCAAGAAAGAGTTTTTTAGTGTGATCCTCCTGGATATAAAGAACAAACCCCTTCACAATGTAGAGATCAGTAAAGGCAGCATTAACGCAAGTATAGTTGATCCGAAAGAGATTATAAAAGAGGCCACATTGCGGTCTGCCTCGTCAATTATTTTAGTTCATAATCATCCCTCAGGAGATACCGAGCCATCGGCGGAAGATAGCAAAATAACAAACGCCATTATAGATGCCTGTAACCTGTTCGGTATAAAGGTTTTAGACCACATAATCATTGGTAAAAACCAAGAGGATTATTTTAGCTTTGCAATGGCAGGACTGATATAAATGCGGAATGCGGATTTGGGAATGCGGAATGAAGATTTGAAAGAAAGAACAAGGAAGTTTGCTTTGGAAATAATTAGATTGGTAGAAAATCTCCCTAAAAATCGTATTGCAGATGTATTGGGTAGACAGATCCTGAGGTCGGGAACATCTATTGGAGCTAATTATCGTGCAGCTTGTAGAGCGAGATCAAGGGCTGATTTTATTTCTAAAATGGGTATTGTTGAAGAGGAAGCCGATGAAACCCTTTACTGGTTAGAATTACTACTTGATGCAAGATTGGTAGAGCAAAATCAGATTCAACGCCTAATGAATGAAGCTAACGAAATTATTGCAATTGTGGTTACATCCATAAAAACGGCTCGGAGAAATCGAAAAGATGGGGAATGCAGAATTCGGAATGGGGAATACAGGAAATGATAAAAAAGGCAAATAATTTCACAATCCGAATTCCGCATTCCGACATCATCAATCCGCACTCCGAATTCCGCAATGGAAGAGATGGGCGGCTTTTCGGTCTATTTCTACAAAGATATTTATACAGAGGAAAATCTGACAAAGATGGGACTGAGCGAGCGGCAGATAAAGGCGGTGATGTATGTGAAGGAGAAAGAGAAGATTACGAATAAAAAATATCAGGAACTTAATATGGTTTCAAAGAGAACCGCTACAAGAGATTTAGAAGATTTGGTTAAAAGAAACATTATTGAGCAAATTGGTATCACTGGTAAGGGAACAGAATATGTGCCAAGAGGAGCCAAAGGGGTCAGAAAGGGGCCAGAAAGGCGTCAAACGACTCATAAAGGGCTTGCAAAGGGCTCAAATGACCAAAGCCGACAGAAACTTTTGCTTAATCCCTGAGGATTGGAAAGTGGGAGGATATGCCAAATAATAGACTGCATAGGAAACTTTGGAAAATGGCTTTTGGGGCGTGTGGTTATCCAGAAGTTAAAGTAGATACACAAATGGATAAATATTCTCAAGAAATGCCAGGTATTAGACATCGATTGAAAGATCATGATCCTTTAATATCTGGCGACTATGAAGATCCGCAACCAGAATTAGATAAGTGGAGGATTGTTTATCGGATGTATCATATAAGTGTAGATTGTTGGTGGACCATGTTACCAAAGGAAGCACGAGGACATTGGAAAGAAAGAATTAGTAAAGGACATTATCCTTGGCAAATAGATGAATATTTTTGGAAAATAATAGAGCTAATAACGAAAGACCATTTAAGTATATATGAAATACTACCCTGGAAATGTGATTTATTGCCTTTTGGATGGGTAGAATATATTAAAAAAACTTAAACAAATGACTAAAATTAACCATATAAAATACAAACAAACAGAAATCAGCTTAATCCCTGAAGATTGGAGAGTAGTAAAGTTGGGGCAGGTATGTGAGATAAATCCTCGTCGGCCTAAGAATTTTATTCGTTCTCACGATGCACCAACTACATTTGTTCCAATGGCAGCAGTTGATGAAAAAACAGGCACTATTGCTGAACCCGAAATTGTCCCATATTCAAAGGTTGCTAAAGGCTATACTTATTTTGAGGAAAATAATGTTCTTTTTGCCAAAATTACGCCATGCATGCAAAATGGCAAGCATGTTATAGCAAGAAATTTAATTGATGGAATAGGTTTTGGCACGACAGAATTTCATGTTTTACGATCCAATAATGAAATTTTACCTGAATGGATTTATTACTTTATACGACAACCTCATTTCCTACAAGAAGCAACTACGTATTTTACAGGAGCTGTTGGCCAGCAAAGAGTGCCCGATAGCTTTTTATTAAATTACATTATCCCTTTACCACCAATAGAGGAACAAAAGCGCATCACCACAAAGCTTCAGGAACTGATGCAAGAGGTGGGGCGCGCTCGAACCGCTTGCGAAAAGCAACTGGAGGCAGCCAAAGCCCTCCCCGCCGCCTACCTACAAGAGGTCTTCGAAAGCGAAGCGGCAAAGAAGTGGGAAAGAAAGAAGATTGGAGAAGTATGCAAAATTAATTCTTCTCGTCCTAAGAATTTCACTCGCTCTTCTGATTCTCCAACATCATTTATTCCAATGGCCGCAGTGGATGAGAAAACGGGTACAGTTGCTAAACCAGAAGTTGTGCCATATTCAAAGGTTGCTAAGGGGTATACTTACTTCGAAGAAAACGATGTTCTCTTTGCCAAAATTACGCCATGTATGCAAAATGGAAAACATGTTATTGGAAAAAATTTGATTGACGGAATAGGTTTTGGGACAACAGAATTTCATGTCTTGAGACCCAGCAATGAAGCTCTATCTGAATGGGTTTGGTGTTTTATTCGACAACCCTACTTTCTCAATGAGGCAACAGCGTATTTTACTGGTGCTGTTGGCCAACAGAGAGTGCCTGATAGTTTTTTATCAGATTACGTTATCCCTGTACCATCAATAGAAGTCCAGAAAAATATTATTGATGAACTCAAAGAAAAAATGGTGCAAGTTGAAAATCTACAATCCGCAATCCGAAATCAGCAATCCGCATTGAATGCCTTACCGCAGTCAATTTTAAGAAAGGCATTTAGAGGTGAGTTATGATTAATAATTCAGAACAGAAGGGAGGCTTAATTACGGGTGTAGGGGTACACTTCCTATATTTAATTTGCTAATTCAAACATATAAAAAAATGGGCCTATGTACTTGACTAGCCTAAAGGACTTCTACCCCCAAAAATTTATGTTTAAATGTTTCTAGAAGCACTATATTTTGATGGAAGGCTAGTAATGTGTAAATGCCTATAAAAAAATAATAATATGGGACATGTCCCTTTCTTTATTATACATTGGGAACAACAATATTTTTTCCGAGTTAGGAAAAAAGTAGGTAGAGTGTTAAATGCTTTGTTAAAAGACAGGCCTAAGAAACCAAGCATGAATAAATAGTGTCTGTCCTTAATTTCTACCTAATTTCTACATCATTTAAAGTCTCAAGGACAATGGAAATTCAAAAGGAAACTCATCAATAGTTGGATACCCAAGAATTCTATAATAAAAGCAACAAAAAGGAATAGATAAAGATGAAGATTGCCAGAATAAGTATTGAAAATTTTCGTTCGATCAAAAAATTAGATTATAGGCCTAATGATATTAATCTAATTATAGGGGGTAATAACTCTGGTAAAACAACAATCTTCAAAGCACTAGATTTCTGTCTCAATCCTTATATTCCTTGGTACCGAGAGTCATTTACGGAGTTTGATTTCCACAAGAGAAAAACTGAAACACCTATTGTCATCGAACTGATATTCGCTATAGATGAAGAAGAAAAGGATATTGCTTCTCATTTTGATGAACATCTTGAAGTCATGGATCCTGAAGGGCGATTTCTGCCCTATGAAGATTTTGAAGAAGCATTTAAGGGTAACAATAAATTGGTACTAAGAATAAGATTAGAATGTGATAGTACCTTTACTCCTACAATATTTTATCCTAAACCAGAATCTAATAAGAGGACAGTGAGTAGGGATGAGAAGGAGAAAATAGGGTTTTTATATATCCCTTCTAATAGAGATCCATTGCATGAATTAGCATTTTATCAAAACTCTATGTTTTCAAAACTCTTGGGGAAACACGATCTCAGTTCCAGTATTACCCAAATAGTTGAAAAGATGAAGGAATCACAACCTGTACTTGATGAAAACCTTGAGTTTAAAAGAAGCTTTGAGCAATTGAGGTCTGAGATTGCAAGGCTTAAATTTATCGAGGACAATGTAGAAGCCATGCGACTTAATATCTTAAATCTCAGTGAACGAAAGGTATTGCAGAGTTTAAACTTAGTGCTTCGAGGAGTTGATACGGATACAGAAATTCCTATCGAAATGCAAGGTTCTGGGATGCAAGATGCTGTCCTGATTTCAACAATTTTTAGAATTATATCCGAAGATAAAAGCCAAAACTTAATATTAGCGTTTGAGGAACCAGAGCATAACCTCGAACCATATTACCAACGCCTCATTGCAAGACGACTTCAAAATCCCGAGTCTAAGAGGTTCCAATTATTTGTCTCCTCTCACTCACCAGACATCATATCTGCATTTGACCTTGGTTCTGTCAACATCGTTCTACCTGGAGCAGATGAACACTCGATAATCTCCATTGAAAAGAGATGTTCTCCCGAAGAGCTAAAGTTTTTTGAAAGATATGAAAGAAATCAATTGCTTCAAGCATTCTTCGCCAAACATATTTTACTTGTAGAGGGTCCTTCCGAAAGAGGAGGTTTGCCCATTTTCTTTAGAGCCCTCGAGGGAAAAACCCTAAAATCAGATAATGAAGATGTCTTATTTGAAGGATTAGAAGCTCTGGGAGTTGAGTCTATAGACTGTGGTGGACACGGGGATATTCATAAGTACGCAAATTTCTTTAGAAGACTTGAATTTAGTGTAATCTCTATTGTGGACAATGATAAATCAGGAGATGAACTGAATAGAATCATAGCTAGTAGTAGTTTTACTATCGTTTTACCTAAAGATTCAGAAAGGAATACCTATGACAAATTACTTACAAAAGAGGCCTGCCTTGCAGGACTGATCGAAGGAATAAAAAATTGTGTTGAGGAGTATATACCGTGGAGCCAGCTAAGAAAGAATATCCATCAATATTTTGTGGACAAAGATAACATTATTAGTTCAGAAGACTTAGATATAATTAAATCAACCGAATCCTTTCCGGAATGGGTTAAGGAGATGAAAACTAAGTTTGATGAAATGCAATTACGAAAACTCTTACATCTTCTAATTGCGGGTAAGAAAGCACCTATGGATTGCAAGTCAGTAAGACAAAGTAGAATAATTGCAGAGGCAATAAGAAATAATAAAGAGGGGATCCCTGAAACCTTTGTTAAACTTGCTGGGATAATTCAAAGATTCGCTACAGGTAAGATTAAAGACAATGTCTATTATCTATCCTGATCCTGACCAAGAATGTATTATCAACTGTAGAGATAAGGTGATTCTTGTAGAAGCTCCCCCTGGTTCAGGAAAGACAGTAACTGGTGTTCTATATGCTCAGTCAATTATAGAGAAAGGTCTTGATAAAGGGGAACGATTAAAACCCCACCAAAGGGCTCTCTTCTTAACCTTTTCTAAAAATGCCCGTGCCGAATTGCAGATAGAGGCTGATCGTATATTGTCAAAGGAAACCCAGAAAAGAATTGAGATAACAAATTTTCATAGCTTTTTCCGACAAAAGGTATGGGCTTTCAGGACATATTTGGGACTACCTTTTAATTTGGAAATTATATCACCTGAGGAAAGATATAACGCCCTCGAGTCTTTTATCCGTAAAGACTCATCAATACCTGCTCTTCATAGAGGAGAGAACCAGAGAAATCAGGAATTAGAGCAGTTATCAAATATGCTTGAGTATTATAACCCTGCTTTTCCGACACCTCACTATCCAATAAAATTCCCTGACAAGTGGAAAGCATATACTCATCCCATCAGGGAATTCATATTGAACGAAAACAGAAATGGTCGAATATATTTTGACGATTTTGGATATTACTTTTATAGGATAATCTCCGAATCTAATGTCCTAATAGAAATTTATCAAGAGAAGTATCCTGTGATTATTGTAGATGAGTTTCAGGATTCATCGGATCTACAGTTTGAAATTGTTAAGAGATTGAAGGGCAACGGTTATCTCCTGCTTTTTGCAGATGAGCTTCAGCAGATATATGAGTGGCGAGGTGCTGCATTAGATCGTCTCCGGCAAGCAAAGGATTTTTACAACATACAACCCAAATTCCTTAACACTTTGCATAGATTCAAAGATAAGCCTGAGTTAAAACGGATATTCGAAAATCTCCGATTTAACTATCGAGAGGAGCAAAATAATTCGATAGATTGTCGTAATTGCTCTGACTTTAAACTACAACCCTTCGATGCTCAAGGAAGAGCTGCTCCAGTCGGTTGTTTTAATTTGTTGGATAAATATGTGCGATCACTTCAAAGACAGGAGCCTTTATCAAGTATTGGAGTTCTGTTCTATCGGAATGATTATATACATAAGATTAACAGGCACTTTAGAAAATTTGGTATTGGGTGTAAAGAAATCAGCAAAGGAGATAAACAACACAATTTCTTTAGAGGGCTAATAATTTCCCTTGGAGATGTAACGTCTAACAAGCTTAAAATAATTCTTTATGTTTATCGATCCATTTTAACAGAATCGTGCGATGGTAATTATACGGTTCCGTGGGATAAAATAGAGAAGAGTTATCTCCAAATAGGTGGCCCAATTGACAAGGGGAGCTATAGAAAAGAAGAAACCACATTGTTGATTGAGAATATAAATGATCTGTTAGCGACAAAATTAGATGCGATTTCCTCGTTGCTCGGAGAGATTAGTAAAAAACTCGATATCTTGAGAAGAGCTTTTAGAATCAATAGAGATATCTTTAATCTCTATGAATCCCTTGCAGGCATTGCCACTGTTCATCCCAATCTGTCTCCATCAGAAATAATTGAATTGATAGAGGGTAAGTTCCTCCAGTTTCAGTTTGCACGCATACAGAGACTGAGAAGAGGAATTTATGTCTTAACGATTCATCAGGCAAAGGGGAAAGAATTTGATCATATAATTTTACCTTATGTTGACTCTAGGAGTTTCAAGGATACTCTAAATTTTAGGAAGCTATTTTATGTTGGTGTGACCCGCGCAAGACAGTCTGTCACAATTATGTTCCCAGAAAATGACAAAAGTAATATTCTGAATCAATTTTATTTTTGACAATGATATAGTTCTTCTTGGGAGTTAAAATGACCGGAGCTTTCATATTGATAAAACGAAAATGTGAGGGAAAGACGTGCGGTCTTTATAATAATTGATAGTTGCCAGAAGGAAAAAGAATTTATAAGCTTTGATACCAATAAGATGAGATTCTTGCTCAGACCCTATTTTCTCAATTTGGCGCATATATCAAGGGCATCGGCGATACTAAGGCCAAATTAGGAAGGTGACGATATGAACCAGGAAATATACGAACGGCTGCGAAAGATAAGTGAGAGATTGAAGAAAGAATATCATGCCGAGAAGGTCATCCTCTACGGGTCTTATGCTACAGGAGAGGAAACGGAAGATAGCGATATAGACCTTTTTATTATCGCACCCACTAATGAGCGCTTCTTTGAAAGGATGGCAAGGGTGAGAGGTCTTATGCGTGATTTGCGAAACGGGCTTCCTCTGTCCCCCATTGTATTAACTCCCGACGAAGTAGAAAAAAGGCGAAAAAAAGGGGATCAATTTGTTCGTCATATATTAGAAGAAGGGATTACACTATGAATAAATCTGATGAATACTCGGATATGGAGGATTGGTTAAAGATAGCTCGTAAGGATTGGGAGCGAGCAAAAAGAAATTTAAAGCATCAGGACCCAGAGGCGGCAGGTTTTTTCCTCCAGCAGAGTGTGGAAAAGTATCTTAAGGCCTTTCTTCTCCGGTGCGGCTGGAAGCTTAAAAAGATCCACGAACTTGATGCTCTCCTGGACGAAGCCATTCGATATAATTCTGAACTTCAAAATTTCTACCTATTATGTGAACGTATAACAGGATATTATTTTGCTGATAGATATCCTCCTCTTGGAGATTTAGAGCTTACCTGTGAAGATATCGAGAAAGATTTGGAAGAGGCTAAGAGTTTTATTAAGACCATGTTCCCCGAGGAGAAATTAAATGGCTAAAAACAACCGCAAAATTTCTACCCCGCAATCGCTGAATGCCTACATCAAAGGCATCTGCGATATTATGCGGCGCTCCGGCCGGGCCGGGGCTCTTCAGTATGTGCCGGAACTTACCTGGATGCTCTTCCTTCGTATCCTTGATGAGCGGGAAGAGAAAGAGGCAGAGCAGGCAAAGGCAGTAGGCGCGGATTTTAGACCGTCTTTGGAATATCCATATCGCTGGTGCGACTGGGCCGCACCGCCACAAAACAAAGTTAAAGAGTCGCAGGGTTTAAAAGTTCAAGGGTTGAAAAGAAAAGAGCTTCAAAACAGCACGCTCGGGGCATTTATGTCCTTTGTAAACGCGGAACTTATACCTTATCTACGAGACCTTAAAAGCAAACCAGGAGCCACTCCTCGGCAGAAAGTCATTAGTGAGGTTTTTTCGTCCATTGAAAAGACCGGGATAGATACTGAGCGTAACCTCCTGGATATCCTTGATAAAATCCACAATTTGAATGTGGAATTGGGAATGCGGAATGCGGATATATTAGAAACTCCTCAATCTAAGATTCCGCAATCCACAATCCGAAATCAGCATTCGGTAACGGTTGATGAGACCCACATGTTTACCCTCTCACAGGTGTATGAAGGATTGCTCCAGCAGATGGGGGAGAAAAACAATGACGGTGGACAGTTCTTTACGCCAAGAGAGGTTATCCGGGTGATGGTGAGGGTAATTAACCCAGAGGTCGGAGAGACAGTCTACGATCCGGGTTGCGGAACCGGGGGGTTTTTAGCGCAAGCATATCAACTCATGAGGCAGAAGGCAAACACAGGGGAAGAAATAGCAATTCTTAAAACCAGCACCTTTTATGGCCGAGAAAAGGAAAACCTGGTTTATCCGATTGCGTTGGCAAACCTCGTGCTCCAGGAAATTGATGAACCCCATATCTGGCATGGAAACACACTGACGGGGCTTGAGGTTTATGGTGGGCTCTTCTCCAGCGCACCAGCCCTTTTTGATGTGGTGCTTACCAATCCTCCATTCGGCGGTAAAGAGGGGAAAGAGGCCCAGACTTGCTTCGCCTATAAGACTAGCGCTACGCAGGTTCTTTTTCTGCAACATGTGATGGATAGTCTCAAGCCGGGTGGGAGATGCGGGATTGTGATGGATGAAGGGGTCTTGTTCCGCACAAATGAGACTGCCTTTGTCCAGACCAAGCGTAAACTCCTTAATGAATGCAACCTATGGCTCATCGTGAGTCTTCCGCCAAAGGTTTTCATGAATGCCGGGGCAGCAAGCAAGACTAACCTCTTATTTTTTAACAAAGGGGGGCCTACGAAAGAAATCTGGTATTACGATTTATCCGATATCAATATAACTAAAAAGCAGCCCTTAACTGCAGAACAATTTGAGGAGTTCTTTCAATTGTTGAATGCAGAATTTGGAATGCGGAATAAAGACAGTCCGCAATCCACAATCAAAATTCCGCAATCTAGTTGGCGTTCCTGGCGAGTCCCGATAGAAGAGATTGAGGCGAAAAATTACGATCTTAAGGCGGTTAATCCTAACCGAAAGAATCGAGAAGATAGCAGGACACCAGATGAGTTGATTGCTATTATTGAATCACAAGCCGTGGAGATTACAACAGCGGTGCAGATATTGCGGAACAAAGGCATATAGAGGAACCAAAGAAATCATGGGCTCTGGGCCCTCAGAGATGAACGCTTACTGAACCTTTAGGGTGGCGATTATCTCTTTGATAGAGGCGATTTTATGTTGGCGGCAGTAGGCTTCTATTTCCTCAATTATTCTTATAGTAGCGGTGGGGTCCAAGAAATTGGCCGTACCAATTTGTACGGCACTAGCCCCGGCAATAATAAACTCTAAGGCATCCTCTCCAGTCATTATCCCACCCACCCCAATAATAGGTATCTTAACCGCTTGAGCAGCCTGGTAGACCATGCGCAGGGCAATAGGTTTAATAGCCGGTCCTGATAGACCGCCAGTGACATTGGCCAGCCTGGGCCGGCGGGTCTCTATATCTATAGCCATACCCAGGACGGTATTGATGAGTGTCAGGGCATCGGCCCCACCATCCTCGGCCGCTCTGGCGGGCACCGTTATATCAGTTATATTAGGGGAGAGCTTGACCAGCAGAGGGAGCGAGGTTGCCCGCTTTATTTCTTTGATCAAGCTATAAGTAGCTTCTGGGTCAACCCCAAAGGCCAGACCACCTTTCTTGATATTGGGGCAGGAGAGGTTCACTTCCAGACCAGCAACCCCCTCGGCTACACTGAGCCTTTCTGCTACATCGCAATATTCCCTTACACTGCTACCCAGGAAATTCACTATTATAGGGGTCTGGAACTGCTTTAATCGGGGAATCTTTTCCTGGATAAAAGCCTCTACCCCGATATTCTGCAAACCAATAGCGTTTAACATGCCGGCTGGCGTCTCTACCATGCGGGGTGGAGGATTCCCTGGGGAAGGGTTTAAAGAAAGGCCCTTCACGACTATAGCCCCGAGCCGATTCAAATCTAGATAGGGTTCATACTCCTCTCCGTAGCCAAAGGTGCCCGAGGCGGTCATCACCGGGTTTTTGAGGTTGATCCCAGCTAGATTGATAGACAGGTCCGGTTCTCTATTCAGCTCCATTATTCCAGATAACCTCCTGGGCCTCAAACACCGGCCCATCCAGGCATACCCTCTGGTATTGGAATGGTGTAGGGCTGACGCCATCTGGCGATAGGCCCTCCGGGGGTTGTGCTAGTCTAGTCTTGGTTACACAGCTCAAACAGGCCCCTATCCCGCAGGCCATGAGTCTCTCTAAAGATACCTGACACGGTATTTCGTAGTAGCTGGCCTCATGCGCTATCTTTTTTAGCATTGCCTCTGGACCACTGGCATAGATCACCTGGGGCCGCTGCCGGGGTATAATAGTAGGCAACATCTCAGTAACCAACCCTTTATGTCCTACTGACCCATCCTCGGTAGCCAGATGAACCGATACCTTCAACTCAATAAACTCCTTTACCCTTAACAGGTCTTCTTTCCCCTTGCCACCTAATAGAAGAGATAGTTTGGGTGATGGTCTACTATCCCGGATAATCTTATGGGCCAGGGCCAGCAAAGGGGCTATCCCCATCCCACCCCCCACCAAAAATGCACTCTGGAGTCCCTCAGGGATAATAAAACCCTTACCTAACGGGCCTACAAGATATATCTGATCGCCCGGCTTAAGTCCAGCCATCAATCTGGTACCCCGGCCTACTACCTGGTAGAGGATATCGATCCCTTGCTGCTCCTGATCTTGTCTTTGCCAGGTCTGATGAATAGCGAATGGCCTGGGCAGTAAAGGGTCATAGCCGGCCCATGCCCGGAGCATAACGAATTGGCCAGGCTGGTAAGCAGGCGCTATTTCGGGGCAGAGGAGCCTCAGACAAAAATAGTTCGGCCCCAGTTGAATGTTATCCATGACGAGAGTCTCCATTAGCCGCCTTTCAATTCTTTCCTGACTTTATCTTCCAGGGCATTCAATGGATGCTCCAGGGCCTTCCGTTTCAATTCATTGAATAAGGGCTGACCGGCCTGTTGCTCAGCAGTCCATTCCCGGGCAAATTCGCCGGACCGAATCTTTGCCAGAACATCTTTCATCTTCGTTTTCAATTCCGGCGTAGCGAAGAGAGGCCGGCGGGT
>MHDQ01000043.1 GCA_001803565.1 Nitrospinae bacterium RIFCSPLOWO2_12_FULL_45_22 | reverse complement strand
GATTATTCTCACTTGTCTTGTAAGCATTATCTTCCTGGGGCAAGAGGTTATCCCTTTCATCAGGCAGGTAATGCGTATTAGACGCCACAGTAAAACGGGTAAGGTCAATAGCCCCAAGTTAAAAAAGGCCCTGATGGATATAAATGATAGCCTTGGAGGAGGCATCCCCCCCGTGGTCCTTACAAACTCCACTAAGCCGATTATCCATACCTCGGGTTTTATCAGGTCGGACATCTTGATCTCTAAATCCATTATAGATAGTCTTGACCCAGATGAATTGAAAGGGGCCCTGGCACATGAGATAATTCATATTGTCCGGAGAGATCATCTGAAACTGGGGGTGTTATTTTTTTTCCGTATCCTGATGTTCTTTAATCCCATCGTCCTTATCGCTTTTCGCCGTATTATACAGGATACAGAAAAGGCCTGTGATGATCTGGCAGTTGCCATAAGCCAAAAGCCTTTAGCCCTGGCCTCAGGCCTGATTAAGGTCTATCGGATAATAGAAGGAGACCCCCTTTTAAGACAAAAGGGCCGCCGGCTCCGGCTATCCTTGGGTCTTCAGGCCAAGAAGGCTTGCCTAACGGAGCGGGTAGAGAGACTGGCACGACCCAGGCCTAACCCCGATCTTAATTATCCTAATGCCCGCTTAGTAATGACCGCGATGGCCCTTGCCTTGCTCTTATTTTTTGTTGTATAAGAAATTATGAGAGTTACAAAAGATGAAAGAGCTTTTTAAGATATTGATCTCATTAATGCTGGTTATGGGAATTGTAACCGGGACATTGTTTGTTTTGAATGGGATCCCACCGTTGATCTATAAGGATCAAGCTATGCAAACCTTTAATGCGGTAGAAGAAGCGGAGTATAAATTAAGAATCAAACTGCTTCTACCGGCCTATTTCCCCGATTATATCTCCTGGCCTCCGGCAGAGACACAGGCACAGCAAAGGCCTTATCGCATGGTTTCATTATCCTTTCGTGATCGAAGAAATCAAGATTTAATGATGACTATCCATCAGGTTTTTTCTGAACAAACCCCTTCCCTCCCCGAACTGTTCCCGCTAAACTCCTATGGCCAGGAAATACCTATTAAGCTGAATAGGCAGGCGGCCACCTTTGCCTCCTTTATTAAGGACGATGGGCAGAGGTGGAACTGCGTATGGTGGAGGGGTTCTGACCGGCAGGTTATTATTACTGCCCGGTTCTCAGAGACCGAGCTCTTAAAGATCGCCAAAAGCATGGTGCGTGAAAGGTGAAAAGAAGGGTTTTTTCCAGCCTCAAACGAAGGGTCATGGTACTGGTGATAATGGGCATGCTGGTTATTATTGGCACCCTGAATATTTCGGGCTATCTCGGTATGCAGGAAAATATCCAGCGTACTTTCCAGGAACGGCTAACTTTAACCCAGGCCATAGCTAATCATTGGGATTATATCCTCCAGCAAAACCTTAGCCGTTTAGAAGCAGTATCGTCCTTACCCGGTGTGGACCTGGAAGACAGTGACCTTACCCCCGAAAAAGAGGCCCTCCATAATGCTTATCTCAATTCCATTTTTAGTGGGGGAGTGTTTCTACTCAATACCCAGGGTGCCCTCCTCTGGAGCGAACCTTATCGCAAAGAGTGGTCAGGCAGAGATCTTTTTACTAACCCCACCATAAAAAGATTATTAAGGGATAATAGGCCCATTATTTCATCGTTAATAGAAGACGAAGGCCCCTTTGCCTTTATGCCGATCAAAAACTGGCAAGGTAAGCTGGTAGGATGGGTAGGGGGCATTATGAATCCCAGTAGTCCTTATTTTATGCACAATTTCCCTGCCCTCAACCGTAACCATACCGGTTATCTCGATATTATTGATGAGGGAGGCAGGGTCATTAGTTCCTCTATCCCTCAGCGGGGACTTAAACCAACTGATCACGGTAATTACCTGTCCAACCTCATTCAAACCAAGAAGACTGCGGTAGGTACCTGTCACAGTTGTCATGAAGATACCAGTCTGGTTGGGAGAACGGGCCGAGCCCAGGAGGTTATCGCCTTTGTCCCCCTGGCTATGGCGCCGTGGGGGGTATCTATCAGACAGGCTGAGGCTGAGGTGTTAGCACCCGCCAGAGGTATGTTGCGCCGGATTTTAATGTATAGTTTGTTCCTGTTCCTTTTGGCCATAGTATTGGCCTGGGGGATTGGCCTGAGCATTACCCGGCCGGTAAATAGCCTAACGCAGGCAGCCCAAAGGATCTCCTCGGGCGATTTAGAAGAGCCCATTCCCGTCTCAGGGCAGGATGAAATTGGTAGATTAGCCCTGACCTTTGACCATATGCGGGTGAAGCTCAAAGACTCTATTGATACTATAGAACAATGGAATCGTGAATTAGAGCAACGGGTTAAAGAACGGACTAAGGAACTGGAAACCTCTCAAGCGGCATTAAAGAGAAAAGAGCTGGCCCATCAGGAATTATTAAAGAAAGTGATCTCTGCCCAGGAGGACGAACGTAAGCGGATGGCCCGGGAGCTGCATGATGAGACCAGCCAGAGCCTTTCCGCCTTGATACTGGCTCTAGATACCCAGATGGAGAAATCTCCCGACACTTCATTCAAAAAGAAACTCCAGGATACCCGCTCCTTAGCTGAAGAGATACTGGATGGTATCCATCGCCTTATCTTTGCTCTGCGGCCCGCGATGTTAGACGACTTAGGGCTTCTACCCGCTATCCAGTGGTATGCGCAGAGACAACTAGAACCCCTTGGGGTAGGGATAACCTTTGAAGGAAAGGAAGAGAGGGAAAGACTCCCAGCTCCGATAGAGACTGCCATATTCCGGGTAATGCAAGAGGCGATTAATAATATTGCTAAACATGCCCAGGCAGAGAATGTGGTTATAGGTTATAGCCAAAGAGACCAAATGGTCAGCATAGAAATAGAAGATGATGGCAAGGGTTTTGATGTTGAGGAACTGAAAAGCTCAACCGATAAAAAGAGGGGATTAGGACTCCTGGGGATGAAAGAAAGGATCAATCAACTAGGAGGCTCCTTTACCCTGGAAACCGCACCGGCTATGGGTACTCGCATTACTATCGAAGCGCCTTTATCGTAATTACTCAGGTTTCTAAGGAGCACTGGTTGCCTTCATTACAAAATTAGCAATGTAAAATTAGCAATTAGAGAAACCAGGAGACTAATAGAGACTGGAGAATGGGATATTTGGTCTCCCTGTTTCTATAAATTCTTTAGTTTCAGTTTTTAATTTTGAAATGCTAATTGTTAATTTTGCATTTTACATTGAATAACCTGATGTTTTTTTGGGCCTTTTTGTGGCTGAATAGTTACTAATTATGGATAAAATCAAGGTTCTGATTGCCGATGATCATGCCCTATTACGGGAAGGTATCCGATCACTACTCTCCCAATACCCGGATATAGAGGTAGTAGGGGAAGCCAGTAATGGGAAGGAGGCCATTACTCAAGCAATGAAGTTTTCTCCGGACATAGTCCTTATGGATATTGCCATGCCTGGCTTAGGTGGCCTGGAAGCTACCCTGGAATTGCACAAAATAAGCCCCAAGACAAAGATTATTGTCCTGACCCAGTATGAGGACAAAGAGTACATCTTCCGCTTCTTACAGGCCGGGGCAGTTGGTTATGTGCTTAAGAAGTCTGGTGGGGCCGAGCTAGTCTCGGCTATCCGGGCGGTTTATCAAGGTGGCTCTTTTCTCCATCCTCAGGTAGCCAGAGGTGTGATAGAAGGTTATGTAGAGAGGCACAGGGAAGAGATCAGTGAAGACCCGTATGAGTCTTTATCTGACCGGGAGAAGCAGGTGCTAAAATTGATTGCGGAGGGCCACACCAGCAAAGGGATTGCCCAAATCCTCGGTATTAGTGTCAAGACGGTGATGGCCCACCGCACCAATATTATGGTCAAGCTGGATTTACATACCCGTACTGAACTGATAAAGTTTGCCCTCCGCAAAGGGATCATAACCACCTAGCGCTTTTCTGCTTCCCGCCTGGCAGCTATTTCTTTCTCTAATTCCGCCAGATAATCCTCCTCTTTAGTCTCGATAACCCCGGGGGTCTCTTCAGGTGGCGCAAGAACCCTTTTTTGGCCTCCCTTTTTCTTCCCTACCAGATAAGCCTCGCCAGGTCTCCAATTGATGACCACTACATCCAGCAGGCTGTAAGCAACCCTCTGCCCAAGGTGATAGAGCTTCTGGCCCAGGAAGCTCAAGACCATAGCAAAACCAATAAAAGGCAGAAAGAGCACATACGCCATGCCTAACAGTGGGGCACCAAAGAGCATAAGGAGCATAGGTACTCTATAATAGTGGGTGCCTGCCTCTCCTGGTAAGATCGCTCCCTTGCCTGGTATAGGATGTATTTCCCACCCTTGAGGGTTCCAATAAAAACCCGCCTTTACCTTGCCGCCTCCATAATAACGCCTCATGATCAACACCTCCTTACTAGGTCGAGTAAGCCCGACCAATACCGTGGTTAACCCATGGCGCTGAAGATCATCCTCAGCATCCTTTTTGGAAAGCTTCCTCGGTATCCTTTCTCCTCTTTCCGCTATATAATATAAGAGTCTGACGGGCTACAAACAATTGGTACTCTACCCTATTTAAGGGGGGTAAAATCACCTATTTTTTTTTGGCTAAATCCCTATCAAATCCCTCTATAGTCAGGATGGCTCAACTGCGTCAAATCGTCGCCCCACTGTGTCATAATTGAGACACCCTGCCCGTTCCCGAGATAGCCTTCTTGCTTATGAAAGAGGCGCTATAGGGAGGGGCACAAACGCTAATGATGCAAGTAGCTTCATGTCTCCCATTTCCATTGCCTATACCGATGTGGTACCGGAAAGATTGGTGTGGCATAAAAATTGCTTTCTGATATTTATGCCCTTATATAAGCAATAACTATCTGGTCTAATAATTGATGAACCAGCGAAAGGGAGGTGAAGAGAGATGTCAGTAGTAAAGATTATTACCTTAGTAGGGGAGTCAGAGAAGAGTTGGGAAGAAGCCACCCATAATGTCATTGCTGAGGCCCAGAAGACCCTGCGGGGTATAACCCGCATAGGGGTTAGCGAGTTTGATGTAAGGATGAAGGATGATAAGGTAGATATGTATCGGGTGCGGGCAGAGGTATCTTTCCGTGTAGAGCGTTAGCCGAGAGGGGGTTTTTTATGGAAAAAGTAAGGGAGATGCCGGTAAAAGAGATTATGACCAGGGAAGTGAAGTTTATTGATGAGGATGTTGCTCTCTGGGAAGCCATAAAGCGGATGGCGGGAGAGAATGTCTCTTGCTTGATTGTTAATAAACGGAGCAAGCATGATGCCTATGGCATTGTTAGCCGGCGGGACCTGATAGATAAATTTGTAGAGCCCGGGGTAGGGCAGCGGAACTATACCGTGGGAGACATAATGAACAAGCCAGTAGTCACTATTGCCCCTGACTGCCCGGTAAAATATTGCGCACATCTGATGAAGACCCTGGGCTATCGCCGTCTGCCAGTATTCGATGGAGAAAACATAATCGGGATAATAAGTAACAGTGACATAATAAGAAAATATGCCGAGCTGGCTGCGGGTAAGAGCTGGAAGGCATAATTGTATTTAGCTGAAAACTGATGGCTGATAGCTGAACGCTTAAGTGTGGGGCAAGTACAGTTAAGAAATCAGCCCTAAAGTAAGGGGAGGTGAGGGGACATGATGGAGGATGTAGTGGCCCTCATATTGTGTGGAGGAAAAGGGGAAAGGCTCTCCCCTTTGACCAGAGATCGGGCTAAGCCAGCCGTCCCTTTTGCTGGCATCTATCGGCTAATAGATTTCACCCTGAGCAACTGTATCAATTCAGGGTTGAGAAAGATTGCCGTCCTGACCCAATATAAATCTGCCTCCCTGGAGCGACACCTGCGGATGGGCTGGAACATTTTCTCGGAAGAAGTAGGTGACTTCATTATTCCCCTCCCTCCCCAGAAGCGGGTCCATGAGGATTGGTACCGGGGTACAGCCGATGCGGTTTATCAGAATATCTATTTTATAGATAAGATTAAGCCCGAGGAAGTCCTGATCCTTTCCGGTGATCATGTCTATGCCATGGATTATAGAGATATGCTCCATTTCCATAGGGCCAGGGGGGCAGAATTAACCGTGGGGGCTATACCGGTCAATGGCAACCAGGCCCATCAATTCGGTATTATAGAGACAGATAGAGACGGTCGGATTATTGGCTTCCGGGAAAAGCCCCCCTTTGTCTCAGGAAGGCCTTTTGCCTCTATGGGGGTATATATCTTTAACCGGCAAACTCTGTATAAACAGTTGGAGGAAGATAGTTCTCGGAATACCCCGCATGATTTTGGTAAGGACATAATACCAAATATGATTGGTAAAGGTCAGGCATATGCCTATCCCTTTGTAGACAAAACCAGTGGAAAGCCTTTATACTGGCGGGATGTAGGGACTATAGAGGCATATTTTGAGGCCCAGATGGACTTGCTCTTTCCCCATTCCCCTCTAAACCTTTATAATGCCCGATGGCCTATCAGGACTTATCAGGGACAATTCTCGCCCGCCAGGGTTGTCCCCTCAACTGATGGAGTACCCCAGGTAGCTACTATCGTTAACTCTATTATTTCCCCGGGATGCCTTATCCGGGGCGCGGTAGTAGAGAACTCTATCCTATCTCCTGAGGTACAAATTGATGCCAATGCCACGGTGCGGGAATCTATCATCCTGGAGGGAGTAAGGATGGGGGCCGGGGCCAGAGTTCGGCGCGCTATTATTGACAAATTCGCCACTATCCCCGCAGGCATAGATATTGGCTATGATCCAGTGCGGGATAGAGAACGGTTCCTGGTCAGTGAGACAGGCATTGTTGTTATTCCTCGGGGAGAAAATGTCTCTTCAGATGCCCTTTTGCCAAAATATGCACCCTTCTTATCCAACTTAGTAGGGGTTAAATAAGCAAGGAGTTTATTTCTAATATCTCAAATGGCGCTGACAAAGCGATAAGTGGTTAGTAACCGTTCACTGAGACTGTCACCCTGAGCGTAGCGAAGGGTCTCCAGCGAAAGAGATTCTTCGCTTTGGCTCAGAATGACCCTTCAGTGGATAAGTGGGTGAACGGTTACAGTGGTTAACTCTTTTTCCTAGTGGAGGGACTGGTTATGATAAGAGGGCTAAAAGTTCTAGCGCTGTCGGTAGTGGTGATGTTATTATGCGGGATCTGCAGTATAACAAATTTAAGCTGGGCAGAAGAAACCGCGAAGGATAAATATGCCCCAGCACCTTCAACCATTGAAGGCTGGGTAGAATATCCCGAACCAATACCTTCCAACACGGAACGTGACCCAGACTATCCCTGGGTACCCAAAGGCCCCTTCCCCTACAAACCCACCTGGCCCAGAAAAGATGTCCCCTATACGGGCGAACAATTATATTTCTTCAGTGATTTTCTCTTCTGGGGCGGCAAATATGTTGACCTGGTATTGTATACCCCCTTAATCAATAAAAGGGGATTGGTCACCGGCAGGAATCTCTATGTCAGGCGGCTCAGCCCCTGGGATGATTATGACGATGTAGTAAATTATGATCGGTCAGGCAAGGTAGGCACCAATGACGTCTTCCTGAGCTATTTTTCTTTGCTGGATAACCCGCCCGAGCTGCGGGGTTTTTCTCAGTTGATGGTCAAATATAATAATACCCCCAAGAAATGGAAAGACCCGGACCGCTATGCCTGGGTCCCAGCCCTGAGGCGGGTTAGACGCTCGGCCGGTGGTGACCGGCAGGATGATTCCCTGGGCTATCCCTTCAGTAACGATGACAATGGTGAGCGCCAGCCCTGGGAGTATGATTACTGGATCGTGGGTGAAGATGTAATATGTGATAGCGCTGGAGTCAAAGGCGGTATGATGGGCGAGCCCAAGAGTATTGTAGATAATCTTAAAGACCTGCTGCCCGGGGTCTTGGGTGTAGAGCAGAATCCCTACCGTAAAGATGGTTGTATAGAGTGCTACGTAGTCAAGATGGTCCATAAGTATGATCCCAATTACTATCTGGGCCATATGCTCTGGTGGATTGAAAAGCATACCAAGTATTTCATCCGATTCGAACAGTATGACCGTCAGGGAAATCTATATCGGATATGCGATTATAAATACGACCGGGTGGACCCAGGTGGTAATGTCGGGGGCGGCTATCCCCGTTCAGTAGCCCAGATTGTTGATCTTTACCGGGACTTCAGAGTCTATCTCTGGTACGGTGATGTTAAGTTTGGCAAAAGAGTGACAGATGATCCGACTTATGGCCCAGGATTCTTCTCCATACCGCAGCTCCAGAAGGAGTATTTCTGGCGCAAAGCGCCTAATTATCGGCCGGTGACCAGTGCAGAGCATTTTCCTCCTTATCCACATATTTATGAAGCGAAGAAGGCCAAAGACCGGCAAGGCGTCAAGACTGTGCCTGAAAACCTGAAAAAAAAGATGAAGGAACACCAAGAGATGTGGGATAAGCGGGGTGGGTTTGATCCCTGGGGTTGGGCTAAACGTACCAAATACCAGGAGGTCAAGTAATAGGGCTAGCTACAATACTCGTTCATTCCTGTATCTCATCTAAAATGTCTCGGAAGGTAACAGTTCACGGGGTTCAGGAAAAGACTTTAACCCGAAAAATGCAATTCTTTTTCCAAACTCAGGTAGGGCAAGCCTTTAGGCCTGCTTCGGCGAATATTTCATGCAAGGCTGAAGCCTTGCCCTACAACTATTTGAGAGCATATCCGCATTTTTCGGATTAAATGTGGGCTAGAGGCGATGGGTAATAGGGAAGCCCCATAACCCATCGCCCCATACCCTTTTGTGTAATTATCGCTAGTTGTAGATAACGCGAAGGTTTAATAGAGTGAGCAGTTAACTGCTTATTACTCATTGCTCACTAAAAGGGCCTGCTTGATAACTGATGCCGGTGAACTGTTAGGCGGCACAAGACCTGCATAAGAGAACCAAGTCCTTAACTCACCGAAGTTTCTTCTATCAATTCAAAATACGGTTGCTAAAAAAGAAAAATTTTCTATAATGGCAAGGATTTGTGTTTTTAGAACTTTTGCGTAATTATTAAAGGTAACCGTTCAGCCACCAAGGATTGGTAGCAGCAGCGTATTACGCTTCTGTGAAAATCTGTGTCCTAACTAATTTAAAAAGGAGGTTAAAGTATGGACTTCAAGAACATTATTTATGAGAAGCGGGGGCCTGGGGCCTGGATCTATCTCAATCGTCCAGAGTTAATGAACCCATTGAATCTAGAAATTATCCAGGAGATAGGTCAGGCCTGGGACGATCTGGAGCGGGACTACAGTATAAAGGCATTAGTAATAACCGGTAAGGGCAAGGCCTTTTCCGCGGGTGCGGATTTATCCTTCGTAAAACAGCTTATGGAGGGTGGCGGTGATCCTAGGATATTTGCGGAGTATGGCCGGACCTGGGAACGGGTCTTTAACGGTATAGAGAATAGTCGGGTACCGGTCATAGGCGCTATTAATGGTTTATGTTTAGCAGGTGGTTTAGAGCTGGCTTTAGTCTGTGATATCTTGATTGCCTCCGAGGAGGCCCGGATTGGTGATCAGCATACCAATTTTGGCCTGATTGCTGGTGGTGGTGGAACGCAGCGCCTACCCAGAAAGATCGGTATAAATAGGGCTAAAGAGCTTATCCTTACAGGTGATTGGATAACCCCTCAGAAGGCTATGGAATGGGGCCTGGTAAATATGGTGGTACCGGCAGATAAGCTGGAAGAAGCGGCTACTGAGATGGTGAACAAGATTGTCAGCAAGAGCAGTGAGGCATCCCGTATTGCTAAGTTATTAGTGAACCAGGGTATGCAGATGAATATTCATGAGGCATTAAAATTGGAACAGTGGGCGATAGGGCTCCATTACAAAGGCGAAGATGTCCGTGAAGGATTGACAGCTTTTAAGGAGAGGCGTAAACCTCAGTTTAAATAAGTCACTAGAGCCAAGAGGATAAAAGCTGAAATGAATAGGTAACCGTTCACTGTACCTGTCATCCTGAGCGGAACGAAGGGTCTGCTGGGGATTGAGATTCTTGGCTTGCCCCTTCGCTTTGCTCAGGGCTTTGGCTCAGAATGACGTGGTGATGGGAAGCTGGTGAACAGTTACATGAATAGAGTTTCTTAGTCCATAATTAGGGAGGGGATAAAACATGCCATCAAACCTAGCGGGTAAGGTAGCATTAGTGACTGGGTCTAGTGCGGGTATTGGCAAGGCAATTGCTTTGAAGTTTGCAGAAAATGGGGCTAATCTTATTCTACATGGGAAGGATTCAACCCCCGAGTTAGGTCAGGATGTGGTAAAGGAGGTTATCAGTTTGGGTCGGGAAGCTATTTTTGAAGAGGCAGATATAAATAACTACCCGGAAGTAAAGCGGATGGTTGACAGGGGAATAGAAAGGTTTGGGAAGATTGATATCCTGGTAGTTTCTGGTGGAGCCGTGGCATTGTTCGGAAAAGCAAGGTTTTTTAGAGATACGGACCCGGAAGATTATTTCGACCTGGCCAAGATTCAGTGGTTAAATAGGGCTTACTGCGTGAAGGCAGCGATTAACTACATGATTGAAAGACAATCAGGTAAGATAGTAATGCTGGGAACCGATGCTGGAAGATGGCCCACGCCAGGTGAATCAATGGTGGGTGCTTCAGGGGCAGCATTGGTCCTGATGACTAAGACCCTGGCGCAAGAGTTTGCCCGGTGGAAGATCCGAATTAATACCATATCTCTCACTGTAATCAGCGATAGCCCGTTAATAAGAGATATGCTGGGTTCAGACCATCCTGTCGCTAAGGTATTTAAGAAGGCCCTGGAGAAACAGCCATTTCCTGTAACCCAAAATGATATTGCCGAAGCGGCATTATTTCTGGCCTCTGATGTCTCAAATGCCATCACAGGACAGACCCTGAGCATAAATGGTGGGCTGTGCTATCCAGGCTAAATACGCTAATTAATTACTGATTAACTAGTGGATCGTTTCGTAAATTCCATGTCATCTCGACCGAAGGGAGAGATCTTTGTAACATTCCTTATTCATTAAGATTTCTCGCTACGCTCGAAATGACAGCATTGCAACGTTATTTAGAAGACGCTCTACTAAGGAGTTCTAAGATGGATAGGTTTCGAGAAATATTTGACAAACGCCATGATTATGCCAGAGAGTGGAAAGCCAGGACCGGCGGGAGAGTATTGGGATATTTTTGTACTTATTTGCCAGAAGAATTGGCTTATGCAGCGGGTGCACTACCAGTAAGAATCTTCGGCAGCCATCAGCCTCAAGATGTCACAGACCGGCATATCTATAGCATGTATTGTCCTTATTGCCGTGATTGTTTAGCGCAAGGGTTACTGGGGAAATATGATTACCTGGATGGTATTGCTAAGGCCCGGAGTTGTATCCATATGCGTAATGCCTTTGCCAGTTGGGAATTAAACATACCTTTATCCTATAGCCATTTTATAAGCACTCCCTCAAATATTCAGAGTAGTAGAGCGAAACCTTTTTTGATAAAGGAATTAGACCGATTTAAAAAGAGTCTGGAAGAATGGACAGCAAAGGAGATCTCTCAGGAAGATATGGAAAGGGCAATTGATATTTACAACACAAATCGCTGTCTAACCAAACAACTCTATATGCTAAGGCAACGCACCATCCCCCCGATCCTTGGTGCGGAGGCTATGGATATAGTCCTTTCCAGCCAGGTGATGGATAAAGCAGAACATAATGTCCTTCTGCAAGAAATCTGGCAAAATATAGACCAGAGACAAAATGAACGCGATCCGGGCATTCGCCTGATGCTTATTGGTAGTGAGGATGATGATACGGAGTTTGTAAGAATGGTAGAATCCCTGGGGGCTACCATAGTGGTGGATGAGCACTGTACCGGCACCAGATATTTTTGGAATGAAGTGATTTCGGAAGAAGATAAGCTCGCTGCTATTGCCCAGCGCTATATAGAACGGCCCCCTTGCCCAGCCAAAGATTTTCCTGAGCGGCGCAGGTGGCCCTATATCTTTAAGCTAATAGACGACTACCATGTCCAGGGGGTAATTTTAATCCAGCAAAAATTCTGTGACCCTCATGAGTTCGATATCCCGCCCTTGATAGCCCTGCTCAAGGAGCGGAATATCCCAAGCCTGTTCCTCGAGTTTGATATTACCACACCCATAGGGCAGTTCCGGACTCGGGTAGAAGCCTTCCTGGAGATGCTGGCGATGGAAGTGATCTGAATCTCCAGTTAAATGATATACTAAACTATTAGGAGAAAGACAGATGGGCATTCAATCCAAATACAAATCAAAACCTTTAGACTGTTGGCAGAAGGGTAAAGAGTTGCGGTTAAATTATTATAAAAGTCTAATAACAGCCAGGGAAGAAGGCAGGCTGCTAGTCAGTGGTTCAGGGGCTAGTTGTCTTGCCCTCCCAGCGGGCTTAGGTGATTTTGTCTATTTCAGTGGCGAACCCTATGGAGCCAGCATAGGATATGATCCAGCATTTTCACTAGAGGCTATGGAGGCTGCCGAGGCAAGAGGATATGCCCGGGATATGTGCGGCTATATGAGGAACTATTGGGGGTCTATGTTCCTGGATCGTTACTATTTTGGCGGTCCTTTTCCTAAACCCGATTTTTTCCTGACCAGACATTTATGTGATGCCGGCCATGGCAAATGGTACCAGGTGTGCAAGGAATATTATGATGTACCCCTTTTTGTCTATGAACAACCAGTGACACCCCCCGGAGTAAGGTTTGAAGATGTCATAGAATACCTTGCCTCTCAGCTATATGACTCCATTGAATGGATGGAAAAAATTACCGGGAGGAAGTATGATGACGAAAAGCTAATCGAAGCCTCCCGTAACTTTTTCAAAAGTGAAGCGCTCTGGGGGGAGATATGCCTGCTTAACCAGGCGATCCCCGCTCCACTGGATCTAAAAAGCGAATTAGCTCTTATGCCCATTGCCATAGGAATAAGGCACCAACCCGAGGCGGTGGCTTTCTATGAAGCACTCCGGGATGAAGTAAAAGATCGAATAGCGAATCAAATTGCCGCGGTAGGTGACGAAAGATGCAGGCTCATGACCGATCTTACCCCACCATGGAATTTTCTTAAGATGTTCAGATATTTTGAGAAGTACGGGGTTGTATTTGTAGGCATCTGGGTTTATTGCATAAACAGCGGCCAGATAGAAATCAGGGAAGACGGGGTGGTTTTGCCAGCAAAGACCCCAGAAGAGAGGAATATGCCCTTAAACAATAGAGCAGATGCCCTGCGAGCTATTGCCCTGTGGCATCTAGAGAGTCCCCTCAGCCAAGCGTTCTCTTCTCCCAAACGGAAGGCTTTCGATATAATAGCCTTAGCTAAATATTGGCGGTGTGAAGGAGTAGTAATGCATTACAACCGGGGCTGTCCCCTCTGCACCCTTGGTTCGCCAGAGGCCAAACTGGAACTGCAAAAAGCAGGGTTTCCCGTTGCCATCTATGAGGGAAATTTTGCCGACTTTAGGGAATTAGATGAGAGCCAGGTGCTGGATCGCCTGGAGACTTTCATCCAGAGCCTGGGCCTTAGCAAGTTGGAAGATTGACCCAGCAGTTCTTTGAGTTAGTTGGCTTTCTTCTTGTGGGATTCAAGGCTGGATTAACTAAATAACCAGGCTATTTTATCGCAACATAAGAGGAGATAAAGATGAAGACTATTAAGCTGATGCTATTAGTAATAGTTATTGTGATAGGTAGCAGTAGCGCGGTATCTGCCACTAGTCCCAAGGCTGTAGGAGAAAGGGTCTTTGAGTACCATAGCGATACGGCTATCCTTTTGTTCCCTATCTACTTGCCTCTGATTGCTTTTAAATTTACCTTCTATGACTTCCCTAAAGCCGGGATCTCTATGCCCTGGGAATTAGGAAAGAAGCTCTTCCATCCTTCTTACACTGAGATAGAATCCTTGATAAAGGGCCTGAATGACCCCGATATTACAGAAAAACAGTTCGTCATATATCGTTTAAAATATATTACGGGTCACTCCTTTGGTTATCCCGGCCCCTTGACCAAAGACCAGGAAAAGAAGGCTATCCACCAATGGAACCAATGGTGGAAGGAACAGCCACCCAAACCAGCAAAATAAACTGGAATTTGGGTGATTGGGTCATTAGGTTATTGGGTTATTTAGTAACCCAATAACCCAGTAACCTAATGACCTAATAACTGTGTCTCTGTGGTGAACGCTTATAAAGCTTTTTATGCCAATGAGGATTTGGACGAATATAAAAAATTTAGTTAGGTACCGCTATCTGATAAAGAGCCTAGTCAGTCAGACCCTACGGGCCCGGTACCGAGGGTCGTTTATCGGCTTTTTCTGGTCTTTTCTCAACCCGTTGCTCCTGATGTTAGTTTATACCCTGGTCTTTTCAGTCTATATGAAGATAGAGATGGAGAACTATACCGCTTATCTCTTTTGTGGGTTGTTACCCTGGATATGGTTCTCCTCCTCGATGGCTGAGGGGGTCAATTCTATCATTCAAGGCAGTACCTTGCTTACTAAAGTCCCCTTTCCTCCTGAAGTCCTGCCTACTGTTCCGGTAATATCTAATCTGGTCAATTTTCTCCTGGGCTTACTGATACTTTTTGTCTTTCTCCTCTTCTTAGGGATCAAGCTGGGTATACCACTGGTATTTCTGCCGCTATTAATAACCCTCCAGTTCCTATTCACCCTCGGCCTGGCACTGGTCAGCTCCGCCTTGAATGTCTTTTTTCGGGATGTGCAGCATATCCTGGGGAACTTCTTGACCCTATGGTTTTTCCTATGCCCGATCATCTATCCGATCAGCTTAGTCCCAGAGCAACTGCGGCCTTTGCTCTTCTTGAATCCCCTCGGGGTAATGATGATGGCGTATCAGGATATCCTTTTTTATCACCGATTTCCTGGGTTCAATCAGATGATCATAGTTTTCCTGTATTCTATCAGTACTTTTTATATCGGCTATTTGGTCTTTGATCGCTACCGAAAGACCTTGACCGAGGAGATCTAAATTAATAGTTTAGGAATTTTATTCTGTACACAGATGAACACAGATTATTGGCTTCATTGCAAAATTAACAATCTAAAATTAGCAATTAACAATTAGAGAAACTAGGAGATTAAGAGACTAAAAAGAGATTAGATATTTAGTCCCCTAGTCTCTATAAATCTCTTAATCTCAGATCTTTGATTTTGAAATGCTAATTGCTAATTTTGCATTTTGCATTGAAACGAATCTGTCTATCCGTGTTCATCCGTGGCTAAAATCCTAATTTTGGCTAAACAATTACGAAAATCTGTGTCCTGATTAATTTAATATGATAGCAGTTAAACTAGAGCAGGTCTCAAAAAGCTTCCGGCGGCGTAATCTGCTGAGCAACTACACTACCCTCAAGGCCCATCTATTTCGCTTAGGCAAAGAAAGCATCAGAGACGATAGCAAAAAAGAGATACTCACCAATATAAACCTTATAGTATCAAAAGGGGCAACGGTGGGTATTATTGGCCGGAACGGCTCCGGTAAAACTACCCTCCTCAAGCTGATCTGCGGTATCCTATCGCCAGATAGCGGTTCTATCCAGGTAAATGGCAGGATATCGTCCTTACTAGAGCTAGGGATAGGTTTTCATCCCATCTTTTCTGGCCGGGAAAATATCTATCTTAATGGTACTATCCTGGGCCTATCCAAGAGAGAGATTGAGAGAAAATATCATGAGATTGTAAGATTTTCTGAGCTAGAAGAGTATATTGATTATCCAGTAAGGACTTATTCGTCCGGTATGTTTATGCGCCTGGCCTTTTCCATCGCTACCCATGTAGACCCCGATATACTCCTGATAGATGAGATATTAGCGGTGGGTGATGAATCCTTTGTCCGTAAATGCAATGACCGGATCGGTGAATTTAAACGCCAGAAAAAGACCATCATTATCGTCTCGCACGACTTGTTTGCTATCGAGAGGCTCTGTGATGAGGCTATCTGGTTAGATGAAGGGATCATAAAAGAGCAAGGTACTCCCCGGATGGTTATAGACCGGTACCGGCAGCAAGTACTGGCCCTGGAAGAAGAGCGATTCAGACAGGCACAACAGCCCCCAGAAATCATAGAGGCCGTTACCGAATCTGGTGACCCTGCTTCTGTTATGGCAGCCGAAGAAGGTCCGGATCAGAAGCGGAACCGCTTGAATCGTTGGGGTAGTATGGAAATAGAGATAACCGGTGTGAGGTTCCTGGACTATAATGGCCGAGAGAAGTTTGTCTATTTCCGGGGAGAGCCCATGACTATCGAGATCAATTATAAAGTCAATTCCCCGGTTAATGACCCGGTATTTGGATTCGGTATCTATACCCCCGAAGGGATACGCTGTTACGGTACTAATACCCAGATCGAGGGGATTGATATTCCTTATCTGAACCAAGATGGTCAGCTTAAGATACTGATCAAATCAGTAGACCTTATTGAGGGGACTTATCAGTTGGATATAGCGGCCCATACCCGGGATGGTTATGACTATGATTATCAGACCCGCCTCTATTCCTTTGCGGTCAGGGCTGACCGGAAGGACTTAGGCATCTGCCGCATCCCCCACCAATGGGTCATGTCGCCATGAGGATGGCTTTTGTTGTCCAGCGCTATGGCCCGGAGGTCAGTGGTGGTGCTGAGAGGCTCTGTCGGCTTCTGGCAGAACGCCTTGCCCGGCATTGGCAAATCGAAATCCTCACTACCTGCGCCAAAGACTATATTACCTGGAAAAACTTCTATCCCCCGGGTAAAGTGGAGATAAATGGTGTAACTGTGTGGCGCTTCCTGGTAGACCGGTCCAGAAGGATCAGATGGTTCAACCTGTTTTCGCGTAAGATATTGAAGGGCGAGGGTACTATTACAGAAGAGATAGAATGGATGAAGCGCCAGGGGCCCTTCTCTTCTCAGTTATTTAACTTTATTGAAGACAACCGCTACCGTTACGATTATTTTGTATTCTTTACTTATCTCTACTGCACAACTTATTTTGGCTTACCGTTAGTCCCAGAAAAAGCTATCTTAGTGCCTACCGCCCATGATGAGCCCCCGATCTATCTCAAGATTTTCCGCTCCCTATTTCAATTACCCCGGGCTATTATCTATAATTCTTTAGAAGAGCAGGCCTTTGTCCAGAGCCACTTCAAAAATAATCATATCCCCCATGAGGTCTGCGGAGTAGGTATTGATCTCCCTGCAGAAGATAGTTCGTCAGATAACCTAAATCACGCAGGACCCCAGAAAGATGGATATCTGATATATATTGGCCGGGTAGATGTCAAGAAGGGGTGTGGTGACCTGGTAGATTCCTTTCTCCGTTATAAAAGAGAGAAGGGTGGAGGGGAGTTAAAGCTGGTTTTGGTAGGGCAAAAAGTCCTTAAGCTGCCTTCTGATCCTGACCTTATGGTTCTTGGTTACCTATCAGAGAAGGAAAAGGAAACCTGGCTACGCCGCGCCTCCTTGGTTATTATCCCCTCTCCATATGAGAGTCTATCACTTACTCTGCTGGAGTCCTGGGCCTGGGGCATTCCGGTACTCGTTAATGGCGCCAGCAAAGTATTAAAGGGCCATTGCCTGCGTAGTGGTGCTGGG
>MHDQ01000042.1 GCA_001803565.1 Nitrospinae bacterium RIFCSPLOWO2_12_FULL_45_22 | reverse complement strand
TCTCCTTGGTGCCTTAGTGACTTGGTGGCTGAACGGTTGCAAAAATTTTAAACCTATATACCATATCATTGCTATACGCAGAGGTCAAGCTCACCGGTTCACTTTGCAGCAATTCTCAGTTAAAACCTTCATGAGATTGCTCCTCCCCTTCACTAATGCTCCCAGCAATAAAACTACCATATCTTTCCCGGTCATTGCGTGACTTGTCCGGAGCCCAAGCCAGGGAACTCAACAACGCAATCTCGTCCTTCGGGAATATAGATGCTCCCCTGACATTATAATATGGATAAAAATTGTTTGGAGTTAACAGCAAAAGGAAGGCGGGGTAGCACCCCGGGAATGAGCGATTGCCCGCGGGTTTTGAAAAGCCTTGGGATTAGAGATACTCCTTTCTCTATTACTGTTTAGTAAACATTACTCGTAGAAATCTCTACTTTATGAGATACTTTCAGGAGTGTTAATTACTACAGCAAATCTATCCCTTATGTTACGTCTCACCGGTTTAAATCTTATCCCTATCCCTAAATAATGCCCAATCCAATGGTCTAAAAAATTACTCTTTTCGTACTAGCAAGGAGGGAACGATTCCATTGAAGCTCTTTGCACAAGGGATAGGGCACAATCTTGCCCTATTAGCCACCGCTCAGGCTGCCATCCCCAACTTATAAAAGAGATAAAAAGGTTGAAGATCAACCGGATGCTCTATATCTCTTGTAATTCTACTGCCCTAGGCCGAGATACTAAGCTTTTGAAAGCGGTCGGTTATATCCTTGAATTATTCCAACCAATAAATATATTCTCGCATGCTTATCATATCGTGTCGCCTGCCCTGTTTAACCCGGGACTGAACTGCCAGGTGTAGTTATAGCAAGATTTCTTTTTTATCGTATAAATCTTTCCTTATTATAAAAAAGCCCCTTTAAAAATTTCTCACCCATGATATCCAGTATTAAATAGCCGAGGGCAAAGCTCTTTTCTATATCGCCCATTGACGATATAGCAATCTTATCTGTGTCATCCATTAATTTCCTGGTTGTTTCAGGGGAAGCATTCTGGAGAGAGGCTATGATTGTAGTTACTACATAATCTTTTGTCTTGTCAAAATCTATATCCGCCATATATTTTTCTACTATATTTTTCCGTTCCAACGCCCTATCCCTGTCTATCATCTTTTCCAGTGTCTCAAGGAATATATTGATGATTATTTCCGGACCAATTGCCGCCTCCTTTCCATTGATCCTTACCTTAAAAAACTTTGACCGCATCAGGATTGTAGAACCAAAACCCGCCGTGAATGCCGCCTTTATCTGATCGTATTCGGTATTTCCAAAGAAACCGGTTTTGGTAAGAAGATATAGAGATATAGAGGCGATTAAGATATTAAAAAGGATATAAAACCATGCGGTTATATTTTTTGTAAGGATGGCAAAAGGCTCGTCTTTAAACTTTGTGACCAGCTCAGCCGAGGCAACCATAAGACTCAAGAATATAGTTATCAGATAGGCGGAGGTCATAGTAAACCCATGCCTTTATCTGATAGTTTGATCCAGTCATTCCCTGTCTCTTGATCTGGTTCTATCTCTATCAACCCCTCATCCCTCAGATGTTCGCAGACCTCCTGGCAGGGGGCTATCTTTAGATTGACCTTTCTGGCAAGGGTTGTAAGGGGAAGTTTGTGATCTTTCGCCTCTTTTATGGCCTTTAGCACCTCTATGCTGACAGTGGTAGCAGACAAGGCCGCTGATACCTCCTCTTGTGCCTTTTTTCCCTCTCGCCTCTTTAGTTCGTCAAGATAATATGACAGAGAAAACTCTTTTAAATCTTTCATGATCCACACCTCTCTTTTTTGGGGTTATAATTTTTTGCTTTCATAAAGTCTTTTTCCGATCTCCATAAACCCTTCTTCACCTATCTCTTTAATTATAGGTTCTAATGCACATCGCATTTGGGAAAGCTCATGCTTCATGCCGAGGGTTATGGCAATATATCCTGCAAGGACGATGTAACTATCTCCCTTTTCCTTATTATTTTTATTTAAATAGCTTGCACCGGTGTTGAAATAGGTAACGGCCAACCCTGCCCTGTCGCCTACTTCAATCAATATCTTTTCAGCCTTAAGATAGTACTGCAAGGCCCTGTCCCATACGCCTTTCTTGGAATAGATTCCTCCAATATTGTTGTAAGTCGTCCCCAACCCTGCCCTGTCGCCTACTTCAATCAATATCTTTTCAGCCTTAAGATAGTACTGCAAGGCCCTGTCCCATACGCCTTTGTTATAATAGATTAATCCAATATTGTTGTAAGTCGTGGCTAAACCTGCCCTGTCTCCCACTTCAATACTTATCTTTTCAACCTCAAGAAATTTTTCTAAGGCTTTGTCCCTCTCTCCTTTTTCGGAATAGATTGATCCAATATTGTTGTAAGTGCGAGCTAAACCTACTCGGTCTTCTACTTCAATCAATATCTTTTCAGCCTTAAGATAATATTCTAAGGCCCTGTCCTGCTCGCCTTTGTTATGATAGATTAATCCAATATTGTTGTAAGTCGTGGCTAAACCTGCCCTGTCTCCCACTTCAATACTTATCTTTTCAACCTTATGATAGTATTGCAAGGCCTTGTCCCAATCGCCTTTGTTATCATAGATTCTTCCAATATTGTTGTATGTAGGAGCTAAACCTGCCCTGTCTCCCACTTCAATCGATATCTTTTCCGCCTCAAGATAGTATTGCAAGGCCCTGTCCCAATCGCCTTTCTTTGAATAGATTAATCCAATATTATTGTAAGTAGACCCTAAACCGGCCGTGTCACCCACTTCAATCAATATCTCCTCAGCCTTAAGATAATATTCTAAGGCCTTGTCCCACTCGCCTTTGCTGTCATAGATTCCTCCAATATTGTTGTAGGCAATCCCTGAAAACCTCTTCTCAACTGAGCCTTTTTCTTCCAGGATAGACTGATGGAGATAGATGCCTTCATCCCAAAAGCCCTTTAATATCAACTGGTTTGCATACTTAGTAATCAATTCTGCCATCTGATTATACATTTTCCCGGACCTAAGTTGATAGACCGCATTAGATAGACTCTCTATCCTAAAACGCTTATCTTCAAAACGTAGATAATATCCTGCTGCATTCTGGTGTGCCTTTTCTTTCTCTCCTTCCTGCCACCACTCTTGCCTGATATTCTCCCGGTTTAGCAGGTGTACCTGATAATATTCTCTGGCATAGATATTATCCTCATATTGCTGGAGCAGGCTGTAGTCTACCAATCTCTTTATATAATCTTTTGCCTTAGAATCATCTGGTTCTTGAACCTTTATCCCATCTAATCCCACGGGCCCCCGATATACCGAGACCCTGCGGAAAAATCCCTGTTCTTCCCTGCTTAGAAAGTTGTAAAGCTGTTCAAAGATGGTGAATTCCCGCATCTCTTTTGTTACCTTTCCCAGTTTTTCTTTTAAAGATTCCCAGGTAATATCTCCTTTATATAGAAGCCTTCCTAACTCCTTTATTGCCTTTGGGTTCCCGCCTATTGCTTGATAGACCTCTCTTATCTGTTTTAGGTCTATCCCTGCATAATCTTTATTGAATATCATAAGCTTCCTTGCCTCTCCTTCAGACATCTCTTTTAAAGGCCTCTGGAATAAAAGGTTTTCTGGAATGCGGGGGATAGTATATCTACAGGTAATCAGCATCCTTGAGCAGGTGTGCGGGAGTTGCTCTAATATAGTCTTGAAAGATGCCTCCCAGAATGGATTTTTAAATTCTCTAAATCTTGCAGACTGTTTCAGGTTGTCTTCAAAATTATCCAGGAGGTAGATGGTCTCTCTTGTTCCTAATATGTTGGATATTATGTATATGATCTTTTCATTGTAATCTACCAATCTCTTTAAGATTTCCAGATGCTCCCATTCTTTTTCGGCAACCAGTGTGTTGATGGTCTCTTGTATGAATCTATCAGGTGTTATTTCGCCCTTTAATGGGATAACCATGTACCCGGATTTGTGGAGCCTATCGGTCAGCCTGCTAGCCAGGGTTGATTTACCTACCCCCCCTGCCCCTGTTATACATATTGTCGATGGCGGTCCTCCTCTTAGTATTTTTAGATATTCCCGTAATTCTCTGCGCCTCCCTCTAAAACCCTCTTTTAAATGTTCTACCCCACCATAAAGGATAATGGAAGTCTCCCTCTCTTTAATGGGGATTAACGGTTTAGTCCAATCGACTATTGACGTATCCTCAACTCTGCTAAATATTGCAGGGATAGCCCACTGGAAGTTGCCACTATGTTTTTTTGCAAACTCTTCTCTCGATAACTGAAATGCATGAGAAACAGACCTTTTTAATGTCAGGTGTCTATAGAATGATTCTTCCATAAATGAAGCGGCATAATCGCTAACGGCCTGTTTCATTCCAATGACCATCGGAATGCCGTTTGATATAAGGGAGCATGCAAACCCAGTGTTTGGCGCCTCTTCTCTTCCTGATTGGCAGGCGCTCAGGAATAATAAACGAATGGATGCGTATCCGATAAGAGTGTCTGCAAGCTCCTTTGCACTTACCTTTTTTTCAGTCCCTGATTCATTTTCCATGCTCAGGTAGCCGGTATTCTGTTGTTCGTCATAATACCCATGGCCTGAGAGGTGGACGACATGGTACGCTTTCTTTGCTAGCATCTCTTTTAACTCTTCTAATGTCCCCCCTTCGGCAATGTCTATCTCCAGCTCTTTTTTTCTCTTAAGGTCAGCTACGGCATTGAGGATTATCTCCTCTTCCTTCTCATAATTTAATAACGGCTCTGTCCCATCCGGCGAGCATGCCATAAACAAGATCCTGAGCGGACCTGCGGAAAGCTCTCTGCTATGAGCGCCGCTATCCTCAATAGTTCGTATAATCTGAAATCGTGGGGATGTGGCTATGAATTGATATTCAGGAGAATATAAAAGCTCCCAGGGCAGACGGCTTATATCATGGTCATTTGTCTGGATGTTTATCAGGATAGCGCTGTTTTGGGAGATAGAGTAGTTTATAAATTCTTCAAGTTTGCTGAATGGTCTCAGGAATAGCCCATAAATCTCACTGCCTATCTCTATAAATTCAGTTGTAAACCGATGGGCGGTGGGGTTTATTAATAAAGAATCTATCAGCCTGGAACGCTTCATAATTCTAGTGATTTCATCCTGATCAGGAAAAAATCTTTCCGCTTCAAAACCGCTTGCGGAAGAGACAACGGCGTATCTGCCATTATCTCTTTTAATCTGAAGCTTAAATTGACTTAAATCCTTGTCTTTGACCGAAATTGTCATCCTTAATCCATTTTGGGAGTTATTTTTAATGGCAATAAGATAATTATCATATTTCGAGATTATAGAAAATGAGATGGTAAAAAATTGTTATCGGCGGGGGAAACCGCTCCCCATGCCGATGAAATTGAACCATCAGGAAAAACTGTAAGCTTTATATTGTCAATGGGGATAACCTCTAAGTTTTTGAGTACAGCTTTTAAACAGTAATCTTGCTATTATCCCAATTATCCCAAGGAGTGGACTACACATACCAATCTATCCCAGCAAATGTAAGATTCTGGTTATCCGGTTGGGTACCACTACGGCTAAATCTTGGGGGCTCAACTTGCTAACTAACGCCACAAATGTCTTGGCCTTTAACGGGCTCAATGTTCAACGCGGTCCGAATGTTCTGCATATTGGAGCATTGGTAGTCATGCGGATAGCCAGATTTAAGATTTTACCAGATATAGGCTAAAATAACCCTTCCCATATCGGTCTCATTTGTAAATCTTCCTCATAGATAAAATATTATTAGAATAAAATGAAGGCATGAAATCCTCTCCGGAAAACCTTACCTACAAGCAGATAATCCGATTCATCGTTCCTCCTATTGTCACTGCTTGCTTCAGTCAATTCCTTGGGTCGGCGGATCTGATCCCCAATGATGTATCTCTCCTGATGGTAATAAACTACTCACCTGTGATTTTGGCCCGATCGGATCATTTCGGCTTTAATGTTTCAGGCGTGAGTTACACTTTGACGAGAAGCCAGCCAGCGTTGAAACGATTCCTTACTTTCGCCACTGCGCCGTCCGGCCAGTAAGCCTTCAATACCGATATGTTCGTCTAGGTCAGGCCACTCGATGGCGTAGCCGTCTCCTAGCAACTGCCAGTTGTTTCGCTCTTTTGGAGAAGCGTGTACGAGGCGTGGATACCAGTCAAGTGGAACTATAAGGCTTCGACCGTCGTCAAGGTCTACCGTCAGCTTTTCATCCGTTATCGTGACGTTAATCACGACTGGCTCTCTTTCAAGAACCAAAGTAGTCATGCCAAGCCTCCAATAGTGGTTTTTGATGCTTTACAACAAGCCGGCCTATCTCGTTCAGTTCGTGCTCTTTGAAGCCTCGATTTTTGGCGAGTGAAGTAGGATTGAGCCAGAATTTGGCAATTTGCCGTTCACGTTTAACGTGGATGTGAGGAGGTTCACCCTGATCGGAACTAAAAAAGACAAAACTATAAGGACCGTCCTGAAAAACAGTCGGCATAGATAAAGGATCATCCTCGCTCGAATGAACATTGATTCAATATTGTCTTCGAAATCCTAACATGGTAAAATGGCTCTCCTTTGCCATTGGCTTCGCGGTGGTGTTTTGACACTTCACCACTACTTAACAGATATTATAGGGATAAGAACTTACTCTTTTTTACCCTCCAATATCCGCTAAAAACAGATAGCTTTATTAGCTTCTAAGGGTGCTTTTCCAGGGGATGCAATAGCTAAAAAATTTATATCAAGTTGTAGCAGCAGAGTCAAGATGAATTTTGGGACATATGTAATACCTCAGTTACAGGGAAGCATATATTATATTCCCAGAGGACGGGATTGCTTCCTCGAGTTCCCTCGTTCTGGCTCCGGACAAGCTTCGCAATAATAAGAGAGTGTCATTGTGAGCAAAGCGAAGAAATATCAAGGATTTACAAGTTGACCGAGAATTGCTGTTATGCTTGAAGTTTCTTCTCTAGGATTTTCATCCTTCTAGGACTGTAAAGGCATAATAGGTTTAAATACCCTGGATAAGAAATCAGGAAAGAGACAAAAGAAGAACCCAGCAAGTGGCATTTGAGGGGTTATTACGAAAGGGATAATAAATTACCCCTGGGGATTATTACCAAGGAAGGTCGTTAAGGATAAGAAAGATTTGTTGGAGATTAAAAAAATATGCCTATTTTCAAAAACAATGAGAAAAGGCTTTAACAATCTCTAGATATTTTTCTTCAATGATCTTAAAGATATCATTTTGTCCCGCCATCATTATTTGGTTATTTGAATAATTGATATCTATAATGATCTTTCGCTCTGGATCAACTACAACTCTTAAAACCTGCTGCTGTCCTTGGTAATTTATAACTTTTTCTTTAGCAGGCGGATCCCAAATTTGATCACCATAGGACCCATCGGCAAAAAATACTCTGACAGTGACTGGAATAAAAACTTTCCCATTATTTCGCACCAGAATTTTGGCAGCCCCACTCTCTTCTCTGACATTTTTAATTTCAATTACCTCATAGTCCAGGTAGTCATTTCTTAGGATCATGGATTGGAACAAATTATTAACCCATTTAGGAAAAACTCTATTCAATGCAGAAAACCAATCTTCTGTGCCTGGGTGGTTAAACTTCCATTTCTCATAAAATTTCTTTAAGAATAACTCTAATTCTTCTCCACCAAAATAATTCTCAATGGTCATCAAGAGTAATGACGGCTTTGCATAATTATGGGCATAATAACTTGTCCAATCTTTAAATTCCCAAGGGTATTTCTTGGTAGGCCCATCTGTCAAATTCATGATATAGAAAGCTCTTTTAAGGTCTGTAAACCCGATTTTTATCTTTCCAGTATCCAATATATCGGCATTATTTCCACGAAAATGGCGAGTTAACTTTTCTGCATAGTATGAGGCTAAACCTTCGTCCAGCCAAGCATCTTCTAGCTCATTATTCCCAACCACTCCATACCAATATTGATGGCTAATCTCGTGATAGAGATGAGTTTTTAAGATATGATCGTTTAACGGAAATGGAGGAGGGGCTAAGCTTGCAGTAATTAGGAGAGGGAACTCAATGCCAGTTGCTCCTGGTATTCCACTTGGAGGTTCTATAAAGGTAAATATCGGATAAGGATATGGGGCTATAATCTTTGAAAGATACAAGAGACCATCACGAATAACCTGAAGAAATTCATCCGCCCTTTTTTGAGTTGCCCTTTGATACAGGAAATTTATTTTAGAATTACCAAATGAAGAGGTCAGAATTTTGAAGTTTGGGCTTGCAGCCCAGACAAAATCATGGATATTCTTTATAAAAAAATAAAGGGTTCTCGTTCCATCTTGATTGTTGGTGCTATCTAAACACTCCGCAGAAGCGCCAACTATAAAATTCTCTGGTACTGTTACCCACACTTTATAACTTCCGAAATTCGAAAAAAATTCGCTCCTGGGGTGGAAGGGATAATATTTCCATTCATCTTTATGAAACGCTGCTAATTTAGGATACCAGAGAGAGATTAAATAAAAATCGTCAATATAGCCAGTTCTAAGCACTATTTGGGGAAGCTTTGTGAGAAACTTAATCCGTAAGCTTATTGTCTCTTTAGGAGCAAATAACCTGGGAAGTTTTACCCGAACAACTGTTTC
>MHDQ01000041.1 GCA_001803565.1 Nitrospinae bacterium RIFCSPLOWO2_12_FULL_45_22 | reverse complement strand
TGCCCTCCTTTCATGAAAGGGCATTCTATATCAAAATAGGACATTCCTATCTTGGCTAGATAGGACATTATCATTTTGGGATGACAGATACGCGAGGCACGACCTGTTCCCAGGAGCCGTGACCCGAAGTTCTACAAATACTGGGTTGATACTAAACCACAAGACCCGAAAGTTGAAGAGATATGTGGGATTTGGGAAGGCAAACCAGAAGAAACAAGTAAGGAGACTTAAATGGCAAGGATTGAGATAACGAAAACCGAGCTGGTTTGGCCGGGGAAATATAATGAGGATGGGACCAGAAAAGAGGTAGAGCGTGTTAGCCTGCCATTTCAGGTCATTGAGACAATTAATGAAACTCGTGCCACAAGAGAGGCAGCCAAGAAGCCCAAACAGAAAACACTCTTTGATATTTGGGAGGCCAAAGAAGGAGATACTTTTGAAGAAGGGTGGAAGAACAAACTCATCTGGGGAGACAACCTGCTGGTGATGTGCTCGCTTTTAGAAAAGTTTGCAGGCAAGATCGATCTCATTTATATCGACCCACCATTTGCAACAGGAACAGATTTTTCTTTCACGACAGAAATCGGCGATGGTGGGTTGGAGGTGACTAAGAAACAGTCGATATTAGAGGAAAAGGCTTATCGTGATACATGGGGAAAAGGATTGGATTCGTATCTCCAGATGATGTACTACAGGTTGGTGTTAATGAAAGATTTATTGAGTGAACAAGGGACAATTTATGTGCATTTGGATTATCATGTGGGACATAACGTAAAGATTATGCTTGACGAAATTCTTGGAAGAGAAAATTTTAGAAATGAAATTGTGTGGTGTTATACAGGCCCCTCAAGAAAAGTTCAAGATTTTCCTGACAAACACGATTTAATTCTTCGTTACTCCAAAGGGGGACAAAGGGTATTGAATCTTGATGCTGTTAAGATACCATATAGTGAGAGTTTTTTAAAACGAAGACAGTATACTGAAGGAACTGGCGGTATTTATGGAGGCAGGGAAAGGCCAGAAGAAGATGTTGAAGAATATAAAAAAGGGAAAGTTCCTGAAGATTGGTGGTCGGATATTCCTACAGGGGGACAAATTCCTTCAACTGAACTGCTTGGTTTTCCAACACAAAAACCAGAAAAGTTACTTGACCGTATCATAAAAGCTTCCACTTATGAAAGTAATCTTGTAGCCGACATCTTTTCCGGTTCGGGTACTACACTTGCAGTTGCGGAAAAACTTGGTCGCCGTTGGATCGGGTGTGATCTTTCACGCTGGGCCATCCATGTAACCCGAAAGCGGCTTTTGGGTGTAGAAAATTGTAAACCCTTTGAAGTACTTAATCTTGGAAAATATGAGCGTAAATACTGGCAGGGAGTGACATTCGGCGATAAGATAAAAACCGACCAGCAACTCGCTATATATCATTATCTGGCATTTATTCTAAAGCTTTACGGTGCAGAACCGCTTGCCGGGATGCAGCACCTGCATGGGAAGAAAGGAAAGGCTGTCATCCATGTGGGTGCAGTGGATGCACCGGTAACCATTGACGAGATCAATGCCTCGCTGGATGAGTGTGTCGCAATACAACAAAAGGAACTCCATATTCTGGGCTGGGAATGGGAGATGGGGCTTTATGACCTGATGACCGATGCGGCCAAGGGCCGGGGGGTAAAACTCGTTCTGCTTAACATTCCTCGAGAAGTGATGGAACAGCAGGCCGTGGATAAAGGGGATATCCAGTTCTTTGAATTGGCTTACCTCGAAGTGGACATCAAACAGGAAAAAGGGCGAAAGATTATCGTAGAGCTTAAAGATTTTGTCATTCCCAACACCGACCTTATCCCAGAAGATATACGCTCCAAGATCAGGAAATGGTCAGACTATATTGACTACTGGGCCGTGGATTGGGATTTTCAAAATGATACTTTTATGAATGGCTGGGTAACCTACCGCACCAGAAAGGATCGGACCCTTGCCCTTCGGAGCGATGTTCACTCCTATGAGAAACCTGGTAAATACACGGTAATGGTCAAGGTAGTAGACATTTTTGGGAATGATACCTCCCAGGCCTTTGAAGTGGAGGTGAAGTAGCCATGGCAAAAGCCGTAATTTCCTATGATAAAGACCTGCCTGAGGTCCCGGAACGGCTGGCCCACGTCAGGCCAGATTGCCATCTGATTAAAAAGACGGCCGAAGATTTTGAAATCGCAGAGGGACGCCGGCCGAGCAAGATGCTATTAGTAAATCGGCTTCGTCAAGCCGTGGATAGGTGGCGGGATGATGGATACCCGGGGGCATCTCCTGTGACTCAGCGACTATTCCAATTCTGGTTCGAGGAAGATCACCTGGTAAACGGAAGCAATTTCCACTACTACTTTGGTCAACGAGAGGCGGTAGAGACCCTCGTTTACCTCATCGAAATCAAAAAGAACCGCGATGCCAAACCCCTCATTGACTCTTTTGCAGAGATCTTCCGGAGGGATCTGTTCTCATACAGTATCGAGCACCAGACTACCATGAATGGTCACCGACAGATCAGGCGGTATTTCCCGGAGTTAGAGAGTGACGGCCTACAGGATCTCCCTCCCGAGAACCTCCGGCGTTATGCCTTTAAGATGGCCACTGGTTCTGGCAAAACGTATGTGATGGCAATGGTTATGGTCTGGTCGTACTTCCATCGGAAGATGGTCAAGGGGTCTGACCTATCCACTAATTTTCTTATCGTCGCCCCCAACGTGATTGTCTACCAGCGCCTCGAGAGGGATTTTGCCAACAATCGAATCTTTTATGCGTTGCCCCTTATACCCCCTGAGTGGCAATGGAATTTGGAGGTCATTCTGAGGGGGGAGAGTAGTGAGCCAGACCCCACTGGAAATCTTTTTCTCACCAATATTCATCAGATCTATGAATGGCGGGATGATGAGTGGACACCGGCCAACGCTGTGGATGCCCTTCTGGGCCGGAAGCCCGTTAGAGACCTTGCTTCTCACCAACGCTCCATGTTGGAACGGATAAAGGGCCTTCGGGATCTGGTAGTGATGAATGACGAGGCCCACCATGTCCACGATGAAGACCTGGCCTGGCACAAGACCCTTATGGCAATCCACGAAACCATTCCCAATGGATTAGCATTATGGCTAGACTTCTCGGCCACACCCAAAGACCAGAATGGTACCTATTATCCCTGGATCATCTGTGATTATCCCCTGGCTCAGGCGGTGGAAGATCGGGTAGTCAAAGCGCCCCTTATTGTCCACCAGGTGAGGCGGTCTGACCCCGAAAAAGTAACTAAGGATAATGTGACGGACGTATATGGAGAATGGCTCCTTGCCGCCCTGGAGCGCTGGAGGGAGCATTATAAGACTTACAAGGCTTTAGGACCGAAGCCGGTCTTATTTGTTATGGCCGAGAAGAATGCCTTTGCCGATGAGATAGGCAAATGGTTAGTGGACAAGGTGAATAGGACAGGACTGAAAGGGAGTGAGGTATTAATAATTCATACAGATTCAGAGGGCGAGATTACCAAAAAGGATCTCGAAGAAGCTCGCGAGGCAGCGCGTGACATCGATCTGCCTACCAACAAGATCAAGGTTATTGTCAGTGTGATGATGTTGAGAGAGGGATGGGATGTCAAAAATGTCTCGGTAGTTCTTGGCCTGCGGCCATTCACGTCGAAGGCCAAGATCCTTCCCGAGCAGGCGGTGGGCCGAGGGCTTCGGTTAATGGAAAATATCAGCCCCGACCGTACTCAAACGCTGGAGGTTATGGGTACGAAAGCCTTTGAAGATTTCGTGAGGCAGTTGGAGATGGAAGGGGTGGGGATTCAGACTGTCACCAAGCCACCTGCCCCACCGATCAAGATCGAGCCCGTTCAGGAGAAGATCAAATATGATATCACCATTCCCTTGACCCGGCCTGTCTTCCTTCACGACTATAAAAAATTGGCTTCCATCGATCCCCTCCGTCTCGACCCAATTTATGACCGGGAAGAGCTTGAAGAAGAGTATCGAATTACCCTTAAAATGGAGTTTGCTACCACTGAAACCGAAATTCATCGAACCGCCTTTATGCCAGGGATTATTCCTCTCAGTCAGGAGGTGCTTTCTTCAATAACCAATAAGGTTATTGCCGAGGCGCGGCTATCGAGTGTCTTTGCGGAACTCTATCCAATCGTGCGGACATATGTGGCGGATCGGTGTTTTGGGCAGCAGATAGACCTGGAAAATGAAAATATTCGTAACCACCTGCGATCACCCATGCTCCAGCAGGGGATCGCCCGATACCTCGCCAAGAAGATTAGTGACCTCACCGCCGAGGAACGTGGGATCGAGTTCGAGGAGGCAAGGTTTAAACTTTCAGATACGCAACCATTTATATGGAGAAGGCGCCACCTCCAATGTGAGCATACCATCTTCAATTATGTGGCAACTTATAACGATTTTGAATCAGCGTTTGCCAAATTCTTAGACCGCTGCCCGGACATTTTGCGGTTTGCAGCGCTGGCAGAGCACTTCACCCGCTTTCGGGTCGATTACCTCAGCCCTTCTGGTGCGATCAAGTTTTACTATCCGGATTTTGTAGCGGTTCAGGAGACGAGAAACGGGAAAGAAACTCATTGGATCATAGAGACCAAGGGGCAGGTCTATGAAGCTGTCGCCTATAAGGAAGCGAGTATTATCAATTGGTGCCGAAAGGTATCAGCCCAGGTGGGAAAAATATGGAATTATATTCGGGTGGAACAAAAATCCTTTGGTGAGGGAAAATTCACAACATTTTCTGATTTAGTTAGGGTCGTTGAAGGAAAGTCTAGAATTCCCCTGTTTAGCAAATGATCTCATTAGGTCTATCAATATGAAGTGAAAAAGGAGAGCGGGCACAGAAACTGGACACAAAAGGTTCTTTAATTTCTGTCTTACTCCACTGTCTTGGGGAATAGGATTATGCCTTATGCCTGAGAGAGTTATTCTGCATATAGATATGGATGCCTTTTTTGCGGCCGTAGAAATACAGCAGCATCCGGAATATGCTGGTAAGCCTCTAGTCGTCGGGGGACGGGGCAACCCCCAGGAGCGAGGAGTAGTCGCTACCGCTTCTTATGAAGCCCGACAGTATGGGATACACTCCGCTATGCCCCTCCGGGAGGCATATCGGCGCTGCCCCCAGGCTATCTTTTTACCGGTAGATTACCAGGCCTATGCCGAGGCCTCAGAAAAAGTCATGGCTATCCTGCAAGGATTCTCGCCTGTCACCGAGATCATCGGGTTGGATGAGGCATTCTTAGATATAACCGATACCGCTCTGGGGGAACCGCTAGAGCTGGCTAAGCATATCAAGGCCAGGATTAAAAACGAATTAGATCTCACCGCCTCTATTGGCATTGCTCCTAATAAACTCCTGGCTAAGATGGCCAGTGATATGCAGAAGCCTGATGGGTTAACGGTAATCAAACCGGAAGAGATATCAAAGGTTTTAGAGAATATGCCTGCCTCAAGGCTCTGGGGGATCGGGCCTAAGACTGAAGCGCGGTTAAAGCAACTGGGAGTCCGTACTATCGGCCAACTGGCCCGGACGCCCGTAGAACAACTGATCGAGGTCTTTGGTGAGGCCTTTGGCCGGGCCATGCACGAGCATGCTCAAGGGATTGATCATAGCCCGGTAGAACCTTATCATGAGCCCAGGTCCTTTAGCCGCGAAGTTACTTTTCAGCGTGATACCAGGAACCTGCCTTTCCTCAGGCAGATACTCTATCGCTTAACCAAGGATGCCTGGCAGAGGCTTCAAGAGGAAGGGTATCAAGGAAAGACAGTAACGGTAAAGATCCGCTATGAGGATTTTGTTACTATTACCCATGCCCATACCCTACCAGCCTTTACGGACTCTTTTGACGATATCTGGCCGGCTGCCCGCGCCCTATTCAACCGCTTTGAATGGAAGAAAAGGGTCAGACTTATTGGCATAAGGATATCTTCCTTAGAGATTAAAGAAGCCGAAAGATGAAGTGTTCAAGGGCCTGGAAGTATGGCTCCATACCTATGGCCAGGATGGTATTGTGGTCTGCCCTGGGAATAACTACCAGACGTTTATCGTCAGTAGATAAACTATTAAACAGATCATGGGCCTCGCTTAAAGGGATAAGCTGGTCATATTCTGCATGGATAATCAAAGAGGGAATAGATATTGAGCGGACCTTTACCCGATTGGAAAATTTCGGCTCTTCAGTAAAACCAAAACTTTTTACCGGAAAGCCCAGATGCTCGAACAGCCCCAGGATATTGGCAAATCCACTCTCGATGATCAACCCTTTCATTTGTGCCTGGTAATGATAGGCCAACTCTACCACCGAGGCGCTTCCTAATGAACGGCCCATGAGGAAGAGAGGGCCAGTATAAGAATTATCTCTTAAGACCTTACAAAATTCTCTGAACAGGATGTGGGCATCAGCCATCATGGCATTAAACGTCGGTGTCCCATCACTCATGCCATAGCCCCGATAGTCAGCCACAAACAGATTAATGCCTCTCTCATTATACATTGGGGCAATATAATCATGATCCGCTACAATCTCTCCATTGCCATGGAAATAGAGGATATTGGGAGAGTTTTGGCCAGCGGTATAAAAACGGCACCCAATGCCAATACCCTCTTCTACCGGGATGAAATAATCGGTGGCATTCGATACCGATGGCTTCCCCACCGGGTCTTTCCTGGGATAAAAGATAAACTGAAGTATCTCTGGCCGATCTAGAAAAGAATAGTCCATTTTTGCATTGGGGGGATTACCCAGGGAGGCCAATCCCCCACACTATTCAAAAGATTTTTTGGGCAAATATTGTTTTAAGTCGTTTTATCCTGGATGAAGAAGGTCTTAAAAAGGTCTATGGGTACTGGGAAAATAGTGGTAGAGTTGTTCTCCGTGGCTACTTCGGCCAGGGTCTGCAGGAAGCGCAACTGTAAAGCCATAGGATGGGCTTCCATCATCTGTGCTGCATCCACCAGGCGTGTGGCGGCCTGATATTCTCCTTCAGCAGCAATCACTTTTGACCGGCGCTCCCGCTCTGCCTCGGCTTGCTTGGCCATGGCCCGCTTCATCTCCTGGGGCAGATCTATATGCTTTACCTCGACATTGGTGACCTTGATCCCCCAGGGATCAGTATGCTTATCGATTATCTCCTGGAGGTTCTTATTGATCTTATCTCGCTCGGCCAAAAGCTCATCTAGCTCGGCCTGACCCAACACACTCCGCAAAGTGGTTTGGGCTAGCTGGGAAGTGGCATAGAGATAATTCTCTACCTCCACCGTTGCCTTACTGGGTTCCATCACCCGGAAATATAATACAGCATTTACTTTAACGGATACATTATCTCGGGTTATGACATCCTGGGGTGGTACATCCAGGGCCACCAGCCGCAAACTTACATCCACCATCTTATCAATAGGCCACCAGACAAAGATCAGGCCCGGACCTTTGGGAGCTGGCAGTAATTTCCCTAAACGGAATATTACCGCTCGTTCATATTCCCTGATGATCCGGATACAACTAAAAAGATAAAGAACCGGTATAAGGATTACTAATACAGGAAATGACATCATCACGATTCCCTCCCTTTAAAAATGTTTTCTCAGAGTTTTTATAAACCTAAAAATTATATTGGAGACACAGATTATTGCCGGTTAATATAATGGGGATATCTTAAAAATCTGCGTCGGGTACCCACGAAGTGGGTGTGCGTCCAAAAAGGAAATTCCTTTACTTTAATTTTTCGATAATGACTTTCAATCCTTCTACGGCTATTACCTTGACCCGCTCACCCTTACCAATTACATCCACCCCCTTATTAGTGATAGCATTCCAGATCTCACCATGGACAAAGACCTTACCCTCTGGCATAATATCGGTCTCTGCTACCCCTATCTCGCCCAGGAGCCCTTCCTGACCTGTAACCGACTTACGCATATGGACCCTTAATACGGCACTAATAAGGAAAATAATGATAGTAGCGGTAGACAGGACAATGGGGATAATAACCCCGAGAGATACCCGCATAAAGGCCAGGGGAGAATCTATAAGCATAAGGGAGCCTAATAGCATAGAGATAATACCCCCGAGGGCCAAGAGGCCAAAACTCTGTACCTTAACCTCGGCAACAAAGAGGGCCAGGGAAAGGCCAATTAAAGCAAGTCCTGCATAGTTAACCGGGAGGGACTGGAAGGCATAAAAGGCGAGGATAATACAAATCGCTCCGGCAATCCCGGGAAAACCGGCCCCGGGATGGGTTATCTCGAAGAGGAGGCCATAGAAGCCCAGAATCATCAGGATATAGGCAATATTGGGGTTTATAATGGCATCCAGGATGCGCTGTCGGGCAGACATAGGTATATGTCGTATCTCTACATCTTTGGTCTTTAAGATAAAGGTTCTATCCATGATGGCTACCGTACGACCATCAATCTTCTCCAGCAGTTCTGAAATATCAGAGGCAATAAGGTCTATAACATTTTTCTCCAGGGCTTCTTTCTCTGGCACCGAGACGCTCTTTATCACCGCGGCTTCGGCCCAGTCCTGGTTCCGGCCCCGGGCGGCTGCTAGAGCCCGGACCCAGGCCACCGTATCATTAATGATCTTATCCTGCATAGGAGAGGTTGATTTTTGGGGAGCTTCTTCTTCGGTTTCCTCTTTAGGTTGTTTTTTGGGTTCTTTTACCTTTTCACTTTTCTCCTCTTTTTTCCCTTCCCCCTCTCCTTTTTTCGCCTCCTTCTCCTCTTCTTTTCCCTCTCTCTCTTTCTGGCGGTAGCGACTCAGCTCACGGAAAAATTCCTTCCAGGAACCTTTATCTTCTTCCCCGCCGATATTAACGGGATGGGCAGCGCCAATATTAGTGCTGGGGGCCATTGCTGCGATATGGCTGGCCAGAGTAATAAAAACCCCGGCTGACCCAGCCCGGGCACCCTGGGGCGATATATAGACTACTACCGGTACCTGGGCATTCATGATGTCTTTTACTATACTCCGGGTAGAATTCAGCAGCCCCCCCGGAGTATCCAGTTCTATCACCAGGCATTGGGCCTGTTCTTTCTCGGCTTGCTGGATAGCCTTATGCACATATTCATAGGTAATAGGGTTGATTATCTTATCATCGAGTTTAATGAGATAGACATAACGGTTAAGAGAAGAGAAGGACTGACCCGTCTTATTCTGAATGGAAAGATTAGTTGCTCCGACTGAGCCAGACTGCCAGAGCCAGAAAATCGATAGGATAAAAGGGATTATTCCCTTGATCATACAACATCAGCTCCTTTATCAGCACAAATCTGTTTTTATATTCCTATTATATACTAACTTGATTCGAAAAGCTGAAAAAAATTTCGCCATCCTCCATTCCCCCTAAAAGGTTAGCCAATATGTCCTTATGCAAGAACAGATTCCTTATTGACATCTTCGAGAGGAAAAGATAGGATGGGGATGCGGGTTATGGGCATAATAAATCTTACAACCTTTGTTTTCGTGGGGAGGAGGATATTATGGACATTCATAGTGATACTTTTGGTGGTGAATATCCCTTTAAGTCCAACTATATCAAGATTAATGATGTTCGACTCCATTATGTGGATGAGGCTCCACCAAACAACCCTAAGGCAGAGCCAGTAGTCATGCTTCATGGCAATCCTACCTGGTCTTTCCTCTATCGCAATTTTATCCCTCCTTTAGTGAAAGCCGGATATCGGGCCATTGCCCCGGATCATATAGGCTATGGTCGTTCTGATACTCCCCTGGATCGAGAGCTGTACCGCCTTAAGAATCGTATTAAGTTCTTCTCTGGAGTAATGGACCGCCTTGACCTAAAGAATATTACTTTAGTAATGCAAGACTGGGGCGGCCCTATTGGTATGGGTTATGCGGTGGAGCACCCAGAGAAGATCAAGCGCCTGGTAATAATGAGTACCTGGGCCTTTGATTTTCCTGAGGAATTCGGACAGGAGCTACCCCCCCTCTTTAAGATGTGCCGGGAACCCTGGTTAGGTGAGGCAATGCTCTTGGGTTTTAATGTCTTTGTAGAAGGCTTTTTGCCTGGGGCAATTATCAGGAAAGAAAAGATTACCCCGGAATTTGTGCGGGCCTACCGGGCACCTTTTCCTGACTATAACTCCCGCATCCCTACCATGGCTATCCAGGATGTACCTCTGGAGAGAGACCACCCCTCCCGGCCCACCATGCTCGGCATACAAGAAAAGCTCAATCGGCTAAAGGTTCCTACCCTGCTGGTATGGGGAGAAGACGATGACTTGCTAGATGTCAAGCGACTACCAGAGTTTTGGAAAATGATCTATCCCCATGCGGAGCTCCGCCTGGTTCCTCGGGCAGGCCATTTCTTGCAGGAAGATGCCCCGGAAGAAGTAGTAGCCATAATAAAAGAGTTTCTAGCTAAGAACCCATAAACTCGCCGGTAATCGCTTACCGCAGAGTACGCAGAGAAAGGCGACCCCTTTTGTCTCTGCGTATTCTGCGCCCGCTACGGTTCATTTCCATTCTTCTATAGCTGGGACGTAACAGTTCACGGCGGTCAGGGATCAGTTGTCAGACAAGCTTTTCGTCAAAGGCATCTTTCGCTCAATCTCCAAATATTGATAACTATTCAAAATTTAAAGTCTTTTCCTGAACCCTGTCAACTGAACCCCGTGAACTGTTACTCTGGGACCTATCTCTACTCTCCACAATGCTTGACAGGCATATCAGGTTCTGTTAATATTAATTGCAACTCAATATCAATAAAATTGGAAGGGACAGGACTATGCATACTCACCAAAAGAAGGCCAAGGGCGATGAGGGGGGAGGAGAAAAGGTATTATTAATCGGTAACCCCAATGTGGGCAAGAGCGCTATCTTTAACCTGCTTACCGGTAAATATGTTACCGTATCTAACTACCCGGGTACTACAGTAGAGATTACTAGTGGAAGCGCCTCCTTGAATAAAAAGAACTGCATAGTTCTCGATACCCCGGGGGTTAATAATTTGAACCCTTTATCTGAAGATGAAAAAGTAACCCGGGATATCCTCCTTAAAGAAAACCCCTCGAAGATTATCCAGGTAGCCGACACTAAGAACCTACGCCGGGGGCTTCTTATCTCTCTCCAGTTAGCCGAGATGGGCTTCCCTTTCTTATTGGATCTTAATATGGAGGACGAAGCCCGAAGCCGGGGGATATTTATTGATACTCAAAAGCTTTCCGGTTTGCTGGGAGTTAGTACGGTTACTACTATTGCTACCCAGAGAAAGGGTATTAATAGTCTGATAAAGGGCCTTGAGCACCTTAAATCTTCCCCTTATCAGGTAACATATCATCCGGTTATTGAGGATTATTTGCAACAGATAGAACCCCTCTTACCCCCTGCCGCTATCTCCAAAAGGTCTCTGGGGTTAATGCTCCTGGCCGGTGATGAGAGCCTAAAGGAGTGGCTCCATGAAAATTTATCCCCAGAAGCCATTGATAAGATTGAGTCTTTACATCAAAATCTCCAGAAAAAATTTAATGAACCCCTAAACTATGTGATTACTGAACGGCGTTTGCGCACGGCTGATACTATCCTTGATCAGGTAATGTTTACCGTGAGGCCGGATAAAAGTTCATTCACCGCCAGGATTGGCCAATGGTGTGTTCATCCCATAGCCGGCATACCGGTTTTCTTATTGGTATTGTATCTGACCTATAAGTTTGTGGGCGAGTTTGGTGCCGGCACCCTGGTGGGTTTCTTTGAAGAGGTACTCTTCGGCCGTTATATTAATCCCTGGTCTATCAAATTAGTTACGGCTACCATCCCCGTAAAATTCATCCAGGAGTTATTAGTAGGCGAATACGGGCTGATAACTATGGCCCTTTCTTATTCTATCGCTATTGTATTCCCTATTGTAACTACCTTTTTCTTAATATTTGGCCTCTTGGAAGATTCGGGCTATCTGCCGCGGTTAGCAGTTATGGTCAACAAGTTATTTAAGGTAATGGGCCTTCATGGAAAGGCGGTATTGCCCATGGTATTAGGTTTAGGCTGCGATACCATGGCTACCCTAACGTCTCGTATCCTGGAATCGAAAAAAGAACGGGTAATTGTCACTCTACTGCTGGCCCTGGGAGTTCCCTGCTCTGCCCAACTAGGGGTTATCCTGGGTATGTTAGGGGGCTTATCTTTTAAAGCTACTATCATATGGTTGGGGGTCATTATCGGAGTGATCCTGATAGTAGGTTATCTGGCTTCTTTAGTTATTCCTGGGAAGGGATCAGACTTTGTGCTAGAACTACCCCCTATTCGTATCCCCCAAATCTCTAACATAGTTATCAAGACCATAGCCCGGGTAGAATGGTACCTCAAGGAGGCGGTTCCCTTATTTATTTTAGGGACATTTGCGTTATTCTTGTTAGTAAAACTGCAGCTCCTGGGCATAATTGAGCGTGGGGCTTCCCCGATAATAACCGGTTTCCTGGGCTTGCCTGCTGAGAGTACCGCGGCCTTTATTTTAGGTTTTTTACGCCGGGATTATGGTGCTGCGGGCCTCTATTCTTTAGCTAAAGCTGGGGCTATGGACCCTATCCAGATATTAGTCAGCCTGGTCACCATTACCCTCTTTGTCCCTTGTGTTGCTAATTTTTTTATCATTATTAAAGAGCGGGGCCTGAAGACGGCCCTGGCTATGGCAGCTTTTATTTTTCCTACGGCTTTCCTGGTAGGTGGTCTGCTTAATCTTATCTTGCGCTGGGAGGGGATAGAGTTATGAAATGCCCCCTCTGTGGCTATAATATTCCCAGGGAAAAGATAGAGTGCAGAAATTGCCCTATGGGGAACAACTGCCAACTGGTCTGTTGTCCCCACTGCCATTACCAGTTCATTGACCCTCATAGTTCAAGGCTGCTGAATTTGCTGAAGAGACTCTTCAAGCGGTAATTCTTTAGCTAGCCGCACCCTTCATGGGTGCGTTATTTTCGCAGGCCTAAAGCCTGCGGCTAGGTGTGATTTATGTCAACTTATTTTTGCTGTTTACTGTAGTTATCGTCATTCAAGGGGGGTAAATAGTAGAAATGACTTCGTTAAACGAGAATGGAATTGACTTTACCGGAAGGAAGCCCATGGAATATAATGAAGATGAGATATTAGAGCTTATCTGGACGGCACGTGAGGAGGGTAAAGAAACACTGGATGAGATCCCTCAACTCGGCCAGCAAAGAGAGATTATCCATCTCTTACAAGATATGGCCCAGAGGGGCTTGATCAGCTTTCAGGATAATAAAGTTTACCTCCAGACCGCGGGTGAGGAGAAAGCCAGTGAGATTATACGCCGACATCGCCTGGCTGAGACCCTGCTTTCCCTGGTATTTGAATTGGAAGACAGCCAGGTAGAACCAACGGCCTGCAAATTCGAGCATATCCTATCAGCCAGGGTAACTGAGAGTGTCTGTACCTTTTTAGGTCATCCCCGCTATTGCCCCCACGGTAAACCCATCCCCCCCGATGAGTGCTGCCGCAAGTATCAAGTGGAGGTCAAACCCTTAGTCACTCGCCTTTGTGACTTGCAGCTAGGGAATCAAGGGAGGATTGTGTTTATTGCCTCCAAACATAGGCACCGGCTAGTACAACTTAGCTCTTTGGGTCTTACCCCAGGAAGTATTGTCAGACTCCTCCAACGCCAACCATCTTATATTATCAGCAGCGGCCAGACGGATATAGCCGTGGATAAAGATATTGCCCAGGAGATTTA
>MHDQ01000040.1:15276-16855 GCA_001803565.1 Nitrospinae bacterium RIFCSPLOWO2_12_FULL_45_22 | reverse complement strand
CTAAGGCTTAGCAGCCTCTATGAGATCACTCAACTCTTAAACAGCACATTAACGACTCAAGAAATCCTGCAAAATGCCTTAGCTAAATCCATAGAAATACTATCCCTGGAAGGGGGTATGATAGCGCTCGTTAACGAAGGCACCAATGAGCTTCGCCTGGCAGCCTATATTGCTTTTCCCAGGGGTGTTGATTTTTACCAAGAATTAATAGAGAGGCCAATCAAGTTAGATGAGGGGGTATCAGGACAGGTAGTCCAGACCGGAAAACTTAAAATAATAGATAATTTTTCTGAAGGCCCTGAGGCAAAGAGAGAGATAACCAGGAAGGGAGGGATAAAGACCTATATCTCCATTCCCATAAAGATAAGGGATAAATGCCTGGGGGTAATGGGTCTTGTAAGTCGCCATACCAAAAGATTTGACCCGGAGGATGTATCCCTGATGGAGTCTATCGGCAAGGGCATTGGCGCGGCCTTAGAAAATGCCCGCTTATACACCGAGGCGAAAGAGGCCAGGGATTATCTGAATAGGCTCATTGACAATTCAGCCGATGCCATCCTGGTCCAGGACAAAAAGGGAATTATTATCTTCTATAGTAAGGCAACAGAAGAGATCTATGGTTACAAACCCGAAGAAGTCCTGGGAAAACCCATCTCTCAGTATTACGCCGGGGGGATAGAGGATGCCAAAAAAATAATGCGCCTGTTAGAGGAGCATGGACGGATCAGAGATTATGAGGTCGGCTTCATAGCCAAAGATGGGACCATTGTCCCTACACTCGCGGCTGCATCGGTTATAAAGGACAGCCAGGGGAAGATAATAAGCATTATTGGTATTGGGAGGGACATCAGGGAGCAAAAGAGGCTAGAGGAAGAAATAAGGTCCACGAGGGACTATTTAGGGAATCTGGTAGAGAGTTCCATAGATGGCGTTTTAACCGTTGATAATGAAGGTAGACTGGTCTTTGGCAACAAAGGGATGCAAGATATGTTTGGTTATACACCAGAAGAGGCCCTGGGTAGACCTATTCACGAATTCTTCGTGAAAGGAGAGCCAGAGGCCCTCCATATAGCCGAGTTATTGCGGGAAAGGGGTAGCTTAAAGAACTATGAGCTAGAGGCCCGGTATAAAGATGGCCGGGTAATTCTGTTGAACTGCTCTTTATCCTTTCTTAAAGACAATAATGGGAAGGTCATTGGCACCCTGGGTATCGTTAAAGATATCACCGACCAGAGAAGATTAGAGCACCAGTTCATAGAGAGCGAGAAGATGAGGGTCTTAGGGGAGATGGCCAGTGGGGTAGCCCATAATTTTAATAATCTCTTGGCTGTAATACTGGGCAGTACGCAACTCTTCATGGATCAGTATCTGGGATCAGAATCCGAAAGGATTAAGAAGCACCTTGAGAGAATAGAATTGGCCAGCCGTGATGGTGCTGAAATGGTAAGACGGCTCCAGGAGTTTAGTCGAATAAGACAGGAGACTGACTTTGTCTCCTTGAATCTCAATGATATAGTCCATCAAGCTATAGAAATTACTATGCCCCGGTGGAAAGATCAGGCCCAGCAAAGGGGTGTTA
>MHDQ01000040.1:3894-15104 GCA_001803565.1 Nitrospinae bacterium RIFCSPLOWO2_12_FULL_45_22 | reverse complement strand
AGATACTGGCATAGGGATGAGTAAAAAGGTCAGGGATAAAATATTCAATCCCTTCTTTACCACCAAGGGGAGTAAAAGCACAGGAATAGGGCTGAGCGTGTCTTATGGGATAATTACCCGCCACGGCGGGGTTATAGATGTTAAGTCTGAAGAGGGGAAAGGGACAACTTTTGTCATAAAGTTACCTGTGGCACGAGAAATTAGGGTTAAGGAAGATGTTATACCGGAAATAAAAGAGATTAAAGGGGCAAATATCCTGGCTATTGATGATGAAGAGCTGGTGTTAGAAGTCCTTTATGAAATGGCGACTTTCCTGGGACACCGTATAACCACTGCCTCAAATGCCAAAGAAGGGCTAAAGATTTTTGAAGATAGCCTAAAGGTGCGCCTTCCTTCCCAAAGGTTCGATATGGTCCTTACAGATCTCGGTATGCCGGGCATATCGGGCTGGCAAATAGCGGAGGCTATCAAAGGCCTTGCCCCTGATACCCCGCTAATAATGATTACTGGCTGGCAACCGGAAATAGATATTAACAAGGCAAAAGAGAAAGGGGTAGACCTTTTAATAGGTAAGCCTTTTGAAATGGCAAAATTACGCCAGACCATAGAAGAGGCCCTCGAGTTTAAAAAAAGCTTAAGTGTTATCAAACATTAATTCATAACCAGAGGCAAAGAGATGCTATTAGAAGAAGAAAAAGAAGTATTAATGGAGATGGGTAGAAGACAACGGGAGGAATCTGACCAGGACCAATCAGATGACACATTATCTCTTTTGACTTTTTGTCTAGGAAAAGAGTGGTATGGTGTCCCCCTATCTCAGCTACGGGAGATAACTAAAATACCTACGATTACACCCGTCCCTGGAACTCCCGATTATATCCTGGGGGTAGCCCACCATAGCGGAGAAATATTGTCTGTAATAGATATTAAGCCCCTCATTGGTTTGGATAAAACGACCTTTACTGAAAAGAGCCGGCTTCTCATACCCAGGACTGACGACGAGCCAGTGGGTTTGGTAATAGAGACTGTCCAGGATATTGTAGAGATCATGCACGAAAAAATAGAGCCCTACTTCCTACAATCCGAGGGAAAGCAGAAAGGATATGTAACGGGTCAGATTCAGATAGGAGAGGTGCTCTTAGGAATCTTGGATTTAGAAAAATTGCTACTTTTAGAATGACATGCCAGGTTCACTGAGAGATAAAGAATATAAAGTAGATATTCTTGCCTTTAAAGCGGGAAAAGCCTGCTTCGGAGTGGAATTGAAGCAAATTCTACGCGTACACAGGTATGCCCCAGAGGAAGTTTTTAAAGTCAGAAATAATGTGGCTGAGGTTATAACAACATTAACCAGGGATAAAGTAGAATTCCCGCTGATAGGCTTTAACGAGATATTGGGGTTGGCTGACCAGAAAAGAGAGACAGAGGGAAGGGCTACCATAATCGTAGTAAAGTCAGATGACGGACCCATAGGGATAATAGTAGATGAAGTTGAGGAATTCTATAGTTTATCTCCCCGAGAGCTCTACCCCCTCCCTCAGCGTATCAGACGGCTTCTCCCCTTGACATATATCTGGGGACTGGGGTTAATCTCTGATAGGCCCCTGCTCTTAATAGAAACCAATAATTTGCCGGGAATAAGGGATAAGAATTTAATTAACTGGACTCAACTATCAACGAAGGCTGATCAGCTAGAGCCTAACTTAATACCTAAAAGATTATGAGAGGAGGGTCAATAAAATGAGATTTAATCTACAGAAAAAAATAGCATTGGCAGGCATAGTAGCATTGACCATAATAGTCATAGTTGTTCTTAGCATCGCTAAATATGGTATATCTCGCTATTCAGAATCTATTGAGAAATTGGTGTTATTGGCTGAGTATCAACAGGAAGTTAGTAAAATACGGGTAGACTTGTCCAGGATAATGCTGCTACCCAACTATTTTCTTATTACCGGAAAAGGAGAATATTTAAATGATTTCAATGAAGTTTCTCAAGTTTTGAATACAAGCTTGAACCATTTAATAAAAAATAAGATAGTGCTCACCCAAGGAGGAAAAGATTCCCTTGCCCAGATAAAAGAATTATCTCTCCAAATCAAACAAAGCGCAGAAGAGCTATTTGCTTTACGTGCCCTTTTGGATGATCCCAGATCAGTAGAACTGATTAAAGAAATTAATTTTCACTTGGGCACTTCCCTCACAGAGTATAGTAATAAGCTGAACGAGGCTGTTGGCCAAAAAGTAAAGGAACTCCAGAGGGAGGCTGAAGGCACAACAGCTTATGTCTGGAAGCTCCTTTTTGGTGGTTTTGGGTTATTCTATCCGGGTATCTTGCTTATCACTTTTTATCTGGCCCATATCATTGTCCGGCCCATCAATTCGGTAATTAATGCCTCTAAACGGATAGCTGAGGGGGATCTGGGCGAAGCTATCACTACTAATAGCAAGGATGAGATTGGAGACCTGGGCAGGAGCTTTAATGAGATGGCAGAGAATCTACGGCTTTTGGCTCAGCAGGCCCAGGAGATTGCCCAGGGAGACTTGACTAAAGAAGTCAATATCAAAGGCGATCTAGCCGATTCTTTTAATAATATGGTGATAAATCTTCGGCAGCTTATTGAAGGGGTTCAAAGGGCCATTTTGACGATTAGATCAGCCACGTCTCAGATACTATCTGCCATAGAGGAACAAGCCAGCGGTTCGGTTGAGCAGGCTACCTCCATCAGTGAAATCACTGCTACTACTGAAGAGCTAAGCAAAACTGCGCAACAGATTGCTGAGAACGCAACCACCGTAGAAAAAATAGCCTGGGAAAACAGTAACAATGTTCAGGCCAGCGCAGAAATTGTCGCACAGATGACCGAGGCTATGAGCAGGATCAAGGATAAGGCCGATGAATTAGGCCGTAAGACCCTCTCCCTGAGTGAGAGGTCCCAACGGGTTGGCAGTATTGTAGAGATGATTAGGGAGATTGCCGATCAAACCCATCTCCTGGCCCTAAATGCTGTTATAGAGGCAGCTAGCGCTGGCGAGTACGGCAAGAGATTTTCTGTGGTTGCCACAGAGGTAAGGAGGCTAGCTGAGAGGGTTCGAGGTTCTACGGATGAAATACAAGGTATAATCACAGATATACAAGGAGCCACTAATGCCTCGGTCCTGGCCACTGAACAAGAAGTTAGAGAAGTAGAGGAAGGGGTTATTCTGGTAAAAAAAGTGGAGAGTCATTTATATACTATTGCGAACACTATTGAGACCATGGTTGATGCCACTAAGCAGATTACCTCGGTTACCCAGCAACAAAAAATTGCCAGTGAGCAAGTAGCGGTTACCATGCGAGAAATCTCTAAAGTAGTAAACGAAATGGCCTCTAGTATGAAGCAATCGGAAAATGCTGCGGCTGATTTAAACAAAATGACCGAGGGATTTGAAGGAAGGATGTCTAAATTGTTCAAGATTAGTAAGGAAAAAGGAGATGGCTAAAGATTTTGATCGCACCCCTTTTATAAAGAAATTTGTAGAAGAGACTAGAGAACGCCTCAGAAGAGTAGAACATGACTTCATCTCTTTAGAGGCAGAGAAGGGGAATAGAGATATATTACAAGGGGTTTTGAGGGAGGTTCATACTATTAAAGGTTCAGCTAATATGCTGGGGCTAAAAAATATTAGCACCCTTGCCCATTCGATAGAAGCTATGTTGGATAAAGAAAAAGGGGGGGAGGAAGGCTTGAACCCTCAAGGAATGAATATACTTTATCAAAGTATAGATTTACTTTCCCGAATGGTAGAAGTTATAGCACAGGACGGCAAGGAAACCCTTGATCCATCTGATCTCTGTGCCAGCCTCGAATCGGCGATTTCAGCAGAGAAAATGCAGCCAGCCTTACCACCCAATGAGATGACCCCTACTTCCACCTACCATTATCTCCAAATCTCTGATCTAGAAACGGTACGCATAAATGCCAGTATAATTGAGCAATTATCTAAGATATCTAGCGAGTTAAGGTATTGGATAATGCGGGAAGAGGAGAGGTACCATCAGTTGAGTAACTTATTATCACCAATATTTCAAGGATTACCACAAGAATTGAGGACAAGTTATAAAAAATTTTTAGAAAATTATAGTGAAGAAGTGGTATTAGGTGATAGATTGATCCATCAGCTTCAGGAAGAAGTATTAGCTATCTCCTTAATCCCCCTTGCCCATGTCTTTGATGGTTTACCCAGGGCAGTTAGGGACCTTTCCCAGGAATTGGGTAAGGAAGTTGAGCTGGTAATAGAAGGGGGAGAGATAGCTATTGATCAAAGGATTATTAATCAAATTGACGCCCCCCTCATACATCTTGTTAGAAATGCCATAGACCATGGGATTGAGCATCCTGAGCAACGAAGACTCCTGGGTAAACCCCCTAAAGGGAAACTAAGGGTGTGTGCCTCCCAAAAAGGGAATCGGATATCAATAGAGATAGAGGATGATGGCCAGGGAATAGATTTTCCTAAAATCCAGGACGAGATAGTCAAAAAAGGCTTCTTGTCCCAAGAAGAGGCTGCCTCCCTCCCGGAGGGGGAATTGTTGAGGTTTATTTTTAACCCTGGCTTCACTACCCAATCAATTATTACCGAGGTTTCAGGGCGGGGAATAGGTCTGGATATAGTTAGAGGAACCGTGGAGAAGCTGAATGGAACCGTAACCCTGACCACTGAAAGAGGAAATGGGACCAGATGCCTACTGAACCTCCCTTTTTATCTGGCCCTAATACCGTCCTTATTGTTTACTTCCGGGGACTCTACCTTTGCTATTCCTTTGAGCTTTATTGAAGAGGTAGTTTATCTTGATCCCAATAAGGTCATGAGCTTAGAAAACAGAGATGTTATCTCCTTCCATGGCAAAACTATCCCGGCGGCAAAATTGACTGGCTTACTCCAGTTGCCTACCGTCCAGGGGGATGGGCAGAAATACTATGCCTTAATTATTAAACATGGAGAGCAGCGGGTGGGCATTTTGGCAGATAAAGTCTTAGAAGAAAAAGATATAGTAATCAAAAAGCTAGGGAGATATTTTAGAGCTACACGGGAGATCAGTGGGGTTGCTGGCTTGAGCAATGGTGGGGTGGCCTTAGCTCTGAATGTAACAGCCATTGTTGAGGCTATTATTCAAGGGTTGCGTAAGGGAATTCCCCTAGAGAGGGGGAAAATAGAGGAGACGAAGAAAGGGCCATTGTCTTTACTGTTAGCCGAAGACTCCTTAATCGTTCGGGATTTAGAAAAGAATATATTACAAATGGCTGGTTATAAAGTAGAAACGGCCAGAGATGGTCTTGAGGCCCTGGAAAAGCTTAAAGAACAGGACTTTGATCTTATCATTACTGATATTGAGATGCCCCGAATGAATGGGTTCGAATTAGTAGCTGCCGTGCGAAAAGATGACCGACATAAAGAAATTCCCATCATTATAGTAACCACGAAAGAGAAAAGAGAAGATAGGTTGAGGGGATTAGAGGTAGGGGCTGATGCCTATATGCTAAAGAGTAGCTTTGATCAAGGAGAATTCCTCGCTATCATTGAAAAGTTAGCGAAGCGATAAGCCAAAGGTTACGGCTACAATTCACGCATAATTGGGAATAATTGATATGACAGATGAAGAAAAAGGGGAATAATAACTATGAAATCATTGCTATAGGGGCCTCGGCTGGCGGCCCTAAGGTCATCAGGGAGATTTTATCTTTCCTCCCCAGCCAATTCCCTCTGGGTATAATAATTGTCCAGCATATTGCTGAAGGCTTTGTTGAGAAATTAGCAGAGGGGCTCAATAAAACTTCTTTGATAGAAGTGAAGCTTGCCCAGACAGGGGATCGGGTGGAGGGGGGGAGGGCCTTCCTGGCCCCTGATAAATACCACACCATAGTAAATAAAAAGGGCCAGATAAGACTTCTTTCTGCCCCCGTTTTCAAAGGACACCGCCCTTCTATTGATTTCCTCATGGAATCCGTGGCAGAAGTTTATGGCACACGGGCTATAGGGGTCTTGTTAACCGGTATGGGAGAGGACGGGGCTAGAGGGCTTAGGGCCATTAAGGAGGGGGACGGGATTACCCTGGTACAGGATGAGGGTAGTTGTACTATATTCGGTATGCCTAAGGTGGCTATAGATATAGGAGCAGCAGATGAGGTCTTATCCATCCAGGGCATAATAGATAGATTATTGAGTTTAGGGAGTAAGACATAGGATGGCAAAAATTCTTATTACGGATGACAGCCCCACCATCCTGGATATGATAGGGGCTTATTTAAGAGATGCTGGATATCAGATTGTAACGGCATTAAATGGTGTAGAGGCGGTAGAAAAAACCTTCACCGAACACCCAGACCTTATTATCCTGGATATAATGATGCCTAATATGAATGGTTATCAGACCTGCCGCTACCTGAAGAACGAGAGGTCTACCTCTCGTATCCCGATTATTCTTTTCACCTCAAGAGACCAACCGGCAGATAAATTTTGGGGCTTACAAACCGGGGCCGATAAATACATCCTTAAAGATATGTGGCATACAGATTTACTAGGGACGATAGAGGTTCTCTTGAGGTTTAGACCACAATACGCTGGCTCAGGTGAATTGGTACAAAAGCTAAAACCTCCTGATATGTGGGAAATCTTATACAGGATAAATGAGCTATTAGATAAGAGCCTTTATGAAGCCACCATATCGAACCAAATCGGACAGCTTTCCCTTTCTAATGACAACCTTCTTGAGACCGTAAATGCCTTATTTAAACTCTATGAGTCATTTATTAGTTTCCCCGTAGCTGCCCTAATTATGGGAGATAGAAAAGAATGTCACAGCTATCTTAAAGTCAATTCTAAGGTAGGACGGTTCGATCTGGGTAAGATCAAAGGCGAGAGTCTCAAAATATTTGCTGGGGGTCGGGCGGGGGAGACCGGCTCAGAAAGCGAAAATTTGCAAATAATTGTCCGAGATGATAACAGAGAGCTGATAATAGAAGAAGAATGTTTAATAAGAGATCTCGCCCAGAGACTGTTCCATATCCCTAGAGAAGAGGGAGGAAAGATACCTGGGTTATTTACCTTCTGTTTGTCCCCCATAGTTATGGAGAATACAGAAGAGCTGGAGAGATTAAAGCGAATTTCTAGACAGGCTTTTATCGTTTTAGAGGATGGCTTTTTATTTGAGAGGTTAAGGGGTTTAGCTATTACCGATGATTTAACTGGGTTATATAATAGGAGACACTTCTTTGAGGTATTGAACCGGGAATATTATAGGGCTATCAGATATAAAACCATATTTTCTTTGGCAATCATGGATATTGATCATTTTAAAAAGATCAATGATACTTATGGCCATATGGCAGGAGATTTTGTCCTGAGAGAGATAGCCAGAATTATTCAAGAAGAATGCCGCACGACCGACTTATTAGCCCGCTTTGGGGGGGAAGAATTTTCCCTCCTGTTAGTAGAAACCCCTATTAATGGTGCAAAAATCCTTTGCGAGCGGATAAGAAAGCAGATCGAGGACCACCAATTTATACTCCAAAATCAATCCCTGAAGATAACTGTAAGCATAGGTATATCATGGTCCTCGGGAGGGGAAGAGCCCTCCCTGGGAGAGCTCATTTTCTTTGCTGATAAAGCCATGTACCAGGCAAAAAGTCTTGGTAGGAACAGGGTCTGCCTTATGGAGAAAAAGGATGATAGTAACTAACGCATCAACCAATTCTGCTATCGAGTTATCCCTGGAAGATTTTTTTCTTTTGCAAGACCTTATTGAAAACCGAAGTGGGATCCATCTGGAAAGGTCTTTGTGGGATTCTCTGAGGAGCAATGTAAGTATTCGTATTGCCCAGAGGAATTTCACCGGATTTAAGGAATACTATAATTGCCTCCTTACAAACGGTGGTGAGGAAGAATTCCAGGAGCTACTAAATACCATTACTGTCCATGAAACATATTTCTTCAGGGACCCCTGGCAATTTGATTTTATAAAGACAAATATTATCCCGGAAATAATCCAGAAAAAGATTGGTTCAAGACTTAAGAGGGTATTAAAGATATGGTCTGCCGGTTGTTCTACGGGCGAGGAACCTTATTCTATAGCTATGACCTTATTGGAACTGAAAGAACTGCTAATGGACTTTAAACTAGAAATATTGGCGACAGATGTAAGTACCAAAGCGCTAAAAAAAGCAAAAGAGGGCATATACGGGAAAAATTCCTTCAGGAACACAGAAAGAAGATATTTAGAGAAATATTTTACCCTCTCGGGAGGCAACTATCACCTTCATGAAGAAGTTAAGAATATGGTCAACTTTTCTTTGCTTAATTTAGTCAATGATCCTTTCCCGATAGAGGATATGCGAGGGCATGATATTATCTTGTGCAAAAATGTGATTATTTATTTTAGACCCGATTCCGCTAGAAAAGTACTTCATAACCTCTACCAATGCTTAGCTGAGAAAGGATATCTTTTTACCGGTGCTGCAGAATCCCTTTTCCACCTATCTCACGCATTTCAACTCCAGGAGAAAGAAAATGTTTTTTATTATATCAAAGAGAAGCATCCCGCGGAATCAGGAGAAAGAGTGGACAGAAAGCACCTAGGGAAAATCTTGCTGACTACACCTCTACCAAAAATTCCCCCCCCTTCGCCAAAACCTATTTCTCGTGAATGCACTAAAACAGACCCAGTAAGGGAAGAAGACCCCATAAGTGCAAGCCTAAGGCATATAGGAGGAGGAGAATATGAAAAGGCTAAGGAGATATTAAATCTTATCTTAAACGATAATACAAACTATACTGAAGCGTCTGTCTTGTTGAGCTATGTATATATTTGTTTAGGCAAGCTTGAAGATGCCTTGAGTATATGTCATGATTTGTTAGAAGCTGATCCATTATCCGTCGAAGGCCATCTCCTGTCAGGATTGATTTATAAAGATAAGGAAGAAACAGATAAGGCTTTAATGGAGTTTAAGAAGGCCATTTATCTTCAACCAAATTTGGCTTTAGCCCATTATTATCTGGGAGAACTCTATCTGGCTAATGGGAACAAAGTCAACGCCGCCAAGGAGTATAAGAATGCCCTAACTGTATTCACTCATGGTATGGGTCAGGAGAAAAATGTCCTTAATTCTGTTTATAGTAAAACAGAATTGAGACAAATATTATATATATGCCAGCAAAATCTGAAGCCCCTTGCTAAGGGGTGATTGAGTGTAACTGTTCAGAACGACGAGCGCAGGGAATGGTGTACAATTAAAGAGAAGGCATGAAAAAAAGGAGATTGATATGGTTAAGATATGTTTTGTTAACATCACGGTAGAGAGAATTTCTCAACCTTATTATGATCTAGTCAGGCAGTTGTTCCCTAAGGTATTGAGGCCCGGGACCGAGGTATCCTTCAAGTCAGTAGAGCCGGGCCTGGAGAGTCTGGCAGTCTCTTCATCGGCTTATTTTGACCTGTTAAATAAAAAGGAGATCATCGAGAAGATTATGGAAGCCGAGAAAGAGGGGTTTGATGCGGCCCTGGTAGGCTGCTTTGAAGACCCTGGTGTACGGGAAGCCCGCGAGGTAGTAAATATACCTGTTATAGGTATTGGTGAAGCCTCCATGCTCCTGGCCTGTATGTTGGGACATCGCTTTGCTGTGGTTACCGCTAATGATAATAAGGTAGCCACTAACCTGGAGGTTATGATTAAGTTGCAAGGGCTGCAGGAAAGGGCTATAACCCATCCCGTGAGGACCATCTCTATGGCTAACCGAGACGTCTTTACCAAGGGTTTTCAGGAACCCTACCTGATAGTATCTGACATCCTGGACAAGGCCAGGGGTTGCGTGGCTGATGGTGCTGAAGTAGTAATTGTTGGCTGTGCAGGGCTGGCACCCCATTGTACCATGTCTGGTGTGACTATGGTGGATGAAAATGGCGCCCAGTTGCTCGATTGTGTCGTTATCGGCCTTAAGGCGGCAGAGGCAATAGTTGACCTCAAGGACAGGTTAGGTTGGCCAGCTATCAGCCGCGCTGGCATCTATGCCATGCCCCGGGAGAAAGACATAAAAAGAGTAAGGAGCATGTTTGGCTTAAAGCCTTTCTGAGGGAGCAATCAATGAGGGACAAACGGATCTATCTTGACCCTATTCATGGCGGTATAGTCCTTAACAGGACTAAGGAAGAAGAGAGGGTGCTAATAGAGCTGATTGATACCCCAGAATTTCAGAGACTCAGGCATATCAAACAACTGGGCTTAGCCTTCTTTACCTTTCATGGGGCAGAAGGTTCCCGGTTTACTCATTCTTTAGGGGTCTTACATATCACCCGGCAACTACTGAGTTATTTACAGGAGACCTGTCCCCGAGTAACATCTTATCGGACTGCGGCTTTATGTGCTGCCTTGCTGCACGATATCGGTCACGGTCCTTTCAGCCATGCCACGGAAGATATAATAGGATATGACCACGAAGATTGGACCATCCGGATACTGACAGAAGACACTGCAATAAACTATATCTTAGCTAAGTATCAAAAAGACCTGCCTGAGCAGGTTTCTCAAGTCATAAAAAAAGAATTCCGGCCACAATATATCTGCCATCTCATCTCCAGCCAACTGGATTGCGACCGGTTCGATTATCTTTTACGGGACAGCTATTTGACCGGTACAGAATATGGCCGCTTCGATCTACAAAGGGTTCTTATCTCTTTAGAGATAGATGAAGAGCATGATCAGATACTGGTAAGTGATGAAAAGGGGAAGAATCCCGTGGAAGACTATCTATTTGCGCGTTACTCTATGTTTATCCAGGTTTATCACCACCGCAAGAACTGGGCAGCTAAGACTCATCTGGAGAGAATTTTACTCCGGGCCAGAGAGCGGAGTAATAAGTTGGGTTATTGTGATGCCACGGTACGTAAATGGTTAATGGGAGAACCTATATCTGCCAGGGAATATTTAGAACTGGATGATTCAACCTTATGGTATCATATCAAGCAATGGGCCAAAGACCCGGACGAAATCGTATCTGACTTAAGCCGTCGCTTCCTGTGCCGTAAGTTGTTTAAGGCGGAACAGATCCCACCGGATTTAGGGCTGGAGAAGAGTGAAAAGCTTTATAGCGAAGCCCGCGAGCTGGTTAAAAGGAGCGGTTTTCACCCGGAATATTATCTGGCTTCAGTTAAATCAGTAGATCGGCCGTACGATTAT
>MHDQ01000040.1:2268-3877 GCA_001803565.1 Nitrospinae bacterium RIFCSPLOWO2_12_FULL_45_22 | reverse complement strand
GATTATTATCGCCCAGAAGAAGATAAACCCCGCACCAGTATCGTGATTAAAAGTCGCACGGGGCAGCGTCTGGAAATATCGGCTATTTCTGAACTGGTCGGTGCGTTGGTAAAAGGGAAGTTTGTCAAAGAGTGGCTTATCTTCCCACCAGAAATAGCTCCAGAGATGACCAGGATCATAGAACCATACCAGGCTTGAAGCTATTTAGCCCGGGAAGCTCAAGCCACCATTCACACTAAGTATCTGACCGGTAATCTGGTCAGATTCATTCGAGGCAAAGAATAAGACGGCCTCAGCTACATCATCCGAGGTAACGGGAAAGGGCTGGCGTTCTAAAGCCCTCTGGAATATCTTAGCGGCTGGGCTATCCTTCAACACCCATTCTAAGCCGGGAGTATCTCGTGTTACCGTTATACATATAGTATTTACCCGGATCTGCCAGCGGGCAAACTCCTTAGCCAGCACTTTCGTGCTCATTACCAATGCCGCTCCTACACCACCCGCAATAGACTCTCCTGGGGTAGGCCATCTACCTCCATCAGTGCCTAAAAATATTATCTTACCACATTTGCGCTCAATCATATGATCCAGCACTGCCCGGGCACAATAAAGCCTGCTTAACCACTGCCCTTTGACATAAACCGTATAGTCATTTGGATTTATCCCATAAAAGAAATTTGGCTTGAGTTCTTCCGTTGCTCCGCCACTAACTACCAGGATATCAATCTTTCCCAGTCTCTGTATAACATTAGCCACCATCCTTTTTACTTCCTGATAATCTGTTATATCAGCCGGTTCAAAAATCGCCTTTTGCCCCAGGGCCTCAATTTGTTGGATCACTTCTCCAGCCGGCCCAGGCTGTCTGGCATTAATAGCTACACTGGCACCATTTTCTGCTAGCCTCAAGGCAATGTTTCTACCTACCCCTTTAGTGGCCCCAGTAACCAAAACTACCCTGCCCTCTAAGTTTACCTGCATCTCTCTCCCCCTCTTTACCTAAACCTATTCTTTTTCATAATGGTGATATTAGCTTTACCCCAAGACCCAACTATGATACTCTACAGCAACAAAGGGTGTGGCTATTTTCGGTCAGAAACCAATTAACCCTGTAGTGGCAGAGCCGGGTACCCTTTGGGTGCTGCTATACACAGCGTCCAAATTAAATACGCATAAGTCGTCATTCCGGCGAAAGCCGGAATCCAGAAAAGATGCTGGATTCCGGGTCAAGCCCGGAATGACGGGCAATGTTGGTATGCGCAAATAATTATGTCGCTCTGTATAGGAATGTCGAGCAAGCTCGACCACTACAAATTATATTATATAGGAGTTATGACAAAGAATAGCCACACCCAAAACAAACTAAAAGTGCAAAGCCAGGGAATTATTCTATAGTTTTGCGCTTTTCGCTTTAGGCTCTGCATTCTATAAAGAATCGGGGTAATAGTTTAGCCAAATAAAACTCATCACAAAATTGTCGGAGATAAAATCTAAACCCTGCAACGGCGGGATAAACATCCTTATTTTGGCTAAACATTTACGAATCGGGAGATAATTAAATGGTTCTGAACCGGACCAGATACTGGATAATAACTATCTTTTATACCCTCTT
>MHDQ01000040.1:0-2253 GCA_001803565.1 Nitrospinae bacterium RIFCSPLOWO2_12_FULL_45_22 | reverse complement strand
GGATAATAACTATCTTTTATACCCTCTTTATCTTTGCTAGCTTACCCATTACCCCTACGGTATGGAAATATCTCCAGGTCAGTTTTGGCTATCTCCCGCTCTATTCTATCTATCTTATCTATCTATCAAGCACAATAACTATGTTAGGGTATCTATTTTTTATTTCTCAGAAAAGGAATATCACCACCTATCTCAACTTTGTTGCCATAGCCACTATCTTTGGCTACTATTTAAAAACTATCTCTATCCCCGCAGAAAAGATCCATCTGATAGAGTATGCCCTACTGAGCTATTTTATGGGGAAATCTTTTCAGTTAGGAGATGCTGGAAACCGGGATATTCGCTATTTCCAGGTCTTTTTGCTTATAACATTTATAGGTGTTTTGGATGAAGGCCTTCAATATTATCTACCAAATAGGGTTTTTGATATTAAAGATATCTGGCTCAATAGCTTAGCAGGCTTTCTGTGGTTGGCCTGTTTAAGGTTAATTATTTATTCCCGGCCTGGAGAGTCTTCCAAACCGGCTGAGGAGAGATAGGTGCGCTAATAGCCGATCTTTTCCCGGAGGGTCCGCTTCACATCGCTTAGATCGGCAGGAAGCACTAGCGGTAGATTAATATGTTCAGGCGCCACATCTTTTAATCGGCCCTCATGGTAATTGATCTTAAACTCCGGAAACTTCAACCCATTGGCCGTAGATATAACCACTGCCCGGTCAGTAGATTTTATTATTTTTCTATTTATTAGTTTTATTAGGACAGCCAGGGCCACGCCGGTATGGGGGCAATTGAATAGGCCTGTCCGGTCAGCCCGGGCCGCAGCATTAGCCAACTCGTCTTCTGTAGCCTGTTCTACTATCCCATTAAAAGCCTTCAATATATGGGTAGCTTTTTCAATACTGACAGGGTTACCAATCTGGATAGCGTTCGCCAAAGTCTGTCTGGCCTGAATAGGGTGGTATTCTTTAAATCCTGTCAGATAGCTCATATATAAAGGATTTGCCCTCTCGGCCTGGGCACAGACAATCCTGGGCAGTCTATCAATCAACCCCAGTTCATACATCATCAAAAAACCTTTACCTAAAGCAGTTACATTGCCCAGGTTCCCACCGGGGATAATCACTATATCGGGCAGTTCCCAATCAAACTGCTGCGCCAGCTCGATACTAATAGTTTTTTGCCCCTCTATCCGCAGGGAGTTCATAGAATTAGCCAGATAAATATTATTTTCTTCACAGATTTTTTGGACTATCGCCATGCAGCCATCAAAGTCAGTCTCCAGAGAGAGGACCAGGGCCCCATTAGCAATGGGTTGAATTAATTGGGCATGGGATACCTTGTCTTTAGGCAAAAAGACCACTGCCTGTATCCCGGCAGCGGCACAATAAGCGGCCAGAGAAGCAGAAGTATCACCGGTAGAGGCGCATGCTACTGCCTTAATATCCTTACCCTCTGCTATCATCTGCTTGACCATAGAGACCAGGACGGTCATACCTAAATCCTTAAATGACCCGGTGTGACTATTCCCACACTGTTTAATCCATAGGTCTTCCAGGCCAATCTCTTCGCCAAAACGCCTGGCCCAGAAGAGGTTGGTCCCTCCCTCATACATAGATACTATATTCTCATTATCTACTACGGGGCAAACCAACTCCTTCTTTCCCCAGACAGAGCTGCCATATGGCCAGGTAGTCCGCATGTAGCGCTCATCAAAGATCTGCTTCCATTCCGCTGGGCTATTCTTTTTTAATTCATTCATGTCATGTACTACCTCTAACAGACCACCGCACCGCTTGCAACGATAGATGATCTCCGTCAGAGGGTAGTGTTCATTACAACCATGAATACATTGAAACCACGCAGAAAAGGCCACTCTTTCAATCCCTTATTAAGGCATGGGGCACTGCTTCTCGCCCTGGTATAGCACGGTCATGTCAAAGTTGTCTTGAAATATCTGATTATGTAACTCAAGGCTTTAGCCTTGATAAATCAACCCTTCAGGGTTGATTTACAGGGCACATTTAGCATAACTTTGACGTTACCGTGCCTGGTATAGATTTATGCTTGACACAAATTATTTCTGGTTACAACTTTAGCAAAAAAACCTTGATCCGTCAACTGACACCAAGAAAGGTATCTTCACCTATATATATAGCTTGCCCTTTGAACTTTTTTATTAGTTCTTCTTTGTCCAGCGCATAAAGGGGGCTGATCTCTATTTGTGCTTCAGGTGCAAGTTCTGCCCCAGCTTCT
>MHDQ01000039.1:4303-22408 GCA_001803565.1 Nitrospinae bacterium RIFCSPLOWO2_12_FULL_45_22 | reverse complement strand
AGCCCATGTATATATTCCGCTATCAAGGCTAACCCCGCCCTAGGCGTCAATACCTCATCCGTCATCTCTATCTTGAAAGGCAAAACAGTTTGTTGTACCATATTTCTCAGTCCTCTTGAGTTTAAGGTTTGCTGTTTCACCCAGTGGGTGAATGTTTTTAAGCATTATACTCTCTCGAAAGTCTTATTCCAAGAGGACTTTTCTACTCTTAGGCTATTTTTAATCGCTATTTTACGGATAGTTTTCCCTCCGTAACTGAAATAAACGATTGCCCCACCGAGTGAGGGAGTCATGCTTTTTGGTTAAATACAAAAGAGAGGTTGGATTTTGGGCAGCATTTGAGTAATTTTAGTTAAAAATATAAGAGGTTGGTGTTAACACCATTCCGAATAGTAAAAGATTAAGCTATCCGAATATGGGGAGAATATTTTGGGAGAAAACATTAATATTCATTTCTTTCCGTTCAAATTTTCCTGTAATAATTTCAAGGCTGGTTGCAATTTTGTTTCCCATTCAGGGTGTTCAGCAAGTGCATCTTCAAGGTCTTTAATATGTTCTCTTATCTGTGCTTTTACAAATTTTTGATCAACTTTTAACGCCTTCTGATACTCTTTTATTCCCTCTTCTTCTTTCCCTTGTATTATATGGCACATGGCTAAGTTAAAATATGGTCTTGAATCATCTGGATCAATGTTAATTGAGTCATTGAATTTTTCTATGGCTTTGTCTATATGGCCCATCAGATAATAAGTAAAGCCCAGATTATTGTGATAAACTGACTCATCAGGATCTAGTTCCAGGGCTTTTTTGACTGTTTGAAAGGCATCTTCATATCTTTTCTGGTCTTTATAAACAACTGCCAAACTATTATAATAATTTTCTCTTGAAGGATCTAATTCAATAGCTTTATTAAGAGATTCCTCTGCCTCCCTAAGATTTTTATTCTCATGATACACACTCCCTAACCAATAATAGGCATCTGGGTAATTGTTTTTAAATTCAATTGCCTTTTTAATAGCTTCGATAGACTTTTCAAAGTCTTTACGCTTATAATAAATCCTTCCAATTCCCAGATATGCTTCTGCAGATTGGGGGTTCAATTCTATTAGTTTGTTATAGGCATCCCTAGCTTTTTCATACTCTTGGAAACCTAAATGGATATTACCCAATATATAGTAAAGTCCCTGATTTTCAGGTTCTATTTCTATTGCTTTGGTAATTACCTTTATAGATTCATTGTAATTATCCAACATATCATATACTATAGCCAATAATTGGTATGGAGAAACATTTTCAGGTTTGTATTTAATAGCGGTTTTTAAAGGCCGAATAGCTCTTGTGTAATCTCCTTCACAGTGAAAGCACAACCCCAAGTAAAAAAGGGCCGGAGCATATTGGGGATTAAAACTGATAGCTTTTTGAAAAGCTTCTTTGGCCTCTTTAATCTTATCTAATTCTAGATAAACCCCTCCTAAAGCGGTATAGGTGGTATATCTACCATCCTCAAGTTCAATAGACTTTTCAAAGTTAATTAAGGCTTCTGTATACTTTTTCATATCTTTCAACAAACGACCTGCTATGTGATAAACTTGGGCATCTTTTTCATCACACTCAATGGCTCTATTTATGGCTTTGATGACATCTTCTTCCCGTCCACAGGCTTTATAGGCTGAGGCCATATTGAAATAGTATATCGCTTCTCTAGGCTTAAGGGAAATTGCCTTTTTCAGAATATCAAGAGCTTCCTCTATTTCATTCTGTTTAAATTTTATACCGGCAAGGAGATTGTAAGCGTCTGCATCTCTAGGACTCAAGCCTATCAGCTTTTCAATTACTTTTTCGGCTTCATCGTATTCATCAGTTGCTAAAAGAATATAGCCCATCGTGTATAATACCTGGGGTTCTTCATCTTTCAATTTCATGGCTTCTTTTAAACAGAACAAAGCTTTCTGTTTATTTTCATCAGCTAAATACGCTAACCCCAATAAAAACCGAGCTGTATAACTCTGAGGGTTGAGTTCTACCGCTTTCTTAAAGTCTCTAATTCCTTTCTCTATCTTTCCCAAAGCCATGCAAGCCATACCACGATTTATATGGGTTGCCGCATTTTCAAAATTTATTTTTAAGGCTTTTTTAAAAACTTTTTCTGCTTCCTTGTGCCGATTAGTATAACCATAAATAATTCCAAGAAGATTATTTGCCTCCACAGTTTCTTCAATTTCTAAACTTTGAATCAATGTATTTATAGCTTCTTCATATTTTCCATTCTCAAAATAACACATTCCTAATTTATAAAAAAGGCTAGAGTTATTGGGAGCGAGATTAAGGGCTTTTTTAAATGTATCAATTGCCTCATTGTGTCTTCTCTGCTTAAGAAAAATGGCTCCCAAAATAGAAAGGATTTGTATTCTGTTATCAGTAAAGACTTCAAATTCAAGGGCATTCTGAAATGCCTTCTCGGCTTTTTCAACTCGTCCTAATTCCCTGTAGGAAAGACCAAGTACCTTATATGCATCAGCTCTTTTGGGGTCAATTTCAATTGCCTTCTCAAATGCACCAATAGCATCTTCTGGTTTTTTTTGATCCTTATAAACCAGACCAATGGCTAAATAAGGGAGGGCATCATCAGGATTATGCTCTGCGGCTATGTTAAGAAATTTTATGGCAGGTTCATATTCCTTTTTTTCGCGAGCTTCTATCCCTTTTTTTAAATACTCTGTAAATTCTAATTTCTCGGCGACTATCAATTTACTGCCTTTCGTTTATTACGTAAACTAAATTCTGAGAGAGTCAACACCTTTTCAGGTAGTCGTAATGGTTCACCTTCGCCAAATAAACTAGGTTTCGGCAATTCGTGCTGTGGATAACGAGCTTCAGGTATCAATGAATAATTCTTTACTGCTTCTGATAAATTGCGATTTATTTCGCTGGATAATTGTTGTTGGATCTTAAGTTTTTCGTTCTCCTCCAATAATGACTGAATTTGCTCTTCCAACCTCCTATTTTTGCCCAGTAAGTCACCTGTTAGGTTAGATAGTTGGCAAGCAGTTTCAATGAATTCCTTTATTCGGGAGGTAATAGAGGGTAAAATAGAATAGGAGGCAAAATCTGACGTTAAGCTATTTAATTTATGTGCCAATATTTCATAGTTTTCATTTTTAATAGCTTTTTTTGTTTCTTTGATTGCAAGACTTAACTTTGAGGAAATTAGGTATTCATCAATAGATTGTTCTTCAGGCATTTTGTATTTTTTGAAAACATTTTTAGCATTCTCTAAAAGTTTCTCGCCCTCTTCTCTTTCCTCTCTTAAATATTCCAATCTGGCTTGAGCAAAATCAATATATGCCATAGCTATTTCATTATTTTCATCAACCATCTCCTCATATTCTCGCGCAAGGGAAAGATTAATATCAATTTCATTTAACAAATTATCAGTAATTTCAGAACAGGATGCTTCTAACGAATCGATAGTTGAAAGGGCTTTCATAAAATGGGGGTTTTTAGGCTTATGTCTCGATGGTTCAACCAGAGATTGCTCTTGTAAGAGGGCATCCAAATTATCTCGAAGCATTTTAGTTTTTTCAGGATTGGCAAAAGTGTAGTACTGTTTGGGCCTCCCCTTCTTTGTAGTTGTCCCTTCTGGCGAAACCAGGTTATCAGAATTGACTTTGATAAGTGCACCTTCTTTTAGAAGCCTCTGTATTACCGTTTCCACGCTCTGATATTTTATTCCAGTAATGTCTACAATTTGACTTACAGTAAATTTTTTTGCAATTAATATAGCCCTCTTTACCTTAAGCGATACTTCACCCCAAATCTTCGGGGAAATTGGTTGCTCTATTTCTAATATTTTTTTTATATAATCCCACCTTCCGCGAATCTCGATCCAACCACCATTGCTGCAATCCCGTGCAATCTTGCTTAACCCCATGATATCGGACAATAGGATATCGGCAGCCCTGTCACAAAACTTATCCTCGTTTTCAGGAAGAATAGCCTTCCCGCTTTCTTTAAAAACATCTTTTAGTTCTTCTAAAATATTGATCAATACGGACATATCAAACGAAATATCTACACCATTATCAGACTCACCTACCCTCTCACCTATTCTCTTCTCTGCCATTTCAAAAAGGCGATTAATGGCTTCAGAAGGATAAAGTGGATCTTTCTTTAGTTGCCTGATTATATTCTGATCCTGCCTGAGCCCACATTCAATCACCCATCTTCTTAGGTCTGCTTCAAAATATTTTTGGCCCAAGGGACTTAGGAGGTTAAATCTCCGCGACGCCATTTCTACTTTTCTTCTGATATCTTGCCACCTTCCGCGAATCTCGATCCAACCGCCATTGCTGCAATCCCATGCAATCTTGCTTAACTTCATGATATCGGACAATAGGATATCGGCAGCCCTAGCACAAAACTTATTCTCGTTTTCAGGTAAAATAGCTTTCTTGCTATCTTTTAAAACGGCCATTAGTTCTTGAAAAATATTAGCCAAGAAGGGTACATCTAATTGGGCAGACATTGTTTTTCCTATCTCCTTAAGATGATTCAAGGATTTCTTTTATCTTTTCAGCAAGCTCAAAGGGTAACACATCCTCCTTGTGAATGAACCAGCACTTTTCCTTTCGCCGAAATATTTCCCGTACAGCGGCGTCAGAGACATTTGTAAAGATAATAACAGGAAGTTCTTGGACTCCTCCTGGTGGTTGCCCACCAGAAAAGAGTACCGTAGGAAGGGCCGTGGCCTTTTCCCTTATTTTCTTAAAGAGAAAAATTCCAGTCCTCAACCCATCTTCAGTATTTTCATCTTTGAAGATTTGTCCCGGTGGCATAATAAGATCTAATATAAGGAGATCTATTTTTTCGAAATTGTTCTCGAAAAATCGCCAGGCAGAATCAACATCCTGTAGAAATTTAACCTCATAACCAGATAATTCCAGTTCTTCCTTATAGCTCTCCATCCTTCTTGTTTCATCATCTACAAACAGGATCATATTTTATTTTCCCTCAATGTCTTGGGTAACATCATTCCAAATTCGGTAGGTTTGTAACTACTCGTTAACTTCAAGTCTCCCCCAAGTCCTCTCATAATGTCTCGAGAAATTTTTAGCCCTAAACCTGAACCAGTGACATACTTATCAATAGCCTCTGGCGCCCGAAACCCTGCTTCAAAGATCTTGTCCTCAAGGCCTTTTTTCACCCCGATTCCCCAATCTTTAAATTTAATGATATAGAAATTCCTGTTTTCGTCTACTTCGATACGGATGGCAAATCTATTCGGATCGTCCTCGGCGTATTTTATGGCATTCATCAGCACATTAAATACCACTTGATTCAGTCTAGCCCGATCCACAAGGAGCCTTGGGATCTTATGGATATACTCTGGCCTATAAAATATCTTTGATATATCAAAACCCTTCTCTCGCATAAGGGGCTTTAGTTGAAGAATTGTCTTGATAATTATGTCTCTAAATACCAAGATAGTTTCCTATTGGGCTTCTCGGGTAAGGATATTCCGCTGGAGATATTCTAACTCCTCGACCTCAAGAAGCAATATCTCGCAATCTGCAATTATGTCATTAAGTTTCGGCTCGATTCTTCCTTTTTCCAATTCCTCCCAGCGTCTCTGTAGGAAGCTGGCATTATTTCGGATACCTACTGCGGGTGACCTCAGTTCATGAGTGATTTTATCTAAGAGCGCCCTTTTCCTTCCTCCAAGAGCAGAGACTACATAATCAACAAACTTTTTCAAGATTTGTATGTCCTTCTCATAGATATATTTTCTGTAAAGGGTCATCTCATAACCAGCTTCTACTGTGCCAAGGACGGTGTTTTCAGAAGTAATCATGGGAATATATACCCTGATGAATTTCTTATGGTTAAAACGATCATAGATTGCACAATCGAAGCGGGGATCGTCAGGCTCCGGAACTTCTATATGCCTGGTCCTAACAATATCAGCCTGAATATCATTACTATCAAGACGATGGTCCGCTAGCTTCTTGAACGTCTCTTTCTCGTACTCTGGCAGACCGAATACATGCTCCGATTTAATTCTGCCAAGCTCAAGATTTATCAGGGAAATATTGACCCATTCATATCCCAGGATTTTGCTAATAGCTTCACGGATAGCTCCAATAGCTCCTTCCCCGTCCGTCTTGGCAAGAATAGTGGTCTCAGCTTTCCTTAACTCATCAAGTTTTTTGTCAAACTCAATTCTATCAAGAATCATTGCGGCCTGGCGGGCGAGAGCTGCTAGAGTTTGCTCATCTTTTTCAGAAAAGGCCCCAATTGTGGGACTTTCAATGTGCAGTACACCAATCGGCTTTGATGCCAACTGGACTTGTTGACCGATGCGAACCTGCGAATTATAAATCACGATAGGGATTACCAGTTCAGATCGAGTATCTTTCCTGGCTTCGAAATATATGTCACGCCACTCATTGGTCAGAACATCATCGACCCTAATTGGTTTCTCTTCCAGAAGGGCCTTACCAGTAATACCCTGGCCGAGTTTCAAAGGGTGATCCGGAATCCCCTCGGAAGCCACTATTTTAAGTTCCCCTGAATTATAATCCAGGAGGCTTACACAACCGATGTTGGAGCCTACCAGCACCAAGCTCTTCTTAAGGAGAAAATCCAAGAACTCTTTCTTATGAGGTATTTCGGTCATTTCTTGGTTGACTTGATTCAGGGCCTCCAATCTCATTCGAGTATAGCAGTTTTCTATAGCAAGAGAGGCTTGGGCGGCAAATGTCTTGAATCGCTGCAACTGCCAAGTAGTAAATCTGCGTGCTTCTTGATATGAATATATCTGCAGAATTCCAATGGCACACCCCTCAGAGGTAAGAGGAATCGCTAGCATGCTCTTCCAATCCAGTTCCTTTACCAATTCCCTGTAGGCGTGCGCTTCGCTCTGCCTTGCATCTTCAATATATAGGGGTTTTTCTCTCTGTAAGAATTCAGCGATTTCAGCCGTATTGTTGCTGATAAAGAGCTTGCTCAAATCAGGGTTTTGTCCCGCTGGTCCATGAAACGCCCTTGCCGTGAATCCATTTTTATCCTTGTCGAGTAACCAGACTAAACAAACCGGTTCCCTCATTAGGTCCGTTGCAAAAAGGGTTAATTGATTGAGTAGGTGGTCAAGCTCTCTCGCCTTCGCTGCCTCTTCGGCAAGACGAAACAAAGTGTCCATCAAATTGGCTCGTTCAATAGCCATTAGAACACTTCTGGCTATTCCCTCAAGCAGAATTTTTTCTTCTTCTCCAAAGGCTGCTTTGTTATCACTACCTACACTAAGTGTTGCAACGACATCATCAGAACCAGATTTGATAGGGACAGACAATATTGAGTTTCTGTTTCCACCTATATCAGGGCCAGCATAATGTTCATCTATGGAAACATCTGGACAGATGTAAGCTCTGCCTGTCTGCGCAACAAATCCAGCGATGCCTTCCCCCAACTTAAATTTACGGGCCTCAGCCAGATTTATTTTTTTATTGGTCCCATCATAGTAAGCTCTCAGATCCAGATTGTTGGTTGTCTTATTCAACAATCTAAGGAAACACTCTTTAGCGTGAAGGGCTTCCGCAGTCTTTTTAACTATACAATCTAAAGTCTCATCCAATTCTTTTTCATAAGAGGTTCCGGGGTGCTTGTCAGCAAAGGGCCATTCAACGATTTGTCTGATCTCTGTGATCAGCCTCTCACGCCGACTTTGGTTGTCCCTCTGTCGAAGTACCAGGGAATTAAAGATCGCTATGGCGGCTTGATCAGCTAAAGCTTGTAAGGATTCAACCTCATCTGCAGAAAATGTACGATCATTAAATTTGTTATCAACGATTAGTACACCAACACTATTTCCTTTTGCTACTAACGGAACAGCAATAATATCAGAAGTAGGGTCAAATTTTTGTATTAAACTTTCATTTAATTGAGAGAACTCGAATTTAGAGATAATTCGGCGTTTTCCTGAACGGAAAACTTCCTTAATGATCTCTTGAGAACCATCTTCTAAAGGGATAAGAATTTCCCTTGCATATTGATTTAATGGGGTATCGCTGATACCTTTCTTTTGTACAATACAACAATAATAATCAAAGCTTAGGTGATCTATCTTCTTCCAAGCCTCAAGAGCTTTATCTTTTGTAAGTTCTCCGATCGCCATTCTACCTTTCAAGGTAAAGGTATTGGTAGTCTCCTCCTTTAATAATAAAAGGGCGCGATTGAACCCCAACCCAAAACTAGCTGTAGCACCAATTAGAATAAAGTGTAACATATGATCGAAATTATCGGAGCTATGTATACGGGCGATAATTTCTCCCAATTGGAGGTTTTGCTCCTGTCTGGATTTTAGCTTAATTAGTATCTCACCCCTTTGTATCGAGACAGCAGCATAGTTTGCAAAGATACCAAAGAACTCTTTTTCCCAGTCCTCGAAAAGGCGTTTTTCCAGGGTAAAGATATCCAACATCCCAATAAGGTCACCATCAACTTTCATGGGGGCGCTCAAGAGAGAAACCCATCCCTGTTCTTCTACCGCTTTAGAGTGCTTAAAATATTTCTGTTGTCGGGTAGCATCTATAAGATAGCCAACATTCCTTCTATCGAGATATTCTTTCATTGTGGGGTCATTAGGGTTAATCTCTATTTTTTTATATTCCTCACTCACATTACCGCAAGATTCAACTATCTTCAGCTTATTGTCCTTTCTGTCTAGTTTCCAAAGGATACATACAGGGACGTCTAGCAGTTGACGAGCCTTCACGGATATTTGGCGCAAAATTTCCTCATGGGATAAGATCAAGAGGTCTCTTGATAGACTACTTAATATATTCATTGCTTGTCTGCCAAACAAAGCTCTCTTCTCAAGAGCCGCATATTCTTTCTGGAACTTAAGCGGAATTTCCAGATGAAGGCTAGAGACTCCCGGCAAATCTTCTGCCTTAAGTATATTTTTTTCCTCTCCATTATCCATGAAGTCTTCTTTGTGAAATCTGAATTCTTTCTTATTTGTGGTAAACATAAACCTTTTCATACCCATAATCCTTATTATATATAATACGACTCTTAGGTTAACCCATCATTAAGATAATGGTTTTACAGTAACTAAAGTGAATCCAGCAATTCCATCAGACGATAAGCTATTGGCTATTTTTCTGATATTATCTAGACCCATGTGTACCTTTTCTTATTAGCTTGTTGGTCTCCTATTATGATGAGTTAATGCGTTAATAATGATGGCCACGACCTTTTTTATCATATGTTGTCTCCTTTATCTTATGGAAATAACCAAGCAGCGCCTTTAAATATACATTTTCTTCCCCGGTATAGAATGAGGCCGATTTATATGTTTCTTATACATATTATACATAATATATTTTTCTGTCAAGTACCAATAAAATAATTTCATTATTTTTTTAAATAATCTATTCCATCAACTCTAAAACACTTTTCAGGGGTTCTTGATCATCAATTGCCAAAGTCATTAACTCAACTTCGTCTTTTTTCTCATCTTCCCCCATTTTGAAATAGCGAGGAAGCCAGTTATTAACAATAAACAAGAACTTAGTGTGCAGGAAAGAATAACCTGGCAGGGAATCATAGTCATGCATTGCCAAAAGCAAACTGATTTTATGACATAGTTCCTCACCTACAATTTGTGCAAATCTTTCAGCGAGTTCATAACCTTTTTGAGCATGGTTATTTCCTTTTTCCCTGTCAGTGATAGAATAGATATAGCTTTTAAGATAGTGCTCTTTGTGGGATAGTTCTTCCGCAAATTCAGGATTTGAACGAATATAATTTTCATATTTATGATGAGCAATATAGATAAGCCAACCGTCTTCAAATAATGATGTCTGCGTGAGATTACACTCGTTAAAAAGACTTGCCGAATGTATATGGGATAAGTACTCGTGGAAAAAATAGAAGGGGAGATTAACATAAGTCTTAAAATCAAAATCGGCTACTCCAAAAGTTAAACATATTTCACTTATTCCCCCAGATTTTTGGGGAACAGAAGAAATAAATGTCTTATTACTAGGGGTTATAACAATAGTAACAGATCTTTCTAGACCTTGATATTTTTGACTGGAAACTTGTGAATAAAATTGACATGATAATCTTTCTCCGATTTCCTGAGAGTTATCTATCCAGGTAGGAGATAAAATAGGTGTATTCAGAACAAGATATTTATAACGCTGAAATGAATCTAGCAAATCATTGTGACTTGAATAGTTAAAGCTAAATAAGCCCTCTATTTTTTTCAGTAGATCTTGAAGAAGAACTCCTTTGTCATTGGTTAGAGGTGGATTTTTACCAAATTCCTTAACGGCAGGATCAAAACATTCTCTAACAATTGCGTAACAATCGCAATCAATAATAGAAGGTGTTTCAAAAATGTTAAGATGCCCAAGCAACTTTTCAAATACATGACAATATATATCCAATATTGCCTGCCGTTCAGGATCTAAAGGCATAGTATTCTAACCTTTTCCAGTAGGATTAAAATGAACTTCATAATTTTTCGTTATGACTTTAATGGCATCTTCAACACTAAGATTTTTGACCTCAATTTTTTTATCTCCCATTGAAATTTTAGCGTTTATTTTTTGGGGAGCAGCTTTTTTGAATTTTACATTTGCGAAAAGATAATCTAAAAATATCTTTATTCTTGAGAAAAATTGTGGGTCTGCGGTGATCACTAACTGGATAATTGAAACTACCAAAACCAAATCTTGGGGTGTTGGTAAGTGCTGTTCAAATACTATACTCAGTTCTTGGGGGGATATTACATGTTTTATCCCACTGGCGGTGATTGATTCATCAATTGCCTCTTTTATGAGAGAACTTACAGTAGAAGGTGTGTCTGGGCTTATAGGTTCAACTTCTAGGCGCAATTCTATCACTTGGCTCATGATTCAATCCTCCATACTATATATGTTTATGAATCATACATATTAGAGTGACTATTTGGAGATGTCGAGGCATCCCCCTTCTACCAACATACTCTCCCTACCGCTTAAGGGGTCTTGGAAGAGGAAACGAAATACTGGCAGAGCATTTTCATTAGGAATTATTCAATAATTAAAATTCTACCATAGTTTTTGGGGTAAGTCCTTCAAAAAAAATAGAGGATTTTAAGGAGGGGCTAGCACTTTTTCCTTGCTTTACGATCCCTATAGCGATATAAAAAGATGGTAATAATTGAATTATCCTGTATAGGGATAAGGGGAGGGTAGGGTGAGTGAGTTAAAGAGTGCCTTAGAACTGGCTTTAGAGAAGACCAGAGAAATTAAGACCACACAGGAAGAGAGAGAGGAGATAAAGAAACAGGAATATATATCCCAGGCCACCGGCTTGCTAACCAGATACTGGTCCGGTGAAGATAGGCTAGAGGCTATAGAGAAGATATTAAGTAGAGATGAGCTACTTACCAGGGAATTTCTATCGTTGGTATGGTCAAAGCCCAACACCATCTCTAATATTAATGATAAGCTGCTAGAAGTTATCAACCGCTTCCAAAAGAATGGTCAAACGGTAGCGACTAAGATAGAAGGACTATACGGGGAGTACCAGCGGGCAAGGGGAGAGAAACTAAAGGCTATAGAAAAGCTAATCGTAGAAGAATTGGCCCAGCGGGGAATAAGGGGTGCTGCTATCACTCCTAATCCTGAGGGCTCCAGGGAAGGGATGCAACTATTAGCTGCCTTAGAAAAAGAATATAGCAGCAAATTACAAGAGATAATAACGGCTATAGAAAATCCCACAAGTTGTAACAATTTAGGTAATTGCTCAATACCCTGGGGTAACCGCAGAGACGCCCCGTAAGGCGTGAGAGCGTTAGGCGTAAGGAGATGCCCCCTCACCCTCACACCTTACTCCTTACGATCCGTAAGAAGACTCTGCGCCTCAGCGTCTGGTTCAGCGGTGAATAGTTACCGAGAGAGGACCTCTTAGCTATTTTGTCTTTTGTTCAAGGGCCTTCAGGAGCTTTTCTGGGGTAAGGGGTAGGGAATGGATACGGCCACCGGTAGCATTAGAGATGGCATTGGCAATAGCTGGTATAGTAGAGACAATGATCCCCTCGCCTGACTCTTTGGCCCCATAAGGCCCCCCGGGGTCTACCGATTCTACCAGCATAGTCTCTACTTCCGGCACATCACGGGCTGTTGGTAGCCGGTAATTGATAAAATCGGCATTAAGGGTCTGGCCCTTTTCCTGTATCAACTCTTCATATAGGGCCTGGCCGTGACCCATGGCTATAGAGCCTTCAATCTGCCCTTCTATCGCCATGGGGTTAATAGCCAGACCACAGTCATGGGCAACGACCATCTTAGTAACCTTGACCTTGCCCAGTTCTTTATCTATTTCTACCTGAGCCAATTGCGCCCCAAAGCTATAGGCAGGCGAGGTGTTTCCTTCACCACTCTGGAGGTTAACCTTAGCTTCCTGGGGCTGAAACTCCCCCTGGCCAATTATAGGTTCTCCACCAGTAGACTTCTGGGCTAATGAGACCGCCTCAGCAAAAGATATGCCCTTTTCCGGCCGGTCCCTCACAAATATCCTGCCATCCCGGGCTACTAGCTCCTCAGGGTAGACATCTAACTCATGGGAAACGGCTTCAAGCAGGAGCTTCTTTACCTGAGCAGCCGCCATCTTTGTGGCATTACCGGCCTGATAGGTAACCCGGCTGGAGCCAGAGCCCCAGTCATAAGGGGTTAGATCAGTATCGGCGGTTATCAGTTTGATATCCTTTACTCCTATACCTAGCTCCTCAGCCGTTATCATAGCCAGGACTGTATCAGAGCCCTGGCCAATATCGGCTACGCCAGTAATAAGGGATACCGTGCCGTCCTCATTGGCCTGAATAATAGCATTAGCAAAGGCCTCGGTAGTAAAGAATAGGTGATAGGTAGCGCCAGACACAAAGGCACAGGTAGCGAAGCCTATCCCTTTACCCTCAGGGAGAGCCGGGGATCGCTGGGCCTTAATCTTTTCTAAACATTCAGAAAAACCACAACTGGTAATGACCTGCTTATTCAAGGTCACATCTCCTGTCTGGACGGCATTCTTCAAGTGGAGTTCTATAGGGTCTAAGCCCAGTGTCTCGGCTATTATATCCAACTGAGACTCTATAGCAAAGCGGATCTGGGGTACCGCATGACCCCGCTGCGCCCCACAGACCGGTTTATTAGTATAGACCCGAAAACCTTCGTATTTGATATTTCGGGCCTTCAAGGGCAGACAGAGAAAGGCTCCGGCTAAATAAGTTGCTACCGGACCAGTGCTGTTATATGCCCCCCCATCCAGGATAATCCGGGCCTGGACTGCTACTAAGGCACCGTCTTTTTTTACCCCGGTTTTTAAATGAATAATCATAGGGTGACGGCACCGGGTAGCAGTGAATACCTCTTCTCTAGTACAAACGATCTTTACCGGCTTGCCGGTCTTTTGGGACAGGATAGCAGCACAAACATTGAAAGGGAATAGCTCTATCTTACCGCCAAAGGCCCCACCAACCTGGGGACGTATAACCCTTATATTGCTTATAGGCATATCCAGGGTACGGGACAACTGGTTCCTCAGATAGAATACCCCTTGCGTAGAGGCCCAGACCGTGAGATGATCAGGGGGCTCAAAGCTGGCTACACAGGCATGGGGCTCCAGAGGGCAATGATTAACCGGTTGGGTATAAAAGGTATCCTGCCGGACAAAATCGGACTCCCCAAACCCCTCTTCCACATTACCGAACTCCCAGGCCAGCCGGGCGCTAATATTATTTTGTCCGTCATGGATCAGAGGTGCTTCTGGGTCAATAGCCTCCAGGGGGTCAAAGACAGCCGGTAAAACCTCGTAATCCACCCGGATAAGGGCCAGGGCCTCCTCAGCAACATCTTCCGCTACAGCCGCAACAGCCGCAATCTCATCGCCAATATAGCGCACCTTATCCACGGCCAGGGGGTACTGATCCGCCGTATTGCGGACAAAGCCAAATTTTTTACCCAAGGTATCTTTATGGGTAATTACTGCCTTAATACCAGCGAGTTTTTCGGCCTTGCTGGTATCAATATTGAGTATGCGGGCATGGGGATATTTGCTCCGTAATATCTTACCCCAGAGCATACCCGGCAATTGTATATCCACGGTATACTGCGCTTGTCCTGTAGCTTTGGATGCTGCATCTACCGCTGGCTGGCGATGACCAATAATAGAATAATTATGATGTTTCATCGTAACCTAAATCCTTTTTTTGTTCCCTGGCATAAACGGGCATAAAAAGTTCACCAACTGTCATTGCGAAGATCGCAAGCGACGAAGCAATCTTTAATGTGACAATGTCAGAATAAGCTAGCAAAAAGAGTAGAGAATGTCAATAAGGTATTGGCTTATAACTTTATCCAGGGACATCAACTGGAGCCCGATGTCTTTTATTACAGGCTCGGTATCGCAGATATTGTCCTGCTGAAGCATGAGGAGTTGATCCTGTGTAAGGGGAGGATTAGGCAAGAACCTTTCCATTAAGCCGGCATTGAGCTTCATAAGCGGGATGGGCAGATGGATCTTTAGGCGATTTTTATTAAGGAGCTTTAGGAGCAGGTCTATAAGACCTTCCGTAGTGAATTGTTCTGGCCCCCCTAAGTCATAACTCCTACCTATGGTATCAGTCTTATTTAGGGCCTGGATAAAGCACTCGGCTACATCTTCTACATAGATAGGCTGTAGCTTATTAGTCCCAGGGCCGATAATAGGTATTATGGGAGAGTATCTGATTACCTGACATAACCAATTAATAAATTGATCTTCTGGGCCGAAGATGATGGAGGGGCGGAAGATGGTATAATCAAGGCCACTGGCCCTAAGATATTCCTCGGCCTTCCCTTTGGTCTGATGGTAGCGGCTGGCTGCTGCAGGGCTACTACCCAGGGCGCTCATCTGGATGAACCTTTTAATGCCAGCTTTTTGGGCTGCGGTTACTATATTTATTGTGCCTTGATGATGGATAGCCTCAAAACTGGCCCCTTTGGTTTCTACTATAATCCCTACTAAATGGATAATAGCATCTACACCCTCTAAGGCTTTAGTCAGGGTCTCAGGTTGTAAAATATCTCCTACCACCTGGTTAACTTTAGGGTGTTGTGAGAATTCTGGCCTTTTTCGGCGATGAATTAACAATCTCACATCTAGCCCTTTATCCAGGGCTTTCTTTACTATACTGTTTCCTACAAAACCCGTTCCACCCGTTATCAATAACATAGTTATTCCTCGCCAGGCTAGAGGCACGAGGCTAGAGGCTATGACCCAGCAGAGCCCATCGCCTATTCCCTCTTGCCTCTATTCATATTTCTTAAATACCAGGGTACCGTTTACCCCACCGAAGCCAAAGGAGTTAGAAAGGGCTACGTTAACCGTCTGCGGCCTTGCGACATTGGGCACATAATCCAGGTCACAGTCTGGATCAGGGTGGTCATAGTTTATGGTCGGGGGTATGATATCGTGATATAGCGTCAGGATAGTAAATAGGGCCTCTACTCCTCCAGAGGCACCCATCAAGTGCCCAATCATGGACTTGTTGGAGCTAATGGCTAATTTATAGGCCTGATCTCTAAATACCTTTTTGATTGCCAGGGTCTCGCACTTATCGTTATAAGGGGTAGAGGTCCCATGGGCATTAATATAATCTACTCCCTCGGGTACCAGGCCAGCATCCTCCATGGCCATGAGGCTAGCTACCAGGGCATACTGGATAAAAGTATCCATACGCTTGAGCATCTTGCTATCCATAAAAGCAGTCGGGTCAAAATCGGGTACTTCACCGGCAACCTGGGTAGGGTAGGGTGAGGGGTCAAAGATGGTGATCCTTCTTATGCCGGACTTCCCCTGCAAGGCTTTTTCCCAGTTCTTTTGCCGGCCAGTACCTAAAGGTGTTATAGCTCCCAATCCGGTTATTACTACCCTCTTTTTCATAGATATCCCTCCTTCATCCTAAGTCTGGCCACCATGTTCCGTAGTGCCTGTCAGGGGATGGAGGTTTTCTCCAGGTCCGATTCTCCAATGGTTCTAATAATGGAGTTTCACGAGAGGGTTGACTTAATATTTTATATCATATTTTTATAATAGCTCATACCCTGGATTTTGTCAGGAAAAATTTATCTTGCTATTTAGGTTGATTTTTGGTTTAATAACTAAAGACTTTCATTCATATAGGTTCCGTTTTTTAGGGATTAAAAGGGAAGAGCCGTTAGAAGCGGTCGTGGTCCCGCCGCTGTGAGTGGGGACGAAACTAACAGCCCTGCCGAAAAGAGGCCAGGGTAAAGCCACTGCCTTATTTCAGTAAGGTGGGAAGGCGTTGGTAGTAGGGTGATCCACAAGCCAGAAGACCTGCCTATATGATGGTCGCTAATACTCCTCCGCGGGTAGGGGGGTATAGTTGAGGATGAAGGAAGCTGGGTGCAATCCTCAATTTCCCAGGAATTTTGGGAGATTGGGGATTTTTTATTTTGGGGCCCTTTAGGGGAGGGAGGTGGTAGATAAGACCCTCTGCGGTGATCAGTAACTAATTCTTGGGAATGAATAAGCGGAATGGGGTGAGAATCCCCGGCTGTCCCGCAACTGTGATGGAAACGAAAGCCAATAAGATCACTGTCCCGATAATCGGGATGGGAAGATCGGCGAGTAGGGAGTCCTAAGCCAGGAGACCTTTCATTCCCATAACCTCGACGGAAGGGAGGAAAAGATTGTGTTTAAGAGAGTATTTACTATCCTGGAATCTTCCATTTTTAATAACTATGCTTTCCTAAGTATGGCGATTGTATTATTGATGTCGGGTGACGTATTTGCAGCGCATCCCTTGATTACCGATGACACAGGCACGCAAGGGGCGGGAAAATTTCAGTTAGAACTAATTGGAGAACATGCCAGAGATAACCATGATTTCGCTACCGAGCCAGCGAGTATCTTCACAGCCGGATTAAGGGACAATGTAGACCTTGTCCTCTCCATTCCCTATCATCTTCTCCGCTTCCGAGATCACGAGGGCCATATGATAACCGAACATGGTATTTCTGATATTGGAATTGAAATAAAGTGGCGATTTTATGACCGGGAGGGCCTGAGCCTTGCCCTGAAGCCAGGCATTACCCTGCCTACTGGAGATGATGAAAAAGGGCTTGGCGATGGCAAGACGAGTTATGGCCTGGCGTTTATCTCGACTAAAGCAACTGGCCCTATAATTCTGCATCTGAACCTTGGCTTTACCAAAAATAGTAAAGAGCTGCGGGATGTATGGCATTATTCCCTGGCGGCTGAATATACCGCGACAAGAAAGCTGAAGCTGGTGGGAAATGTAGGTGGAGAACAAATCCAGACAGAGGCTCCAGCACCCATCCTGCCTTCATACTGGGAGGCCTTATCTATTCCCTATACGAAAACCTCGATCTTGATATCGGGATAAAAGCTGGCCTCAATCAGGCAGAGGCAGATTATCATATCCTTGCCGGCCTAACCTATCGGTTTTAGGAGGAGATAGATATGATTATATTAAATCCGAGATTTAGAGTTTTAAGATTATTTATTGCTTTTATGACTTTAGCATTGTTGGTATTTCTCCCGGAAGACTCTTATGCCATGCATATCTCTGAAGGAATTTTACCCCTCAACTGGGCAGCGCTCTGGCTTGCGGTTGCCATGCCCTTTGTAGCTTATGGGCTCTGGCGGCTCAATACCATTTCAAAACGAGATATATCCTTTAAGCCCCTGGTGGGTCTTATGGCCGCTGTGGTCTTTATCGTCTCCTGTATGCCGGTCCCGGTTCCCACAGCCGGCACCTGCTCCCACCCGGCAGGTACGGGGATGTCTGCCATAGCCGTTGGGCCTGCGATAAGCATCCTTATCACTGCGGTAGCACTGCTCATCCAGGCCCTCTTCCTGGCCCATGGTGGCTTGAGCACCTGGGGAGCAGATATAGTATCTATGGGTGTGATAGGTTCCTTTGCCGGTTACGGGGTATTTAAGATGCTGCGGGGGCTTAAGGTAAACCTTACTGTCTCGGCCTTTTTTGCGGGACTCCTGGCAGATTGGGCAACATATCTTACCACATCG
>MHDQ01000039.1:4029-4278 GCA_001803565.1 Nitrospinae bacterium RIFCSPLOWO2_12_FULL_45_22 | reverse complement strand
CTTCCTTTAGGCATCCTGGAAGGGGCAATGACAGCCGGAATGGTAAACCTGCTGGTGAAAAAGAGGCCGGATTTACTTATAAGATTAGGTATGATAAAAGCTGAACAGGCTGGAGGTGCGGTATGAAAACAAGAACAAAGAGCAAAGAGCAGAGAACAAAGAGCAAAGAGCAGAGAACAAAGAGCAAAGAGCAGAGAACAAAGAGCAAAGAGCAGAGAACAAAGAGCAAAGAGCAAAGAACAGAGTTTT
>MHDQ01000039.1:0-4014 GCA_001803565.1 Nitrospinae bacterium RIFCSPLOWO2_12_FULL_45_22 | reverse complement strand
GTGGATGAGACGGTGGTAGAAAAGGTAGCCAGGGAACATGGCAGAGAGGCCAGAGCGCCTCTAATAAATACCGACCAGGGCGACCTACTCCTTTTCGTTTTTCTGCTGGCAGGTGCCGTGGGAGGGTTTATCGGCGGATATTACTGGAGAACACTCGTGGAAGATAGAAGACAGAACACAGAGCACAGAGTACAGAGTACAGAGTACAGAGTAAAGAGTAAAGAGCAGAGAACAAAGAGCAAAGAATAAAGAGCAAAGAACAAAGAGCAAAGAAGGATTTTATCATGCATAACTTTAGAAACATGAAGATATATCAGAAAGCAATTGATTATGCAGTAGAAATATATAATTTGACAAATCGGTTTCCAAAACATGAACTGTTTGGGTTATCCAGTCAGGTTAGAAGGGCAGTAACCTCTATTTCACTAAACATTGCAGAAGGAAGCGGGAATACTTCCAACAAAGAGTTTAAAAGATTTTTAGAAATTTCACTAAGGTCAAACTACGAGGTAATTGCCTCCCTCGAGATTGCTCAAAAACTTGGCTATTGCCAAGAAGAGGAGGTCAATAAATTACTCACAGAAGCAAATGAAATCGCATCAATGATTGTTGGCTTTATAAAGCAGCTTTAGTCTTTGTTCTGTGTTCTTTGTTCTGTGTTCTTTGTTCTTGGCTCTAATTTTATAAAGCAGCTTTAGTCTTTGTTCTGTGTTCTTTGTTCTGTGTTCTTTGTTCTTGGCTCTAATTTTATGGAACTATTTTCTGAATATTTTAGGAAAGACCATTTCCTCTCAAAGATAGATAGCAGGATAAAGCTGATCGTTGTGCTGGCCCTTTTAGTAATGGTCTTAAGCAGTAAGGGTATATGCTTCCCTTTACTTATTGCTGCGCTCTGTTTATTACTCTGTTTAAGGATGCAGGTGCCCTTCCGAGTCATACTCGTCAGGTTTTCACAACCGTTGTTTATTGCGTTGGTATTACTTCTCCTGAAATTATTTTTTTCCGGGAGCGAAGCGCTCTTTTCTCTCAACCTCCTTGGCCTCCAGTTGGTTGCTCATAAGGATGGACTTATGGAAGGGTTAAAGATTTCCAGCCGGATAATCGGCGCAGTATCTCTTTTAACAACCCTGGGCTTTGCTATGCCTTTTACCGAGTTCATTGCTGGTCTTTCCTGGTTCCATATACCAAGACAGTTTATAGAACTACTGATGCTTACCTATCGGTATATATTTGTGCTGCTTGAGGATGCCGCTGTTATCTATAATGCCCAGAAAAATCGCCTGGGTTACTCAGGGATAAAGCAGGGGCTGAGTTCCTTTGGCATCCTTTCCGGGGCGCTTACCCTAAGGGCCTTCGAGAATAGTCAGAAAACAGCATTGGCCATGGTTCAAAGGGGTTATACTGGCGATATGCCAGTATTAAGGCAAGGGCCTTTTAAGATAGGCGAGATAACCATTGCGCTATTCATTATCCTGATAATGGGTGTAATATGGAAGATACAGTAAGACTGTCCCTAACCGGGGTCTCTTATAGATATCCTGATGGTACTGCGGCCCTCTCGGGCATCAACCTGGAGGTCAAAAAGGGTGAATTCATCGGCATATTGGGTTCCAATGGCTCCGGCAAGACCACGCTCCTTAAGGCCATTGATGGGTTGCTAAAGGGATTTGATGGCAGTGTGTATCTTGATGGAGCGGATATCAAGAGACTTACCCCTAAAGAGATTTATAAAAAGATTGGCCTGGTCTTTCAGAACCCTGATGACCAGCTTTTTGCCTCCACCCTGTTTGAAGATGTAGCGTTTGGGCCTATAAATATGGGCTTTGACCTGAAAGAGGTTGAAAGAAGGGTATTGAGGGCATTACAGGAGGTAGAGCTTCAGGAGCTGGAAAAGAAGCCTATTCATAACTTGAGCTTTGGCCAGAAAAAGAGGGCCTGCATCGCCGGGCTGCTGGCCATGGGCCATGAGGTCCTCCTGCTTGATGAGCCAACCGCAGGGCTGGACCCTATGGGTGAGTACAAGATGATGAGACTTTTGTGGAGACTCAATAAAGAAAACCAGGTAACTATAGTTATGGCTACCCATAGCGTAGACCTTGTACCGATCTTTCTTGACCGGCTCTATATTCTAAGCAGAGGGAAGATTGTGCGGGGTGGCAGTCCAGAACAAGTCTTTAATGCCCCGGAGGATATGGAGAATGTGAAGCTAAGGCTGCCTCAGGTAGCAGAGCTGATCCATAGGTTAAAAAGTGAAGATGGCATACCTTTTGATAAGATTCCTCTTACTATAGGTGAGGCAAGGAAAGAGATAGTAAAGATGTGGGGAGGGCAAAGATGAGAGCCATATTATTATTGGGACATGGTAGTAAAGCCGATGGGGCCAATCAGTCTATGTATCAAATCGCCCAACTCATAAAAGAGAAGGGCGGATACGAGACAGTAGAGTGTGCCTTTCTGGGCCTGAGCCCGCCTTTTATCCATCACGGTATTGAGCGGTGCGTATCGCAAGGGGCCAGAGAGATCATCGTGATACCATATTTTCTGTTAGCTGGTGAGCATGTCCGCCGGGACTTGCCTAAAAAGGTGGATGAAGAAAAGGAGAAATACCCGGAGACAGATATAATCCTTGGCCCCCCTATTGGTTTCCATCCTAAACTGGCAGAGATTATATTAGAGAGGATAAATGAGGTCGATGGTCATAATAAAAGATCCCAAAGATATTGAACAGGAGAGTTTCCGCATAATAGATGAAGGACTGGACAGGAAAGACCTCTCTCCGGCTCAGGCAGCTATTATCCGGCGGGTGATCCATGCTACGGGTGATTTTGAGTACCAGGAAATAACTCGTTTCCACCCGCAAGTCCTGGCCGCTGCTCAGGATGCCTTTACCCAGGGACGGGATATCTTTACTGATGTGAATATGGTACGGGTAGGGATAAATAAAGAGCGGCTGAAGAGGGTGGGGTGCAGTGTAAAATGCTATATCTCACAACCCGATATTTCTGAACAGGCCAACACTTCTGGATTAACCCGGGCAACTCTCGCTATCCGTAAGGCCGCCCAGGAAGGAGATGGGGCGGTAGTGGTCATTGGTAATGCCCCTACTGCCTTGTGGGAGACCCTCGAGTTAGTTGCTAATGGTCAGTGGGAACCCGGTCTTATTATCGGTGTGCCAGTAGGGTTTGTAGGAGCGGCAGAGGCCAAAGAAAGGCTCTTGCAATCCACCATTCCTTATATCACTTGCCTGGGTAACAAGGGCGGCAGCTCAGTAGCAGTTGCTATTGTAAATGCCTTATTAATAGCCTATGAAGAAGGTTATCTCACTTAGAGAAGGATACACCACAGGTTCCTGTGCGGCTGCCGCGGCTAAAGCGGCTGCTATAGCCCTATACCATCAAAGAATGGTCTCAGTAGTTGATCTGGTTCTCCCTGGTGGAAGGATGGCAACAATCCCTATAGCAGGGGTGAGGCTAGAGAGAGATAGGGCATATAGTTGGGTAATAAAAGATGCCGGGGATGACCCGGATATTACTCATGGGGCAGAGATTTGGGTAGAACTGCAGCGGAGTGCGACTGGCGAGATCATTATCCGGGGTGGAGCAGGTGTGGGTATAGTTACTAAGCCCGGGTTGCCGATCCCCCCCGGACAACCTGCTATCAATCCTGTCCCACAACGTATGATCATCCAGGCAGTACGGGAAGTAATCGGGCCAGAGAGCGGCGCAATAGTAACCATTTCTATCCCTGAGGGAGAGAGGTTAGCCCATAAGACATTTAATCCCAGGCTGGGTATTATAGGTGGGATATCTATTATCGGTACTACAGGTATTGTTAGACCCATGTCCGATAAAGGATTGAAGGATGCCCTGATATGTAGCTTAGACATTGCCCGGGCCAGCGGCTGGGGGACCATAGTCCTGGTGCCAGGGAATCATGGCGAGCAATCTGTCTTGAAATGGTTCTGTTTCCACCAGGAGCAGGTAGTTCAAACGAGCAATTTTATCGGCTTTATGC
>MHDQ01000038.1 GCA_001803565.1 Nitrospinae bacterium RIFCSPLOWO2_12_FULL_45_22 | reverse complement strand
TTTTATTGACACTGGTTGTTTTCTTATATTAGACTAATTCTTTATTAGCGATGAGAAAATATTCCAGGCACGTATTTACCCGGGGCCTGGATAGCACGAAGAGAATTCTTGTCTAACATCTTTTATTAACCATGAGGAGAGCGGGGGTGCTATTTATTAAGAGCCTATTTCTGCTGATACTAAATATCCTTTTGTTTCCTGATGCCGGATATAGCTGGGGGCCAGGGGTACATATCTTGCATGGGACCCATGTCCTCAATGGGCTGAACCTGCTGGCCCCCTGGTTGGCAAAGCTACTGGCCGAGTATTCCTGGGATTATTTATATGGTTGCATCAGCGCGGATATATTTATAGGTAAAGGACAGAAGCGCCGGGACGACCACTGCCACAACTGGTCTGTGGGACAGAATATGCTAAGCAAGGCAAAAAAAAGTAGTCACCAGGCCTTTACCTTTGGCTATCTATCCCATTTGGCCGCCGACATAATAGCCCATAATTTCTATGTCCCTAACCAGTTGTATCTTACCCCTTCCACCAGGCGATTAGGACATCTGTATTGGGAAGTGAGGTCCGATGAATACATTGCAGAGAAGTATTGGGTCCTGGCTCGAGAAGTGCTAGAGCGATACAATAATGATAATGACCATTTATTGCAGGCAATAATACCGGATAAATTAATTCCCTTCCGGACAAAAAAAGAGATATATCTGAGGGTGGTAAGGCTTCATGAACTGGGTAGATGGCAAAGATCTGTAACCCATATTTATCAAAACGCTTCCGGAGGGCTATCCCCTCAGTATATTAAATATCTCTTAGATTTATCTATTGTCCTGATCATAAACCTCCTCAATAACCAAGAAATGGCCCTCTGCTTAAAATACGATCCGGTGGGAAGGGATAACCTGGCAGCCGCCAAGAGACTAAGGCGTTTAGCCAGGAAAAATGGCAGCAAGAGACTCACAGAAAACATCTTTACCATACCCCCAGAGATACATGAACTCATACCAGATTAGCGCTGAGGCCAAGAGCAAGGGGAAGAAAGATAAGACCCTCGAAGGTACTCTAGAAAAATTAATCTTTTTTAATGAAGGGAATAATTATACTGTGGCCAAGCTGCGGCTCCTGGGTGGTAAAGGGACCATAGTGATTACTGGCAACTTGATCCCTCATAATCCAGGTGATACCCTCAGGGTAACCGGCGAATGGGTACAACATAAGACTTATGGAGAACAGTTCCAGGTAGAAACCTGTCTACCCCTTATCCCTGCTACTATCCAGGGTATTGAGCGATACCTTGGGTCAGGTACAATAAAAGGGATCGGCCCGGTTATGGCTAAACGGCTGGTAGAGAAGTTTAGTACTGAAACGCTAAATATTATTGAGAAGGATAGCCAGAGGCTGAAGGATGTGGAGGGGATAGGAGAATATCGCGCAAGACAGATAACAGAATCCTGGCAAACCCAAAAGGATATCCGTGAGGTAATGATCTTCCTGCAGAGCTACGAGATTAGCGCAGGGTATTCGGCCAAGATCTATAAACATTATGGTAAGGAGGCGATAAATGTCCTGAAGGAAAACCCCTATTGCCTGGCTACCGATATCTTTGGCATTGGCTTTAAGACAGCAGATAAGATTGCCCAGAGCCTTGGCTTTACCCCACAATCCCCTCAGAGGCTCCAGGCCGGAATAGTTTATACCTTAAAAGAAATGACCGACGAAGGACATCTCTACTACCCTGCTCATAGTTTAATAAATATCGGGGCAGAAAAATTGGGGGTAGATGAGGAATTAGTACGAGGGGTACTGGAAGGTTTAACCCAGACCAAGAAGGTAGTTATTGGGGATCTGGGCTCGGGGCTCGGGGATCAGGGAACCAAGAACCAAGAAGCCCAATCCCTGAGCCCTGACCCCCAAGCCCCGGTATATTTACCCGAAAACTATTGGGCCGAGAAGATGGTAGCAAGGCGGATAAAGGCCCTGACAGAATCCGTTATGCAGCTCCAAAAGATTGAGCCAGAAAGGGCCTTGGGCTGGATAGGAGAGAAACTGAAGATAAAGCTGGCCGAGCAACAGAAAGAAGCTGTTCGCGCTGCCTTAGAACATAAGGTAATGGTTATTACCGGTGGTCCTGGCACGGGTAAGACTACCCTGATTAATGCCCTTATTGAAATTTATAGCCGCCTAAAAGCCCAAATACTCCTGGCTGCCCCCACCGGTAGGGCCGCTAAACGCATGTCAGAAGCTACCGGTTATCCAGCCATGACTATCCATCGCCTGTTAGAATATAGCTACCAGAAAGGTGGATTTCAGCGACACGAGCAAAACCCTTTAGAAACCGATCTCCTGGTAGTAGATGAAGCCTCTATGATTGATATTTTCCTGATGCAGCATTTGATGAAGGCTATACCACCCCGGACGAATCTTATCCTGGTTGGGGATGTTAATCAGCTCCCATCGGTAGGGCCAGGGAATGTATTAAAAGATATAATAGCTTCCGGCAGGGTAAAGACTGTTTATCTCACAGAGATCTTTCGCCAGGCACAAGAGAGTACCATTGTCGTCAATGCCCATAAAATAAATAACGGCATCTTTCCCTATCTCCCTTCTATAGAAGGGGACAGGAGAAAAGATTTTTATTTTGTACAAGAAGAGGAGCCCGAAAAACTCCTGGCTAAAATAAAATGGTTATATACTTACTGGATACCAAGACATTATAATTTCCATCCTATCCATGATATCCAGGTTTTAACCCCTATGCACAAAGGGCTAATAGGTGTTATAAACCTTAATCTTGAGCTCCAAGAGACCTTGAACTCGCACGGTAGAGAATTTAAAATAGGCGCTAAGACGCTCCGGGTGCAAGACAAAGTCATGCAGATAAAGAACAACTACGATAAGGAGGTATATAATGGTGATATAGGTCGTATCATAAAAATTCAGCCAGAAGACCAGATGATAACAGTACAGTATGATCATGGTTTAGTAGATTACGACTATAATGAATTAGATGAGATCGAGTTGGCTTATGCTATATCGGTGCATAAATCTCAAGGGAGCGAGTATCCTGCCGTTATTATCATCCTTTCTACCCAGCACTACCTCCTGCTCCAGCGTAACCTCCTTTACACTGCGCTAACTCGGGCAAAGGAACTAGCGGTATTAGTTGGGGATAAGAGGGCGGCGGCTATTGCCGTGAAAAACGATAAGGTAAAAAACCGCTATACTGCCCTCTCCCACTATTTGCAATAATTAAGCAGTAACCGTTTAGCCACCAGGACACTAAGACACTAAGGAGCCGCCTTCAACGCCAAAAGAAAATGAAATTGTTATGTTCCTAATTGGCCATTTTCTAATTTCAAATTTCTAGCTTGGTGTCTTCGTGCCTTAGTGGCAGAGAATAGCAGAAGATGCCCCCAACAATCTTGAAGCAGATACTATACCTCAATCGCCAGTACCAAAAATTAAAAGCTAAATATGCCCAATTGGCAGGGAAATTTAAGGAAAAGACCAAGGCCCTGCAAGAATCGGAGAGGCGATACCGGGGAATAGTAGAAAACTCGGTCTTAGGAATTTTCCGCTCTAACGTTAATGGTGAGATAGTTTCTGTCAATAGGGCCCTGGCCAGGATACTAAAATGTCAGGTATCCGATTTAGTTGGCCGCTCGGCCCTGGAGCTCTGGGCAAATTCCCGGGAGAGGGATAAGCTTATCCATATGCTAAGAAAAAAGGGTCGAGTAAGGGACTTTGAGACCACTTTGAAGGCCAAGATAGGGGATATGGTTCCCATAAGTATTTCTGCCAGGGCGATAAGAGATCATACTGGCGAAATAATAGAGATGGAGGGGATAGTCGCAGATATAACCAGGAGAAAGAGACTGGAAGAAGAGATAAAAAGGTATTCCAAGAAGCTGGAGGAGGAGGTCAGAGAGAGGACCGGGGAGCTAAGGAATGCCTATGAAGAGCTAAAGGAATTTGATCGCTTGAAAACGGTCTTTCTGTCCAATGTGTCCCATGAGCTCCGGACACCCCTGGTGACGATCAGGGGATATCTAGAGATGATCTTAAAAGAACAACTAGGCAAGATAACCGAGACCCAGAAAAACTACCTTGGTATCTCTTTAAAGAATTGTATCCGCCTTGCCTATTTTATTGATGAATTGCTGGATTTTACTAAATACGAAACCGGCCGGGCAAGGTTTGACCTGAGGCCCTTTCCCTTAGAGTCCGTTATCCGGGATTGTATTGAATCCATCAGGCCACAGTTAATCCAGAAAGAGATTAGTATAGAATATAAGTGCCCACCCACTATACCACTGGTAATGGGGGACCAAAACAAGGTTACTCAAGTCTTTAGTAATCTACTCTCTAACGCAGAAAAGTTTAATAGACACCAGGGGAAAATAATGATAGAAGTATTGCCAGAGCAAGGGGGTTATCTATGGATCAAGGTAAAGGATACCGGTATTGGTATCCCTGAAGAACACCGCTCCAGGGTCTTTGATCAGTTCTATCAGGTAGATAGTTCAATTACCCGCCACTATGGTGGTACGGGGATAGGTCTCGCTATTGTTAAGAACATTATTGAAGGTCACGGGGGCACCGTATCCGTAGATAGCCAACTCAATAGCGGCACTACCTTTACCCTTAGTCTGCCCGTTGCTCGGGATGAGTCACTGCTAATGGAGAAAAAAATTCCTCTGGATATCAAGGCAAGTCCAGCAGCTAATTCCAACAAGATCCTTTTTATTGATGATGATAGAGAGCTCCAGGAATTTGTTAAGCTATTTCTGGGAGCGGGCGGTTGGAATGTCCTGACGGCCAGTGATGGGGATGATGGCTGGCAGATTATCCAGCAGGAAAAACCGAATATAGTCTTCCTGGATATATCTATGCCTAAGGTCAGTGGTATTGAATTATGTCAAAGGATCAAAAATGATCCAGAGGCTAAAAAGCTGCGGGTATATATGCTAACTGCCCGGACAGCCGAAGGGGACCGGATTGCCGCACTCCAGGCTGGGGCTGATGGTTTTATAAAGAAACCCTTCGATAGCGACGTATTGATCCAGATCATTCAAGGAATCGCACCCAGAGAAGAGCATTAGGACACTGGGTTAATGGGTTATTGGGGTTATTTAGGTCATTGAGTAGCCTAATCACTTAATAACCCAATAACCTAATATGAGGAGTTGTTATGAGAGAACGTATTTTAATTGTTGAAGATAATCAGGAACTCCAGGAGATGTTTCAGGTACGGTTAAAGATGGAGGGGTTCAATCTTTCCTTTGCTAACAATGGTCAGGAATGCCTGGAAGCCCTGAAGCAAACCCTGCCGGACCTCATTTTGTTAGACCTGTTTATGCCGGTCATGGATGGCTATCAGGTATTAGAAACCCTGAATGCCCATCCTGAATGGGATGAAATACCTGTGATAGTATTCTCTATAGAAGGCGATTTTGGCCAGATCGAAAGGGCGGTAAATCTTGGTGCGGTCGAATTTCTTCCCAAAGGCAAGATAGAGCTGGACAAAGTAGTGAATAAGATAAAAGTTGTGCTGGAAGAGGAAAAGCTCCCTCTTGCACAGGACATTATCCTGGAGTTATTGATAGAGAGAGGAATTATTCAGAGGAGCGAATTTAAAAAGAAATTCAGAGAGAAACGAACGGAGGTATTGCTTAAACGGTTGAGAGAACGAAGGTTTTAGGAAGGAGAGGATAAATATGGGTATGAATCATGAAAAGGGCATAGAGAATGTAGATAAAATGGCTACTGTCCTGGAAAAGATGTATCATCATCGCCAGGCTAAGCCCACAGTAAAGAGTGAGGAGCTTTATTATAAATATATGTCTGACTACTACCGCAAAATTGTTACCGCTAAAGCCGAAGGCAAATTCATCGCGGGGCATACGGTCTTCTCGCCCATAGAGATATTCTTTGCTATGGACATCGTCCCCATGCATCTAGAATCTACCTCTGGTACGCTGGCTATTCTTACGAACCGTTATGCCGAGTTTTTGGATGGTGCCAGGGCCTTTGGCCTGACACCAGAATGCTGCTCTGCCCACCGGATTCTGGCAGCCAGTTTCTTCTTAAAAGAGCTCCCGCCACCCGACTTTATTGTCTGGACCTCACAGGCCTGTGATAACACGACAAAGTCCGGTGATGCCCTCCTGGACCTTTACCAGATCCCGGGTTTTTTTCTGGACCGGCCTTATCGCTTTGTCCCCCACCAGGTAGATTACTATGTGAAACAGATGAAGAATCTTATTGCCTTCCTGGAGGACAAGACTGGCAACAAGATGGATTATGACCGCCTCAGGGCCATAGTCAATAATTCCTTACGAGTAATGAATATCTATCATGAGGTCTATGAGTTAAGGAAGGCTATACCGGCCCCTATGCGTAACCGCAGTTTCATGAACCAGATGATTATTGAATGGGCTTATTGCGGTACTGACGAGGGGGTGGAATGGTTTGAGACAGTAAAAGGGGAGATTGAAGAGAATGTGAAGAGAAAGAAGGGGGCAGTGGCAGAAGAGCGCTACCGGCTCCTTTCCCTCTTCCTACCGCCTATGTATGAGAATAAGCTTTTAGACTGGATGGAGCGGGAATATGGCGCGGCTATTGTTATGGACCCTATGAGTTCCTGGCCCCACCAGGTACATCTGGACACCGATGATCCGGTAGAAGGCGTAGCCCGGTTAGCTTTTTATCGGACAGCATCTAACTTGTTGCATGGGCCGGGCGACGTATTTATCAAGGATGCACTTAGGAATGCTAAGGAGTTTAACGTAGATGCCGCGTTATTTTTTGCCCATATCGGCTGCCGGCAGGCCTGTGCCATGATCCGGAGTATGAAAGATGCCTTGCAAAACCAGACCGGTATGCCGTTTGGGGTTATAGATATTGATCTGATGGACCCGTCTTTCGCCTCTACCGACCAGTTAAAGGAGAAACTAGAAGAGTTCTTTGAACGATTAGAAGAAAAGAGTTAAAACCCTTAGGCGATGAACCACAAAGCCACAAAGCGCACTAAGAGATGTCTCAAAGACGTGTCGGGTGTCTGGTAAAGAACCCAACGCTATCTTCCAAACAATTATAGGAAAGGGGGAAATTATGCAGATAGAGTCCATTATAAAACCCGATTTGGCTGTCCAGTACCGTCAGCAAGGCTTCTGGTCAGATAAGACCCTCGGGCAGCACTTTGATGGAATTGTTAAAAGATATTCCCATAAAAAGGCTATTATCTATAAAGACCAGGAGCTAACTTATAGGCAACTGGAAGAACGGGTTAATAGAGTCGCTGCGTGCTTAATAGGGGCTGGCCTGCAGAAGGGGGATGTCCTTTCGGTCCAATTGCCTAACTGGCCCGAGTATATCTATTTCTTTTATGCTTGCATAAAAACTGGTATTGCCTTCAATCCTATCCATGTCCCTTATCGCAAGCGGGAGGTAGAGTTCATCTTGCGCTTCTCTGATTCTAAAGCCATGGTCATCCCGGATCAACTCAGTGGGTTTGATTTTCCGGCTATGATCCAGGAGATCTGGCCCCGGCTCCCGAAATTAAAGCAAGTATGGGTAGTAGGAGACAAAGTGCCCACGGGCATGTCTCCTGCCACAGAGTTACTGAATATAAATAAGAGTAGCCCAGAATTAGAAACAACCCTGGCTCCTCAAAACCCTGATGCCGATGCCCCGTTCCTCTTGATGTATACCTCCGGGACCGAGGCAGACCCAAAGGGAGTAGTCCACAGCCACAATACTATTGGCAGCCTGGGAGAGTCAATCACAAAAGGACTAGGGATTTCTTCTAAAGAGGTAGTCTATACCCCTAGCCCCTTTTCTCATGCCATGGGTATCTTGCTGGGGCCATGGGCTGCTATCTATTGGGGTGCACAGATAGTTATCCAGGAAGCCTTTGTCCCGGAAGAGACACTAAAGCTTATCCAGGAGCATAAAATAACCTTCTTTGCTGGCACCCCCTCCCACATCGTGGCACTGCTCCAGGTGCCTAACTTTTCCCAATACCAGCTCTCTTCCCTCCACACCTTCTTTACCGGTGGGGCCAGTTGCCCAGTAGAAGTAGTCAGAGAAGCTACTAGACGGTTTGGTTGCCAGGTCTGTTGCCTATATGGTATGACCGAAGGGGTAGTTACCTATACCCGGTTAGATGATTCGCCAGAGGTAGCCAGTGAGACTGTAGGTCGCCCTGGCCCCGGTTTTGAGATTAATATCTTTGATGAGGCTGGCAAAGAAGTACCAGCCGGTATTGCCGGCGAGATAGTTGCCCGGGGAGCGTCTCTATTCCTCGGCTACTACAGAAACCCTCAGGCTACCCAGGAGACCCGCAGCCCTGATGGCTGGTTCTTAACTGGGGACCTGGGTTACATTGACCAGGACGGAAATCTGAGGATTGTGGGTCGGAAGAAGGACATGATCATACGGGGTGGGAAAAATATCTACCCGATAGAGGTAGAAGAGCTCATCTATGCCCATCCTAAGATAGTGGAGGCAGCCCTGGTAGGCATGCCTGACCATCGGCTAGGGGAACGTAGCTGCCTCTTTGTAGTACTGAAGCCAGGCGAAAAGCTAACCTTAGAAGAGGTAGTTGAGTATTTAACCGAGAAAGGGATCGCTAAATATAAGCTACCCGAAAGGTTAGAAGTCCGGCAAGAATTGCCTATGACCCCCAGCAAGAAGATCTGGAAGCGCTTCCTGCGGGATGAAATAGCTAAGATATTGGAAAAAGAGCCCCCTCCCGCCTGACCCCAAAAAAACAACTCTTCAGGCTCATTAACTTTAGCCTTGGGTTTAGCTAGTGCCCATCCATAAATGAAATCGTGGCACTAATTAGTTTCCAATCCAGAAATGAGGAATTTTCCGCAAGGTCAAGGAAATCAAGGGATTATGCGGAGTCGTACTTTAGTACGTCGCACAAATAATCCCGCAGATTGACGCAGAGATTGTGGAAAATGGCCATTTATGGATGGAAACTAGCTTATTCTGTAAGGGTGGCCTGGTGTAGCGCCACTCCTACCGGGTAAGGGAATTTACCTAAGGGGTAGTCGGTGGCCCTCCAGGTCCTATCAACCTCGATTTCTATCCTTAATATTTCTGATTCGAGCTTTGGGAGGGACAATCTTATTTCTTTCCAACGGCGTCTCAGGAGCGAGAACCTCCCGGTCTCTATTCCATTAACCCTGACAACCCCTCTTACTCTCCCCCGGAAGACCCTGGCACAGCGCCCCAGGTAACCATGAAGCTCCAGATATAGATACGGTTTTCCACTGTTACGCAGGGAAAAAGTAGCCCTCTTGCCCGTCCATCTATACCCCTTCTCACCATCCCTAGCAGCCGGGTACCAGCCCTCACCTAATTGGCCTATACCGGGCTTCTCCATATTTAATTGGTCGGCAAGCCTGCTTACTGTAGCCGTATGATCCTGGGCGGTAAGCAGAAGACTGGTTTGGTCAGCCGGGTTCTCAGGAGTCATGGCATTTAGCGGTGTCCCACGACATCGCTGACAAAGAGGTTCTATTAAAACACCTTTATTCATGGCCCGGCGAATCCGTTCAATCTTTGCCCCAAACCAGATATCTTCTAAAGACTCCTGGGCTGCATTGCCAATATTGATCCGGCCATCAAAATCGAGGCAGCAGCAGGTACAATCACCATTCCAGAGGATACCTAACTGCTTATACGGGGCATCTACCGGGCAGTAGCCCTTTTCAGCGCCTATAATTTCTATACCTGGCTCCAGGAGATAGTTGGCAAAGGTAGTAGTGCCCTTAAACACTAAGTTGACCCCTTCAAGGATTTCAAGGTATTCTTCCCCGCCCCGCAGGTCCAGCAAGTGCTCTAAATCATGGGAAGAGGAATTTTTAGGGACAATATGAAACTCCCGGGCTAATTGGTGGGCAAAATCGAGCCAGGAGAGGGCTACTTCTTTAGTCTGTCGGTTATCATCTATGACCCTTATCCCTTTAGGCCGGGTAAATTTGGTATTAAGAAAATGAACCTCTATCCTGGGATAAAGGGCTCCCCGCTCAACCTTTCTCTTTATCACCTTCCGGATTGTTTCCAGATAAGCCTCGTATGGTATAGGGGCATCCCGTAAGCTAAATAATTCCCTGCTAGGGGTCTGGAGGCTTAATACTAAAAACCGTAGCTCCAGCTCTATCAACCGGTCTATTGCCTGTTCGGTTAACAGGCCTCCATTAGTAAATAAAATCAGCTCTATGCCTTTGGTCTTAGCATATTCAATCACCTCAAAAAGGTAGGGATACAAGAGGGGTTCCCCCATCAAGTGTAGGGCAACCGGGTAGCGGAGCTCTACTACCTGGCGTAAGTGGGGCCGTTTGTATCGCATCTGGGCAATATCATCCATAATCTTTTTTGCCAATGCGAAATCCATAAACCCCTTCTCTCTGGTCATGATACTTTCCGGACAGAAGGAGCAGCGAAAATTACATACATTGGTAAGTTCTACAAAAAACATCTCTACATTGGACAGGTCTTTTGCCCAGGGTCTTTGTTGTAGCCTTTTCAGGTCCTTCTTCTGGGGAATCTCTAGCAGGAGTTCATGCAGCTCAACCACCTGGCCCCTCTTCCATACTACCAGTTTTAGCTCTTGTTGAGGCTGGAAATAATAGGCCTCATTTACCCAGTACCGCTCGCTGACCAGCAACTGCTCCCCTATCTCCAACAGGACCGATTTTTGGGTTAAGCTACTAAAATCTATCTGGATAGTAGCCGGGCAAAAGACGGGCTTAATGTCGAAGTCCCAAAAGCCTAAATGGGTCTCTGGGTGCTTCCCCTGGAGTCCATAGATATCCACACAAAAACTAGCGCCAGCTAACTCCCTGAAGTCTAATTCAATATCTAGCCTGGCCCTGAAGCCTGTTAATAAGATTCTCTTTGTCTCAGCGACTATTATTGCCATAAATTAAATTTGTTACCACAAAGACACAAAGGACACAAAGAATTTAATTGACAATCCTTCGAATAATATCCGAAGCTTCTCTTCGTGCTCTTTGTGGTTTATCTTAAAATGGAATTTCCTATACGCTTAAATTAATCCTTAGGTGCTATTAAAGGCAAAGGCTTTAGGGTGATCCGGTCGGCCCACAGGTCGCCTTGCGCTAGAAAATGTACCCGAAACTCCAGGTCAGAGGTTTCATCCGATACCTCGAAGATTAAAGGAAATTTTTGGTAGTCCTGGCTGGCCAAGAAATCTTTGCTTACCAGGGCCTTTTTCACCAGGATATTTCGCCCCACATTAGCGGCTACATCAATGATAGCCACTTTTTTATCTGGTTGACCCGGGTGGATAGGTTGGCAGCGTAGCCAGAACTCTACTTCATAGATACCGTTCGGTAGGCTCTCATAAGGGCCATAAACCATTATCCCCCGCTTATCCCGGTTGACTTGGGCATAACGGGCCTTACCATTCCAGGCCCTGGCATCGGCTATCTGGAGCCCGGTAATGGACAAGAGCTCTTCGCCCTCATATCCCAGCCGAGTGATCTTACGTTTCTTCAGGGGTATTATCTCTACCCGATCAATCCAGAGCTCACTATTGCCGGCAAAATGAATAAAGAATTCAAAGTCTGCTAGCCCGGGGAAGGCCCGAAAATTCAACGGTATAGCCGAGTAATGGTCGGTATGGGCCAGTTGCACTCCAGTAAGCTCCTTTTTGATCAGGATAGACTTTCCCAGGTTAGCAGTAATTTCCAGGGTAGCTACTGGCAAGTCCGGTGGGGTCTGAGGTAGGGTCCGTAAAAAGAAGCGGGCTTCATACTTATCTTTAGGCAGTTCTTTATAAGGACCGAAGTGCAGGCGCAAGTCCTTACCCAAGAAAGGGGCCAGGTATCTGGCCTTCTTACCACTGGCCTTGTCATCCGGTACCACCTGGCCCGGCTGATCTTTTAAGTCCTCGGCCTCATAAATAATCCTGGATATCTCTGGCTTCTTGCCATAGACCATGCCGGCCAGAGGCCAGATAATAGCCAGGACAATTATACTGAGCCCGGCATATCTTATAACAAAGCCCCGCTTTTTTCCGGCTGTATCATGGTAATAGAACCGGTAATAAAAAAGGTTAATAAAGATAATTAACAGGCCCCAGAAGATAACCCAGCGGAAGGTCTCGGCAGTAATAATAGTAAAACAGGGAAAATAATCCTCTAAGCCAAACTTCTTCAACAATTCCCCTTTGCCAAAAAAATCTATAAATGGACCGCCCATCTGTGGGGTATGGTGATAGATCAGGTAGGGGTATTTTATCAGGAGCTGTCCATTAATGATCCCGATAAACACCAGTAAAAGAAAGACCTTCCTAAAGGATAGTGCCTTCAGGGTGCTAAAGGCATAGGCCAACAGTATGAGCAGGACAGGCATCAGGGGGAGGAGGAAGCGGCCGGCGGGTGACCAGCCCCCATACCATTGCCGATAGGCAGAATTGGGTAAATATAAGGATAAAAATATAAGGCCGAGCCAAAAAAGCTCACGCTTTCTGGTCTTGAGCATGAGGGCTATGCCTATAGGCAAGAAGATATACACGGGCGAATAGATAAATAAGCCGAATTGCTGGTCCAGCAATTGGCCAGGGAATCCCACCAGTATGCTGCTGAAGGCCTGGGCCGATCTCTCATAGAAGGGATTACCATAAAGGTAATAATAGAACAGGGTCAGCAGGGATAAGCTGAGGACTATAGGGAAGAAGAAAGGGAGCAGTGGCTTTCTGTACCGGTAATTCAGGTACAGGAAAAGGGCTGAGAAGATAATAGTTAGAACCAGGTATTTGAAGTGGAGCCAGGGGTAGAAGGCAACCAGGAGACCGAGCCAGGGCCGTTTATAAGACCGTCCCTCAGGCTGGTGATATATCTTCCTCAAGGCATAGGCGGTTATAATGCCCGCCACCAAATCGGGATACACATGAAAGGCAATGAGGAGTAATGGCAACGAAAAGGATATTATTACCCAGGCGAGCAAGGCCGTTATCTGCTCACGAAATATCTGATAGATAAGGAGGTAGATGCTTATACCATAGAGGGCCGCCATGATATTCATAGCAAACAGGGCACCCAGCCTACCGTTAAGATAATAGAACGGGGCAATTAATAATGGCAGGCCTATACTATGCGCAGAATAGCCATACCTGGAGCCATAATGGGGCGGAAAGAGATGGACAAATTCTTTCTCCTGATAATTATTCATCAGATTAACATCGCCATCGTATAAGAGGCTATGGGCAATAATCAGGTAGTGCGGCTCATCACCACCACCTATTTGCTTATGGATCCTCTTAGTAGTGACAGTATAGAATATAAGGGTTATTATAAATAGAAGGAGCAATAGCCGCCGATTAGGCCCTTGCAGGATGCCAAATTTTTGAGGAAATTCTGTAATTAGATTGTCTCCCATATTAGTATTTTCTGCGATCACCGCGATGAACGCTTGCGGAGCATATTAGCATACGGCCTTTTGGCCGTCAATCTTAGCTAACCTGGGAACCCTTGGGTTATCTCAATTTGACTAAAAGGGCTGGATGGTTTATTTTGTGAAAAGGTAAAGGATAAATCAAGGTATAGCTTATGAGTAAGGTAATAGAGATACATAATCTAGTTAAGTGCTACAAAAAGTTCCGGGCAGTAGATGATATTTCCCTTGAGGTAGAAGAAGGTGAGATATTTGGCTTTCTGGGACCTAATGGTGCAGGGAAGACTACTACTATTCAAGTCCTTTGTACCCTGCTAAAACCTACTGCTGGGTCGGCTTATATTAATGGTTATGATTGCTTTACCCAGCCAGCCCTGGTACGCTCCTGTATAGGATTGGTATTTCAAGAGCTCATCCTGGATGATGAGCTTACGGCGGAGGAAAATCTCCGATTTCATTGTTATCTTTATGGACTACGCCGGAAAACAATACCGGCACGGATACAGAAAGTCCTTAAGTTGGTGGATCTGGAAGATAGGCAGCATGATATAGTAAGGAGATTCTCCTGGGGTATGAAACGCAGGTTAGAACTAGCCCGAGGTTTGCTCCATTACCCTAAAGTCCTCTTTCTGGATGAGCCTACAACCGGTCTGGACCCCCAGACCCGGTATCATATCTGGGAATTTATCGCTGGTCTCAAGAAAACAGAACCCATCACTATCTTCCTGACTACCCATTATATGGAAGAAGCGGAGATATGTGACCGGATAGGGATCATAGATAGAGGACAGATCATAGCCCTGGATACACCAGCGGAGTTAAAGAAATTGCTACCGGGCGATATTATCGAAGCGAAGACCCGGGATAACCAGCAAGTCTGGCAGTTCTTAAGCAACAAAGCCGTCCTAGACCTAACCCAGGATAATAACACCTTATTATTTAAAGTAAGAGATGCTGAGGAATTTCTACCCCATTTTATTAGGGAATCACCAGCCGAGATACTTTCCATAAGCATCAAAAAGCCCACCCTCAATGATGTCTTCCTTCATCTAACCGGCAAAGAGATCAGGGCAGAAGAAGGGAATATTAAAGAGACCTGGAAAAAATGGCGTCAGGCAGCCCGCCGATAAGGCATTGGGTTTTAAACCTAATTGCTGTATATATTATTACCCTGCGAGAACTGAAGCGTTTCCTGCGGCAGAAGAGCCGTATTATTGGCTCGTTAGCCCGACCCCTGTTTTGGCTCTTAGTAGTAGGGAGTGGCCTGAGTCAGATCATTCGGACTCAGGGTGGGGTGTCTTATATGCAATTTATCTTGCCCGGTATCCTGGGCTTAACCATCCTGTTCAGTTCCATGTTTTCTTCCCTATCTATTATCTGGGATAGAGAATTTGGCTTTCTAAAGGAAATATTGGTGGCCCCAATCAGCCGTTTAGCGATTGTCCTGGGCAAAGTAATAGGTGGTACCATCATCTCGACTATCCAGGGGGTACTCATTATGGCCCTTATACCCTTCTTACGTATTCCTTTAGAATTGTCTCAGGTAATAGCACTTTTATTATTAGCGGTAATTATATCCTTTTCCCTCTCTTCCTTTGGGGTACTGATAGCCTCCCTTATGCGCTCCCTAGAGAGCTTCAACCTGATAATCAACTTTCTTATTATGCCCATGTTTTTTGTCAGTGGGGCCTTATATCCCATAAAGCTTCTACCTCCTCCTATCCATATCATGGCTAGCTTTAACCCACTCTCTTATGGGATAGACGCCTTTAAGAATGTCTTGCTCAGAGAGGCTGGAAACTCCCCCCTGGCGCCTGAGTTCCCCTTCTATCAAGACATACTATTCATCCTGGTCTTTTCGGGTATTATGCTGGTAGTGGCTACCCTGGTCTTTTCCTGGAAA
>MHDQ01000037.1 GCA_001803565.1 Nitrospinae bacterium RIFCSPLOWO2_12_FULL_45_22 | reverse complement strand
ATATGCCGGCAATGCGAGAAGCCACCCTGTGCATCCACATGTCCAGAAAAAGCTATTGTTCGTAATTCAGAAACCGGGGCCTGGCTCATAGACGAAGAAAAGTGTATCGGGTGTCGGAAATGTATGGAGGACTGTCCATTCGGTGTGATAACAGTTCATCCGGAGACTATGAAGATATTAAAATGTGATCTTTGTCAAGGTGATCCTCAATGTGTAAAGCTTTGTGAGACCAAGGCCCTTCAGTATCTACCCGCAATCGCCCTCACCTACGATAAGAAGAGGGAGTGGGCAAAGAAAGAGATGGAGGAAAGGAATCATGAGTGGCTGGGCAGGTAGAATTTTGTTAGTAGACCTAAGTTCTGGGAAGATAGAGGTAGAAGTCTTGAGCCCCGACTTAAAGCTAAAATACCTTGGTGGTCGAGGGATCAATTCCCGGCTCCTCTATGAAGGGATAAAGGCTGGCATTGATCCTCTTGGTCCTGAAAACCTGCTTATTTTTGGTACTGGACCCCTTTCTGGCACCCTGGCCCCGGCCTCTCGCTTCACTGTGACCGCTAAATCCCCATTAACGGGGATTTTAGGAGATGCCAATTGTGGTGGGGGTTTCTCGGCGGAGTTGAAATGGGCAGGCTATGACCATATTGTATTTAAGGGGGCAGCCTCTAAGCCGGTATATCTCTGGATCTTTGATGACCAGGTAGAGATCAGGGACGCCTCGCATCTCTGGGGCAAAACCGTCCCAGAAACGGAAATTATGCTCAAGCAGGAATTAGGCGACTCAGAGATCCAATTTGCTGCTATAGGCCCTGCTGGAGAGAACCAGGTGGGATTAGCCTGCATTATTGGCAGTAATTATCGGGGTGCCGCCCGCACTGGTATGGGGGCGGTTATGGGCGCCAAGAAGCTTAAGGCCATAGCCGTCCGAGGAACAAAAGGAGTAAAGGTAGAAAAACCCAAAGAGTTCTTCTTACTCATAGAAGAATTATGTGAAAAAATACGGAATAGTCCTATCTATCCCAGGCTCTCTGTATATGGCACCCCGGGCTTAACTACCCTCCTTAATGAAAGGGGCTATTGCTCGGTCAGAAACCTGCAACAATCGGGCGGGTTTGAAGAAATAGACAAGATTGATCATGAGGCCCTGATGCCCTTCTTTGTTAAATCCAAAAGCTGCGTGGGTTGTATTATCCATTGTGGTCATTTTTTCGAGATAAAAGAAGGGCCTTATGCTGGCGAGAAGGGTGGTGGGATAGAATTTGGTGCCATTGGTCCCTTTGGCACCCATTGTGGTATTTCCTATGCCCCGGCCATATTTAAGATGGCTAATTTATGCAATCAATATGGCGTAGATGTACTGGGCTTCTCTACTATCCTGGGCTTTGCTATGGAGTGGTATCAGAGGGGGATCATTACTTTAGACGACCTGGATGGGATACCGCTGGAATGGGGTAATTACGAAGCAGCTATAAAAATATTCTATAAAATGGTAAAAAGGGAAGGGTTTGGCGGATTATTAGGAGAAGGGGCAGTACGGGCCGCCGCTAAGATTGGCCGAGGGGCAGAAAACTATATCACTCACTCGAAAGGGCTGGAGTGGGGTCATGCTGATATCAGGGCCTTTAAGGGTTATGCCTTGAATCAAGCTACCGCTACCAGAGGGGCAGACCATCTGAGGGGGATACCGGGGGGCGAACTCTTAGGCATACCACCAGAGGAGGCACAGAAGAAATTCGGTACCGCCGAGGCTGCGCTACCGACCTCCTATAACAAGGCCCGCATGGTCTTACATTATCAAAACTTGTGTACTTTGGCCGATGCCTTAGAGATATGTAAATTCAATACCGAGATTATTGGACAGGGGATAGGGATAGAAGAAATGGGGAGATTGTTGGAGACTGCTACCGGTGTAGCAATGAGCAAAGAGACCCTCTTGGAGGTAGCAGAAAGAATATATAATGTAGAACGGGCATTCTTAGTGAGGGAAGGGATCAGGCGAAAAGATGATGCGGTTATGGGAAAACAGGGACAGGAAGCTGTGGCCAGTGGCCCATTCAAAGGCGAGAGGCTAGACCCAGACAAATTTAACCAAATGCTGGACGAGTATTATCAACTGCGAGGATGGGACAAAAAGACTGGTATACCTACCAGAAAAACGCTGGAAGAATTAGGTCTTAACGATATAGCCGCTGAACTGGATAATTTATAGCCACAAAAAGGCGCAAAAAACACGCAAATAAAAAGGCTGAGTATTAACAAATGATAAGGATAAAGGTTAGACCATTTTTTCAACTCAAAGAGATCTTAAAAGAAAAAGAGTTGACTATTGAGCTTACCCCGGATTCTACTGTGTTAGATGCTATTGAAGAATTGACAAAAAGATTAAGCCCATCCTTTAAAGATGCGGTGATAGATAAAAATAGCGGTAAAGTCCGATCTTATTACCGAGTATTGTTAGGTGGTAGAGACCTGCATCAATTAGATGATCTGAATACTAAACTTTGTGATGGCGATATCATTTCATTTTTCCCACCAGTAGCCGGTGGTAATAGAGCAACTTAAATTGGGGTTATTTACCCTCTCCCCCAAGAGGAGAGGGTAAGGGTGAGGGTATTTTAATAAGAAAGGGAATATTATATGGAGCAGCGGGTAGTAATAACCGGGGTAGGGATAGTCTCGCCGGTGGGTATCGGTAAAGAGGCATTCTGGCAGGCATTAAAAGAAGGCCGGTCGGGGATTGCGCGGATCACGGCCTTTGATCCCAGGGAATATTCCTGCCAGATCGCTGGAGAGGTAAAGGGGTTTAACCCATTAATCTATATGGAAGAGAAAGAGGCCCGAAGGATGGGCCGGGCTACTCAATTTGGTGTGGCCGCGGCAAAGATGGCCTTAGAGGACGCGGGACTAACTAATTGGCGGGATGATGGTCGCAGATTGGGATTAAGTTTAGGGTTTACAACCCAAGTTTTGGATAAGTTTGAGGAACAGTTTTGCCATTTTAAAGAGAAGGGTTCTCCTAAGTTTATTGACCCGCACACCCTTTCTATGATAAGGGTCCATACCCCTGCCAGCACCATTGCCCAATTGTTTAAGATTGAGGCCCTATCTTCAACTTTGGCCAATGACTGTGCTGGCGGACTGATGGCCATTGGCGAGGCATTCCGCCTGATCAGAGATAGGAAACTAGACCTCGCTTTATCCGGGGGCATCAGTTCAACCATTACACCCTATGCCTTTAGTCTTTTTTGTGCGGCCGGCATCTTGACCAAACAGAATACCCATCCAGAGAAGGCCAGCCGGCCCTTTGATAGAAAAAGGGACGGGGTAGTATACTCAGAGGGGGCGGCCTTTGTAGTTTTGGAAAGGCTGGATGATGCCCGGCTGCGGAAGGCCCCGATCTATGGAGAGGTCTTGGCCATTGAAAAGGCAAACCGCACTGGGATCAGGCAGGGAGAGGGTTGGGCCGATACTATCCGGCAGACCCTGGAAAGGGCCCGGGTCTTACCTCCAGAGATTGACTACATCAGCACCCATGCCCCTTCCCATCCCCTATTAGATCTGAATGAAACCTTAGGCATCAAGCAAGCCTTTGGTCCCCAGGCCTATAATATCCCGGTGAGTGCCATAAAATCTATGATCGGTAATCCCGGGCTAGCCTCCGGACCAAGCCAGGTAATCGCCTCCCTCTTGAGCTTAAGAGAAGGGATCATCCCTCCTACGATAAATTACGAGTATCCAGACCCTCAATGCGATCTGGATTATGTCCCCAACCATTATCGGATCAATAGGGTGGATAGGGTTTTAGTATTATCCGGGGGCATGGGAGGCTCTGAGGCCTGCGCCGTGATACAAAAAGTATAAGCGTTCAGTCCTGAGTAAAACGTAACTCAACCCTTCAGGGTTGATCTCTTTCATCAAGGCTAAAGCCTTGACCTGCACCAAGGGACACACAATGGGATTAGACAAAAACATGCCGTTGCCTAAAAGACCTCGACTTAGTTCCTTTAATTATCGTGGCACCTATACCTATTTCCTCACCCTTTTAACTAAAGACAGAAGACCCCTCTTTACGAACCCTGAGATTGTAAACATCCTTTTAGACTTCACAAAGGAAGTCTCAGAAAAAGAAGGGTTTGACATTGAGGCATATTGTTTTATGCCAGATCATCTCCACCTTTTACTCAGTGGTAGAAATACTAAATCTGATCTTGCGAGGTTTGTAAACCTTTTTAAGCAAAAGAGTGGTTACTGGTTCAAACAAAAGTATCAAGGACCCATTTAGCATTTGAGCTATTACGATCATGTTCTTAGAAAGGAAGAGGATAAAATGTCAATAGCCCTTTATATCCTGGGAAATCCTGTAAGAAGAGGGCAGTTGGAGGACTGTAGAGCATATCCTTATAGTGGTTCTTTAGTTTATGACTTTAAAGGTCAAGGCTAAAGCCCAATGGCAATAATCAACCCTAAAGGGTTGAGTTACGCGCCATAGACGCTACTGTAACTCAGGTCTTTAGCCCTGATAAGATCAACATATAACTTAGGGACTTTGAAGAAGAAACCGCCATCGGGCTTTAGCCTTGTTTATAAATAATAAGAAGGGGGCATCTCTTTGTTATACTTCAAAGAGTCTTCTTTAATATTATCGGCTATTATTAATATTATTCTGGGGTTTTACGTCTTAGCTAAGAGACCACAAAGCAATATTAATCGCTCTTTCGCCGCTTACGCCTTTTCGCTTTCTTTGTGGAGCTTATCTGCCTTTCTCTTTGAGGTTCTTTCAAGTAGGGAGTTGCTTATCTTAGCGGGCAGGATGGCCTTTTTCTTGGGTGGTTTTTCTGGAGCCGTCAGTATTGCTTTTATTATCATATTTTGCCAAGAAGATAGATCTAAACCTATTCTTATCAAGACATTACCTGTTTTTCTCATTGGATTAGTTTTTTCAGCCCTTGGTTTTACCCCTTTGGTCATGAAAGACATTGTTTTAAGACCATGGGGCAACGACACCGTCCTTGCCCCCGGTTATAAGATCTATGTTTTTTACATATCAGTTATCCAGGGTTTTGGCATCATTAAACTGGTCCAAAGGTACAAAAAGGTAAAAAGAGGATTAGAACAATTACAGATCAAATATTTGGTTTTTGCCTTTGGAATTATTTTTCCAATTGGTGGATTCCTTGCCGGGTATTTGCCTTTCATAACTCATAGTGGTAAATATTTTTATCTTGGTAATTTATCAAGTATATTTATCGCCTCTCTAATAACCTATGCCATTATTAGGCATAGGTTATTAGAGATAGAGGTGGTTGTCAGCCGGACTTTATCGCTCATAGTAGCAGTCCTGGGAATTTTCAGCTTATTGTTGGCCCTGGATTATTTCCTTTACAATATTCTTCACCTCCCTAAGCCTCTTTCCATTCTTTTCTCGGCTATAATCTTAACTATCCTAATAGGGGTCTTTCAGCAAAATTTAGATACTTGGGTTAAGAGAATATTCTTTAAAGATATCTTCGGCTATCAAATAGCCCTGAAGGATTTCAGCCACCAACTTACTACTATCTTAGATCTACCCCGGCTGGAAAATTTTATTGTAGAAAGAATAGGGCAGATAATGAGGATTGATAAGGTCTCCCTTCTACTTTTAGACGATAAACAGGAAGAATACCGGTCCGTAACGACTTACCCCCCGGAAAAAGACTCTTCACAGGAAACATTCATGAGCCAGGGGCCACAAAGGGCAATGAAAATTACCCCTTCTCCCCTCCTTCCAGGGGAGGGGGAAAGGCTGAGGGTGAAAGAATTATTTTCGGGAGGGAAAAATATTCCGATAGACAGCCCTGCCTGCAAACGATTAAGAGAGAGGCAAGAGATTCTTGTCTTGGACGAATTATCCAGGTTTTTGCCGGAAAAGGAGAGCCATGCCATGGCCCAGGATTTCCATAGACTTTCCAGTAAATTGTTAATTCCCTTGATATACCGGGGTGAGCTGAAAGGGATCATTAGCCTGGGTAGTAAGTTGAAGGGTGGTATCTATTCCGATGATGATATTAACTTGTTGGAGGCCATAAGGAATGAAGCGGGACTTGCCCTGGAGAATGCCAAGCTATATAATGAAGTGTTGGTTATGCGGAATAATTACGAGATGATCTTACAGCAGATGGATAGTGGGGTGATTGCTGCCAATCCCGAGGGCATTGTGGTCACTTTTAACTCCAGGGCGGGAGAAATCCTGGACCTGGAGCCCCAGGCTATTTTGGGCCAAAAGATTGATCGTCTGGGCGACAAAATAGCTAATATGTTTCGACAAACTTTGCGCGGGCAGAGATATTATAATAAGACTCTCCCCTTTAATTTAACCGCTATGAAAGAGAAGAAGATACTGAGTATATCTTCCTCCTGCATTAAAGATAGAGAAGGAGAGATTTCAGGCGGTTTATTGGTTTTTTCTGATATTACAGAAATCAGTCGCTTAGAAGAAGAGGTTAGGCAGCGGGAAAAATTAGCCACCGTGGGATCTATGGCGGCCAGGGTAGCCCATGAGATAAGGAATCCTCTGGTTTCCATAAAGACCTTTTGCCAGGTGTTGCCGGATAAGTACCAGGACCAAGGTTTTAGGGAGGTATTTTTGCCCTTAGTAATTAAAGAAGTGGATAGGATCACTAATATTACCGAAGACCTCTTAAGTCTCTCGCGGGTTTCCCCAAAGGTCTTGAAATCAGTAGCTATTGGGGCAGTATTAGA
>MHDQ01000036.1 GCA_001803565.1 Nitrospinae bacterium RIFCSPLOWO2_12_FULL_45_22 | reverse complement strand
TGTAGATCTATCCACCATTTGGGTTTCCGTAATGGCCGACGGATATTCCGGAATTATGGGTGGCTTGATACTGGGTTTTTTCCTTGGCCTTCTTTATTCAACGAGAGGATATCGTCCGGCACGGACAAACCTTGATATCATGTACTTTGTTCTTCTTTTCACCATATTTTTTTTCGGTGTCATTGAGGTCAAGATGGCCCTTGATTGGTTGCCATCCGGCATTACTATGACCTCCGGGATACTTTGGTTATCCACATTAGTCCTTCTCTTTGTTACCTACACGCTATACTGCATTATTAGATGGATAATGCACTCTGTGTTCGAGGCCCGGCTATCATTTATGTTGTTCTACCGTCGGGCCTTCTTTTTTAACTCAGCGATACTTGTCGTCGTTAACATTATATGGTTGATAACCTCAAGCCTTTCGATTGGAGGGAGTAGGTATGGTGGTGGGAAAGCTGGACCAATCCTCCCCAATATAATGTTAATCGTTATGGACACTGTTAGAGCGGATCACCTATCGTGTTATGGATACTACAGGAATACCTCGCCGAACCTCGATGCCATGGCAAGGGAAGGGGTGATTTTTACTAATGCCATATCTCCATCCCCATGGACTTTGCCTTCACATGCATCCATGTTTACCGGGCTTTATCCCTCACAGCATGGCCTGAACCATAGGAATTTTAAGCTTTCGCCCCAAGCAACCACCCTGGCGGATGTTCTCAGGAATATAGGTTATCAGACAGTTGGGTTTTCCTGCAACCCATGGGTTGGGAAGGCTTCGGGACTTGACCAGGGTTTTGAGGAGTTTTATGAGATATGGCTGCCAAAAGATATGCCCAGCATCATACGGCTGGGGGAAAAGCTTCTAAGGCTTGTTAACACAGGCGAGATGGACAAGGGTGCTGCCCAGGCAAATCTGAAAATAAAAAAGTGGCTCGGTCGATGGGACAGATCAAAGCCATTTTTCATTTTTGTGAATTATATCGAGCCTCATCTGGGCTATTATCCGCCGCCGCCGTATAACGAGCTATTTTTGGAAGTAAGCCGGGAAAAGGCGGAAGGGGTTAATCAGGACCCCATTGCATACATGGCGAGGAAGGTCGAAATGACGGAGGAGGATTTTGATATATTAAAGTCTCTCTATGACGGTGAGATAGCCTACCTTGATTCAAGAATGGGAGAAATATTCTCACTAATGCGGGAGATGAGAATACTGGATGAGACCCTCCTGATAATAACTTCAGACCATGGCGAAAATATAGGCGACCACAATCTCATGGACCATCAGTTGTGCCTTTATGATTCATTAATCAAGGTGCCCCTTGTGATAAGGTATCCAAAGCTTATTTCCCGAGGGAGAACGGTCTCAAGTCCTGTGCAGACTGTTGATATTTTGCCCACCATATTTTCTATCCTCCAAGACCATGAAACTGGTAATCATTTGAAGGGACTTCCCGGCAAAAATATCTTAAACACTAATAATAATGTAACAAGGGCTGTTGTGGCGGAATATTCAAGACCACTGCTTACATTAAGAGCCTTCCGTTCCAGGTTTCCTGAATTTAATCGCATGCCCCATGACAGGGAAATAAAAGCATTTGTAAAGGATGGGGTGAAATATATATGGTCGTCCGATGGCCGTGATGAGCTTTATGATTTAAATCAAGACCCTCGGGAAAGTGAAAACATCATTAATAAGGAGCCATTGAAACTTTCAGAGCTCCGTGTGAGTCTTGCAAGATGGGTGAGCTCGGTTTCATCTCGGAGTACAAAAGCTAGATCTGCAACCTTTGATCGAGCAACAAGCGAGAAGCTCCGCTCTCTTGGATATATTGAATGAGGTTTAAACAATGGTGCTGGAGAAAATAAAACTCGCGCTCACTCTAGAGCCAGGTTCAAGGCCGATATTTAAAGGATTGGCGGCAGTATTCACTGGCAAAGTCCTGGCTACAGGTATGGGGTTTATTGCTACCATAATTGCCGCGCGTGTGCTTGGCCCCCACGATTACGGACTATTCTCAGTCTTCATGGCGGTGTTGGTAATAGCGGTGTTTTTTTTAGGGAAGAACCTGGATACAGGTCTGGTAAAATTTTATGGTTATTACTCCGGCAATAATCCTGACCTTGCCAGGGCCAGCATAAGGGTAGCTTTTAATTTAAGAATAGTTGCGGGTATTGGAGGAGTTGTTACGGGCTATCTTTTATCGAATTCCATAGCGATTTTTCTCTTTCATAATCCAGACCTTGTTTTCCCTTTGAAGATGGCCTTTCTTGGGGCCTTTGGTATGTCCCTGTGGTATTTCTCGCTAACGATTTTTCAGGCCAGAGAAGAGTTTTTAAAGTATTCGGTCCTTGAGGCGGTATTCAATCTACTCAGAGCTATATGTATTTTTGGACTCCTTTTAGTGGGAAAACTTACGCTTGCGAATGCTATCCTGGCTGTGACGGCGGTTATCTATCTTAATATGGTTCTGGGTTTTGTATCTCTACCGAGAGGTGTGCTGGGAGGCCGACCGAGTGATAAAAAGATAGGGTGGAACCTGGTTGGGTTTTGTAAATGGATATTCCTAGCTGAGGTCATATGCATTCTCTATTATAAGCAAGATATATTGATACTCAATTATTTTAGGGAGCCCGATTCTGTTGGGCTTTATTCGGCAGCTTTCACAGCTCTTGTGCTGGTTGAATACCTGACCAGTGCGCTGGTTGTTGTCCAACTCCCTGCTGCAAGCAGGCTCTCGTGTTTTGACGAATATAAAGGATACATCAGACGATCTCTCATTATATCTTCCATGTTGTCAGTCATTATCATCCCGATGTTTTTTTTCGCAGAGCCCTTAATGATCACTTTTTTCTCGGACAGCTATAATCAGTCTGTTAGGATCTTCCGCATACTTTTTTTTGGTTTTGCCATACGGATATTCACCCATCCCCTCTATTTACTTTTCATGTCCATTGACAGGCCAAAGATCCTGGCTGCCATCTTTGGTTCTGTGCTCGTCTTAAACCTTTGTGGAAATTTCTTGTTTGTGCCCATATATGGAGAGATTGGTGCGGCATGGGTCACCCTGACTTCGAGGATAGTAGAAGGAGCCCTGATATGTCTTTCCGTTTATAGCTTTGTATTTTTAAAGAATGCTCAGGTGTTGCAGGGGATAAAAATCTCATGAATCTGATTGCATTGGAAACACTGACTATTAAGAAAAGAATGGTTTGGTATGCGATGTTGAGAAAAGTTGTTCCCGGGTCAATAATCGGCATTCTGGTTGGCTGCTCATTTTCTATTCTAGATAAGTTTGGGGTTGCAGCATTTCTGGCAAGTGCTTATACGGCGCTCGTGCTTCCAAGACCTTATCTGGCGCTCCTGATTTTTATAGGTTCTATCCCATTTTCAGCATTTGAGCTTGTTGGGTTCATATCTCCAGCCCTCGCGCTGGGGTTTGTAGCTCTCATCGTGGCTTTTTTTTATTTTTTAGTGAAAGGGTTAAAGATGTATTTTGACCCACTTCATATCCTGGTGGCGGGAATCGTTTTTCTCGCCTCCATCTCTGTGCTTTACGGTAGTTCATATACGGATGACCAGAGGTATTTGGGCCATGCCTTGACAGAGCTGCGGCGATATTGGTTTGCTGCAATTTTCTATTTGCTCACTTTTAGCTTAGTGTGGAATATCCGCCAGATAAAGCAAATTATGTGGGTGATTGTTATTACGGGTTCGCTACTGGCAATTATAAACGTACTTCAGTCACAGTTTCAATTCTCAATCCCGGGTGTAGAAAGGGGTGATCTTAGAGGGGGAGACTTCTTACTTGATGTGATTGGAGGTGTGCCAAGGTCTCAGGGAACAACGGCACATCCGGTTGAAAGCGGGCTGATACTACAGGTTGCTTTTTTCATTAGCTTTTTTCTGTTATTGGCGGAGAAGTCGCCCGTCAGGCGGTCGGTTTTGATTTTAACTACTTTTTTCATCATTCCCTTAGGCTGGGCATATACATTCGCTCGTGTATCCATAATTGCAATATTGGCCACTATTCCATATGTCATGGTGAAGCTAAGAGATAAGCTCAACCTCCGATCAATCTCTATGGCCTTTGGGGCTATTTTCCTCGCATTGGTAATCTCTCCATTTGTGCTGGAGATATGGTGGGACTCCCCATTTATGAACCGCTTTAGGACAATATTTCATTTCTCTGAGGACGTGGCATATCGCTGGAGAATGGACCTCGTTGATGCCAGCGTTAAGATGTTTCAGGATCATCCTGTATTTGGTTTTGGTGTGGGTAATTATCAATTCACCTACATGCAATACCTACGCCCAGATCATGTGACAGAATGGGGGTTTCACCCTTGCCCCAGTCCTGAGAATACGTACCTTACCTTTGTAACTGAGATGGGGGCAGTTGGGCTTTCATTTTTCCTTCTCCTGTTAGTCTTTGCGCTGAGGAATCTATCACGGGTTAGCAAGTGGTACTCTCAAATGGGGGATAGCTCGGCTGCAACCATGATTCTTGGGCTGGAGGTAGCGCTTTGGAGCCTAATTATGGCTCATGCTGGAGGTAGCTTGGAGTTCCTAAAATATTTCTGGCTCCTTATTGGCCTTTCAGCCGCTACAAAGAAATTGAGATTATACGCGGAGACGGGGGAACTTATGGGTAAAAGCGATATAACCCGCCTTTTTGAAAACAATAAATGAAAGTAGTACTAATCTATCCAGATATAATACCAGGTATAGCTTTTTATGAAGGCCATTATTCACAGGCTGTTGGATTATTATCTGCTCTTATTAGAAAAGAAAATCACCAGGCTACTCTTATTCATATAACGAGAGATATGGTTGAGGAGGAGTTTTGCCAACAAGTCTGGACGGAAAACCCTGATCTTATGGCTTTTACATGCACTAGCAATTCTTTCCCATTGGTAAAAAAGATGATCTCATGGCTAAGACGCCATAACTTCGGTATCTTGACAATTTGTGGTGGTCCACATGTAACCCTTAACCCCCATGATGTGATAAGCAATAAGGACATAGATATTATTTGCGTTGGCGAAGGCGATGAAGCTCTAAGGAGCCTTTGTTCTAAACTTGATAGGGGTGAGGATTATTCAAGAATAAGTAATCTATGGCTCAAGTCGAGGGGGGAAATTATTAAGAATCCGCTATCCCCATATATTGATGTGAACAAATTGCCACCTGCTGATCGTAAGATATTTCCTAATTATCGAAATTTAATGTGGGAGAGGCTTGGCAGGGCGACTGTAATGGCCTCAAGGGGATGTCCTTACCAGTGTCACTACTGCTGTAACCATGTCCTTAAGAAAGTCGGAGGAGTGCGAAATTATACCCGCTTTCGTTCTGTTAAGCATCTCATAGATGAATTGATTAATATATTGGCTGACTTTAGTTTTATAAATTCATTTCATTTTGATGATGACAATCTCTTTCTCGATATGAAGTGGTTTTCTGAGTTTTCATCAATTTATAATATTGCTGTCAGAAAGCCATATAGTTGTAACATGCGCCCTAATCTTCTAAACGAGAAGACGGTTAAGATGTTAGCCGAAAGCGGCTGTGACATGATTCAGATGGGCATAGAAAGCGGCAATGAGGTCATCAGGAACAGGGTGCTTAACCGTGGCCTGAGCGAGGAGACCATAGTTAAGGCTTTTGTGTTATGCAGGGCATCTGGAATTAAGGTTCATGCCAATAACATGATAGGAATTCCCCTCGAATCCGCCGGAGCCGTTTTAGATACTATAAAACTAAACTCTAGAGTGAAACCGGATTCAACAAAAATTTTTATTTTTTACCCTTACAAGGGTACAGTTCTTTATGATATTTGCGTGGAAAGAAACTATCTGACAGAGAGGGATAGTATCGATTATTTCACTGACTCCGTCCTGTCACTCCCCGACCTGAGCAGAGAACAGATCATAATGTTTAGAGGGTATTTCAGGATTTTTATGCGCCTTTATGGAGCGGCACATAAATTTAAGGGGGTTACGGGCACATACCTCGTTCATTTGATAGATAAGATTTTGTCTCTAAATAGTCTTGCAAGGGTTATGGCAGGTCTATATCCGATTTTCCGTTGGCTCTGGCTAAGGATAATAAAGCGGTCTTATAAGTCCTTCAGCTATCCAATTAAGGTTGAGCCCGCGGGTGAGGTCTTTTTATGGAAACCAAAAAAAATGTAGTCATTCTCCGCTCAAGCCATGTATTGGCTGGACCCGAATACCTTATTCTGGATCTGGCTACCCAACTTCGGAATGATAAAGACATCAATTGCATTCTCCTTTGCCTCTGGAAAAATCCCGGCTATCCATTACCTCTTTTGGAAGAAGCCGAAAAGAGGGGACTCGATGTGAAAAGGATAGATGCGTGGGGAAGGTTCAATTTTTGGATGATCCCCAGAGTTCTCAGCTTTATTCGCAAAAATAGGATAGATCTTATACACACTATGGGCTACAGGGCAGACATTGTGGGGCTTACTGTGGCGAGGCTAGCTCGGCTTCCGGTTATCTGTCATATCCCGGGCTTTGTGGAAAGCTATTATCGGACAAGAGCATATAACTTGATTACCCTTTTATCAGCCCGTTATTTTGACAGGGTAATTGCCTGCTCTGACTCAGTAGCAAGGACAGTATCCGCAGCAAGGGTAAGGAGAGAAAAGCTGGTCACGATACGGAATTGTGTTTCTTTTGAGCGATGCATCGTTGGAGTTGAAGAAGTGGATCGTGTGAAAAAAGAATTGAGATTGGCGGATGGGGTTCGGATTGTGGCGAACCTCGCCAGGCTTGATCCAGAAAAGGGCCATATATATCTCCTGCGGGCAGCAAAAGAGGTGCTGGCCAGATTTGAAAATGTGAAATTCGTAATCATAGGTGATGGTAGACTACAGGAGAATCTGGAATATGCAGCTCGAAGGATGGGAGGAATCGCGGAAAACATTATATTCACCGGGTACAGAAGGGATGCTCAGGCCATATTATCTCTTGCAACAGTTGTTGCTTTTCCATCATTAAAGGAGGGTATCCCGCTGGCAATGCTTCAGGGGATGGCCCTTGGGAAACCAGTGGTGGCCTCGGCTGTGGATGGTATCCCGGAGGTAATTAAAGATGGAGTAAACGGCTATCTTGTACCCCCTGCGGATTATAAGGCACTTGCTGACGCATTGGAAAAGTTGCTATCAGATGCTGAATTATCGGCATCGATGGGGGAGATGGCGCGTAAAACGGTTGAGGAAGAATACAGGATGGAGGTTATGGCAGAGCGGATTGGGCAGGTCTATAGACAGTTATGGGCGGAAAGGGAAAGGAGTGACATATGAGGGGAAATGCTTCAACGATATTGAAAGGGTTTCGCCTCGCTTCAGGTATTTTGACGGCCCCATCGCCAAAGAAAATAAAAAAGCTAACTTTTGCTGTTACTTATATGTGTAATTGCGAATGTACTATGTGTCATATATGGAAAAAGTACAGGGAAAATTCAGCATTGCAAAAAGGGGAGATGAATCTCGAGCAGATTGAAAAAATATTTTTAAACTCTATGGCTTTGCGCAAGGTGGAGAAAATATCGTTCATTGGAGGAGAACCTTTTCTGAGGAAGGACTTCGCCGAAATTTTTCTTTTCTTTTCCAGGCATTATCCATACTCCATTTTTGACATTACCACTAATGGGCAAAATCCGGCTTTGATAAAAGAGAACATGGCAAAAATATTTTCCGCGATAGACCCCTCGCGACTAAACTTCCTTGTTTCTTTGGACGGGCTAAGGGAAACTCATGATAAGGTAAGGGGAAGGGCGGGTGCCTTTGAGGCGGCTGAAGAAACACTTAATCAGGTAAGGGAACTATCTCCCTCAGTAAGGTTGATCATCTCTTTTACCCTGGTTCCTTGGAACTATCGTGAGCTTTTGGAAGTCTATTATTATGCTCAGTCCCGTGGATTTTCAATGACGATGCGGTTTGCTGAAATGAATGATAGTTTTTATTACGGCATTCATGGACCCAGGAATGGATGGAAAGTGGAGGAACTTTCGGAAGCTGAACGCCGGGTATTTAAGGTGATCGGAGAGATCCAGAAGCGACGGGGCTTGCTGGGTAAAATTGTAAACTCAGACATTTTCTTTTTTGAGAAAATGGCTGACTACATGTTTCTGCCAAGAAGGACCCTGAACTGTTATTCTGGTACCCATTCCTTTTTCATGGACCCATACGGGATGGTATACCCGTGTTTAAGCTTGGACAGGCGCATCGGTTCCGCTCTTGATAATGGCTTTGATAGTGTATGGAATTCGCCTAAGGCTGCTGAAATTAGGAAGTCCATAGCTAAAGGAAATTGTCACTGCTGGACCGATTGTGAATCATTGCCCTCGATACAGAGGCATGCCAAATTCATATCTTCTAATTTAAAAAAACATATTAGCAGAACTTTCTCTTTTGGATCCAGAAAGGCGCGGGAAAGATGAGGGTGGTCATCGTATATCCTGATGTGATTGGGAGAGGGCGCGGATGGCCCGGTTCATATCATCATGGGCTGGCATCCATATCGGCAGTGCTTAAGGCTTCAGGCCACCACACAGCCCTTATCCATGTGAAAGGTAAAATAACTAAGCAGGAGTTTTTTGGCATGCTGGAGGAAAAGAGCCCTGACATTCTTGGGTTTACCGCTACTACAAACCAATTTCCTCTGGCCCTCAACCTCGCCAGATGGGCAAGAGAAATTTTATCCGCCACAAAAATGGTTCTGGGTGGAACACATGTAACTTTGGACGCGGAAAATGTCGCTACCATGGGTGTATTTGATTATCTCTGTATTGGTGAAGGGGAAGAGCCGATGGCCGAATTATGCAATGCGCTTGAGGCTGAGGCGGATCCGCGGCACATACAAAACATATGGGCTATTCAGAATAATAGTGTTTTTAGAAATCCGGTTCGACCCCTTGTTGATTTGAGCAATCTTCCCTTTCCAGATAAAGCGCTCTTTGATTACAGCAACCTCGAATATGCAAGGCAGGGAAGGGGTGCCTTTCTCGCCTCAAAAGGTTGTCCTTATAATTGCAACTACTGTTGCAATCAAGCCCTTCGCAAAGTTTACCAATGTAATGTCGATGAATATGTCCGCTTTAAAAAAGTTGACTACTTGATAGAAGAGATAAAAAGGGAACTCAAAGATCATCCATTTGTCAAAAAGGTTTATTTTGAGGATGACATACTTCCTTTGAGGATGAATTGGTTTAGAGAATTCACGAAAGTCTACAAAAATGAGATATCTATCCCTTTTATTTGTAATCTCTCCCCCACAATGGCTAATGATGAAGTTATGGCCCTGCTTCATGAGGCGGGATGTGAACAGGTACAAATGGGAATAGAGACGGGGAATCAAGAGCTCAGGATAAAACTTCTCAGGAGAGCCGTCACAAATGAAAAGCTCTCCGGGGCGTTTGAAGCCTGCAAAAGAGCTGGTATTAAATCATTCTCTTTCAATATGGTTGGCCTGCCTAATGAGAGCATGAGTGATATGCTTGAGACTGTCAAGATCAACGCAAGATTGCTTGTGGATAAGGTCGTTAGCACCATATTTTACCCTTATCCCGGCACACAGCTCCACCGCTTCAGTCTTGAACGTGGATTGATAACCAGAAAAGAAATTCCAAGCTATGGCCATGATACAGTTCTCAAGGTGGGGCGGATAAATAGGTGGCAGATTTTGTTTATTCATAAGTACTTCCCTCTTCTTGTTGCCCTTTATAGGAGGATATACTCCTTAGGACCGCATAGGAGGGAGTTTTTAGAAAATATTGCTGACAAAGTATTAAAAGCTCAACCAGTTGCTTTATCAATTTACCCAATTTTGATATGGGCATATTCAGCACTGCGTTCAACGAGGATAACGGAGCGTTTAGGGCGTGTGGTATTGGAAAACTACTTATTCCGCAGAGGCAAAAGATGAGTGACCCTGCGAAGGTGGCCTTATCGGCCATCTAAACTCGAGCAAAAAGAATGCGATGAATACGATTAATTTGCCGGGATCGTCTATTTAGGTAGATAAAATGTTAAAGTTCATAAGAGATCCAGAGAGAATTAAAAGGTGGATGAACCTGAGGGTAATGCTTATTAAAAACCTCATTCCTCTTGACTATCCACTGATCATAAACGTGGAGCCAACTAACGCCTGCAATCTCAAATGTGTGATGTGCCCGCGCAGGTTCAGCAATAGAAAAATAGGCTATATGGAGATGGAGACCTTCGAGAAGATAATCAATGATATAAAAGAATTCGGTATTGTATTCAGGCTATTCCTTCAAAAAGATGGTGAGCCTTTGCTTCACCCTGAACTGGAGTCGATGATCAGGATGGCTAAAGCAAAGCGAGTGGCAAAAATGGTTTCTGTTATAACAAATGGCGTTCTTCTTTCACCAAAAAGAGCCAGGGAGCTCATAAGATCAGGCATTGACGATATATCTATTAGTCTTGATGCCGCTAAAGAGACTACTTACAGGCAGCTAAAGAGCTCCGGGTCGCTAGAAGAAGTAGAGGAAAACGTAAGGGGACTTCTTAATCTTAGAAAGGAACTGGGAAGGTCAAAACCCATAATCAGGGTGAGGATGGTTGACCTCAGAGAAAATTGCGGCGAAAGGGAAGCCTTCTTTAAGAAATGGGAGAGTGTGGCGGATTTCGTGGAGGTAATACCTTTTCATACATGGAAGGGGGCTATAGAAGACCTGAGTCCTGATGGGATACCAGTCTGTGAGAGGTATCCATGCTCTCTTCTTTGGTACACAGCCGTTATAAATTGGGATGGTAGCTTATCACCATGCTGCATAGATTACGACGGAGCGGGGATATTTGGGTCAATAAATGACAGGACCCTTTATCAACACTGGAATGGCCATAATATGGAAGGACTCCGGCATGCCCATATCGCGGGCTGCCTCGAGGAAGTCCCCTTCTGTAGGAACTGTGAATACTGGAGGATCAAAGAAGATATAGGGGGGTGGCTAAAGAAAAAGTATGCCTCCCGCATTAACAAGGGATTCAACTCTCCATGAGCGAGGATTTCTAAACTCGCATTAAAATAAAAAACGATGAAAATTTTGGTACTTAA
>MHDQ01000035.1 GCA_001803565.1 Nitrospinae bacterium RIFCSPLOWO2_12_FULL_45_22 | reverse complement strand
CTATTAATAGGTTGATCACAGCCCTGTTAGCAATCGGTCGCTTTGCCAGATGAAGCTATGGCGGATAAATGCCTTTAAGCTAGGGGTCTTAATTACCCTGGGTGTAGTTTGCCTCTACTTACTCAAGATACCCTTCCTGGAATTCATCGAGTTAAAGGCCCTGGATTTACAGTTCCTGGCCCGTGGAACAGAAAAGCCAGGCAGCGAGATAGTTCTGGTAACCATAGATGAGAAGAGCCTTGATGAATTAGGCCGGTGGCCATGGTCCAGACGGGTGATAGCCCAGGGATTAGACCTCCTGAGCCAATATGGCGTAAAGGTCATCGGCATAGATATAGTTTTTTCCGAGCCCGAGCAAGAAAGCGACTCAAGGACAGTACAGTCTTTTAAAGAGAAAGTTCGGGATCTAGGCTTAAAGGAACCGTCATTAGAGCAGTGGTTAGAGTCCTGGGAAAAGGAGCGCTCACCCGATGAGTTGTTAGCCCAGGCCATAAAGAAGGCCGGAAAAGTAGTGCTGGGCTATTTCTTCTATACCTCACCCGAGGAGCTAACCGGCCAGAAAACCGTAGCCCAAAAAGACCAGGACCTCCCTACGGGCTATTCACTTACACGCTTCAAATCCCGTAGAGCCAAAGACTTCCCACTGGTAAAGGCCTTTGCCGTCGAGAGTCCCCTACCCTCATTAGCGGCTGCAGTAAGTGGTTCTGGCTTTTTTAATATCTTTCCGGATCAGGACGGTTCTATCCGCTCCATTCCCCTGGTAGTTAAATACCATGACCAACTCTATTCTCCTTTTACCGTAGAAATAGTGAAAAAATATCTGGAAGAAGAAACTTTATCGGTCCAGGTAGCAGACTTTGGCGTAGAGGAGATCCGCCTGGGCCAGCATCGCCTCCTTACCAATGAACAGGGCCGGTTACTGATTAATTATCGGGGCCAGGCCAAGACCTTTCCGCATTATTCGTTCTCTGACCTACTCAAAGGACGGCTCTCGCCCACCTTATTTAAAGATAAGATCGCCCTCATTGGTGCTACTGCGGTGGGTATTTATGATTTACGAGTCATGCCGTTCAGCAGTGTCTTCCCGGGCTTAGAAATCCATGCCAATATCATTGATAATTTACTCCACCAGGACTACCTTACCCGGCCTAACTGGACTGCGATCCTTAATATCATAGCCATTATCTTAACCGGCTTGATACTTTCCCTTACACTGGGGAGGATAAGGGCAACCTGGGGCTTCTTATTTGTTGTCCTGGTGTTCCTGGCCTATTTCTTTATTGACCGGTATTTCTTCCAGCGGTTCAACCAGTGGTTGGGCATTGTCTATCCTGGCTTAAATATAGTTTTGGTCTATCTGGGGATAACAGCCTTTAACTATATGACTGAGGAGCGGGAGAAGAGGAAGATCCGGGGGGCCTTCCAGTATTATGTAGCCCCTTCGGTGGTAAGCGAGATGTTGAAGAACCCCGAGCAACTGCGCTTAGGTGGGGAAAAGAAAGAACTTACCGTATTATTCTCTGATATCCGCGGTTTTACTACTATCTCTGAACAGATGGAGCCTGAAGCCCTGGTGCACTTTCTCAATCAATATCTGACCCGGATGACCAATCTTGTCTTCCGCCACGAAGGCCTGGTAGATAAATATATGGGTGATGCCATTATGGCTATCTTTGGCGCCCCGTTACCCCAGCAAGACCATGCCTTAAGGGCCTGTCTGGCCGCTTTAGATATGACTCAGGAATTATATGAAATGCAGAAAGAAGAGCAAACACCCGGTACCCCTAAATTAGCAGCCGGGATAGGAATTAATACCGGCTGGATGGTAGTAGGAAACATGGGCTCAGAGAGCCGGTTTGATTATACCGTCTTAGGAGATAATGTCAATCTGGGTTCCCGCCTGGAAGGTTTAAATAAAGAATACGGGACTAATATTATCATTAGCGAATTTACCTATGAAAATATTAAAGACCAGATCCTCTGCCGTGAGTTAGACCTGGTAAGGGTAAAAGGGAAAGATAAACCAGTAAGGATATATGAAGTACTAAACCGGCTAGACGCTCCTGATAAAGACCAGGAATTGGTAACTCTCTTTCATAAGGCCCTGGCCTATTACCGGCAAAAAAACTGGCTTGAAGCTATCGCCCTCTTTCAAAAAGCCCTCCAATTAAACCCCCAGGACCACCCCTCTCAACTCTATTTATCCCGTTGTGACCAGCTTATCCAATCCCCACCCCCCACAGACTGGGATGGTATATTTACCTTCAAGACAAAATAAAAAATTAATTTGTCTTGCAATATTTATTTTTGCTTTGTATAATAGCAAAATAACGTATACAACTATTAATATTGGAAAACCGATAAAGCAAAGGGGTGTCCGGTGAAAACCAAGGTATCAGCCAGATTCCAGACCGTTATACCCACAGAGATGCGCAAGAAATTTAACATCACCTCCAAATCCCAACTGGAGTGGATAGATGGCGGAAAGGTAATGATAGTAGTTCCTGTACCGGAAGATCCTATCGCTATGGTGCGGGGTATGTATAAGGGACGCGGTCTTTCTAAATCCTTATCTGAAGGGCGGGAAGGAGAGAGAGGTATTGAAAGGAAAGGCAAGGGATAATTCAGATAGGGAAAGATTATATCTTTTGGATACAACGGCGTTAATGACCTTCATAGAGAATGAAAAAGGGGCTGATGAGGTAGAAAAGATCTTGAGAGAGGCTTATATAAACAGGGCCAGGGTTTTAGCATCTTTTATGAGTATCATGGAGGGTTATCATTCTATCTTGAAGGAAGGAAACGAAGAAAGTGCACGAGATTTTTACCTCTATATGAAGGTGCTACCGGTAGAGATAGTGGGTATAGATGAGAGGATAACAATAAAGGCCGGGGATATAAAGGCTAGCTTGGGGCTCACCACGGCGCAATCATGGATAGTGGCGTCGGCTATGGGGTATAAAGCAATCCTTGTCCATAAAGAGCCTTCATATGAAGTGCTAAGTTCTCTATTACCAATGATAACACTCCCTTATTAATAGGGTGTGGCTATTCTTTGTGGTAACTATTCACTTACCGATGGCAGAAAACGCCAGGGTGTAAGAGGTGTGCTTTCTGCGCTGATTGATGAAGAGGAGGAAAGATAACCTATGGAGAAGGAATCTAACAAAATTACTCTAACGGTGGAAAGATTTAATGTGGATTTCTCTTGCCCGGTGAATGAATTTGGGGGCATCATGTGTGACAAATGCGAGAGATTCTTCGATTGCCGCAGCCCCAGAAAATGGGAGATATATAATGCCGGCCGTATGGGCCTGGTTAAGGAAAAGATGAAAAGGATAAAGCACAAGATCGCCATTGTTGGTGGCAAAGGTGGGGTGGGAAAAACAACCGTTTCAGTTAATTTCTCTATGGACCTGGCCTTAAGGGGATACAGGGTAAGTATATTAGATTCTGATTTTGATGGTTCCTGTGTGCCGAAGATGTTGGGCACTGTGGGGGAAAGGCTTAAGATCGGCAATAAGGGGGTCATACCGGTGGAAGGTCCACTGGGGATACAGATAATCTCTATGGGGAATGTGGTGGAGAAAGACCAGGTCATCACCTGGTATACCGATCTAAGGCGGGGTGCCACGGAGGAATTCTTGTCCCATGTAGATTATGGGGAACGAGATTTTCTCATCATTGACCTGCCCCCAGGAACTAGTGCTGACTCGGTAAATACGATGGAATTCATACCCGACATAGATGGTGCTTTAGTGGTTACTATCCCCTCAGTAGTTTCTCAAGGGATTGCCCTTAAGGCCGCTCTCCTTTGCAAGAAGGCTAATGTCAGGATCCTGGGGGTGGTGGAAAATATGAGTGGCCATATTTGCCGATTTTGTGGCCATAAGAATGATATCCTGGCTAGTGGAGGAGGTGAGAGCCTTGCCAGGCAGTTAGAAGCACCTTTTTTAGGCAAAATTCCTTTGGATGGTTCTTTGAGTAAAACTGCTGATGAAGGGATACCTTTTGTAAAAGCCTTTCCGGAAACCGAAGCAGCAAAGGCCACAAAAATCATTACTGATAAGGTACTGGAAAGCATAGGAGTCAATGGCGCTGGTTATTAGGAAGGGGGTGTAAAGATGGCTTATAGAGATTTAAGGGATTTTTTAGATGCTTTAGAAAGACATGGAGAACTAATAAGGATAAAGGACGAGGTAGATTGGGATATGGAGGCCGGGGGCATTATCCGGCTGGCATGTCAACTCAATGCGCCGGCACCCCTCATGGAGAATATTAAGGACTATCCTGGCCAGAGGATGATGGGGGGATATTTTTCTAATTACCGTAAAGCAGCTATTGCTATTGGGTTAGACCCCGATTCCGACCGGGCAACGGTCCTGGATGCTTACCATCAAAGGATTAAGCATCCTATAAAGCCTATAATAGTAAATCGTGGCGCCTGTCAGGAGAATGTTATAACCGGGGACGAGGTAAACTTATTTGATATTGTGTCACCCATGCCCCATGATGGTGATGCTGGCCGCTATATTGCTACCTGGCAATTCATTGCTACACCAGATTACGATACCGATTGGATAAACTGGGGGATGTACCGCCAGATGATCCAAAATGAAAGGATATTGGGCGGACTGGTAATGCCCATGCAAGATATAGGGTACCAGTTTTATACTAAATACCTGCCCAATAAAAAACCGATGCCCTGGGCCACTGTTATAGGGACAGAGCCGATAACGACTATTGTCTCGGCGGCACCTTATGGTATAGGCCGCAGCGAGGTAGATTGGGCCGGGGGATTGAGGCTTGAGCCAGTAGAGCTAGTAAAGTGTGTCACTCAACCCCTTTATGTCCCTGCTAATGCCGAGTTTATCATCGAGGGGTATGTTAACCCCACGCTGGAGGATAGGGCTTATGAAGGACCTTGGGGTGAATACAGCGGTTATAGAACATCTCCACGGGCACCCAGAACCGCCTTCCACGTGACAGCTATAACCTACAGGAATAACCCGATCCATACCCACTCGCCTCTAGGAGTACCGGTAGATGATTCCCATATGGCCTTCGCTATCCTCTGCCGCTCTGATATGTTAAATGTCCTGGAAGACAATGCTATTCCGGTGCTAGGGCTCCATGTCCCCCCGGAAATGGTGGGCCATACTGTGGTGGTATCCATTAAGAAGCCCCAATCCAACCTGGCTAATCTTATAGCCAGTCTGCTCTTCGGGACAAAAAATACCGGCATGGCTATCCGTGATGTCATTGTATGTGATGAGGATGTTGATGTTTATGACCTAGACCAAGTCCTGCATGTATTGGCTACCAAATGGCATCCCCGGAGAGGAACGACCTTTTATGATAATCAGGTCGGCATGCCCTTGACCCCTTATCTGAGTATGGAGGAGAGGATCTGGGGGAAGTCGGCCAGGAATGTCTATGACTGCACCTGGCCCCTGGATTGGTCTCCCACCAGGGATATCCCCGTTAGGTCTTCCTTCTGGGATATATACTCGGAGCGGGTTATAGAAGGGGTATGCCATCAATGGCAGAGGCTGGGTTACAAAGAAGATATGAAGAAGGTTTGGGAAACCGGCAAAAAGCTGGTTTCCTGGGAATAATATACCCTAAGTTAAATTTTATAGGACGCGGAGCCCCGCAGATTCACACAGATAAAATTAAAGTGAAAATAGGGAGCAGTAAGCCGTAACCAGTTGTCTGCTTACTTTTTATCCTAAAATCGGCTAAATCTGCGCTCATCGGCGTCCAAAAAGAAAATTCATTGTCAAGTTAATTACTGGAAGAAAGGGAGGGAGTCATAATGCACGAGAGACCAAACAGGCGTTTAGCAGTCCATAAGGGTTTTAGCTGGGGCGAGGATCCCTATGAGATAAAAAAGAAGGAAGGTAGAGAGGTCTATGACACCATAATCCTTGACGATAGCCGGGACAAGCTATTGGGGGAACAAGATAAGGAGGTAACTTTCTCTATTAGATTATTGGCGCCAGAAAATCGGCGCATGAAGTATTGTTTCCGGATGGTAAAGGCCAAGATAAGTCAGGAGCCTAAGAAATATAAGGATATATTATTGGTACGATCCCAGCGGGGTCTACTATTTCCGGGAAATTGGTCCATAGAAATACTGGAGATGAGTAAAGATCTGCAGTGGGTTGCTCATACGACCGGTGTATTAACCTAATCCAAAGGAGGTGAATAGAGAATGGCCTTTAGAGATATAAGAGGATATATTTCATCATTAGTAGATTCCGGCGAGGCAATCAGGATAAAAGAGGAGATAGACTGGGACCTGGGGGCCTCAGCTATTGTTAGGCTAGCTAATCAGCTAGGATCACCAGCACCTATCATGGAAAATATAAAGGACTACCCGGGCTGTAGCTTAGCCGGGGCTCTATTCTCTAATTACCGGCGGGCAGCTATTGCCATAGGCCTGGACCCCGACCTCCATCCTTCGGAAATATTGAACCTATATCATAGGAGGTCTAAACACCCTATAAAGTCCCTAATTGTAGATAAGGCTCCCTGCCAGGAGAATGTCATTACTGGTGATGATATCAACCTTTTGGAGCTCTGTGCCCCTTATATCCATGAGGGTGATGGGGGCCGCTACCTGGGTAGCTGGCAGTTCATAGCAACTCCTGATTACGATACGGATTGGATTAATTGGGGCATGTGCCACCTTATGGTCCACAATGAGACGACTTTGGGGGGGCTTTTATTGCCGCAAGAAGATATAGGTATTATGTTTTATGGAAAGTATCTTCCCAATAAGAAACCCATGCCCTGGGCGGCTGTCATAGGGACTGAACCCCTTACCACAATAGTATCGGCTGCCCCTTATGGCCGGGGAAAGAGCGAGGTAGACTGGGCGGGTGGTCTGCGGCTGGAGCCCGTTGAGCTGGTTAAATGCGTCTCACAGCCATTATACGTCCCGGCTAATGCGGAGATTATCATTGAAGGGGTGGTAGATCCGGATGTCCTCCGGCTCTATGAAGGACCCGTGGGAGAATATACGGGCTATAGGACTTCACCACGGATGCCCCGGGTAGCCTATCGCGTCACTGCTATAACCTTTAGAAATAACCCCATCAATTGTGTTGCGTGCCTGGGTGTCCCCACAGATGATTCAGATATGATGGCTGCGGTCCTGGCTAGGTCGGATATGCTTACCACCATGGAGATTAATGGTATCCCGGTGGTAGATATAAGCATACCCCCCCAGATGGTCTCTCATGCTGCCATAGTCTCTGTGGGAAAACCCCATAGCAATGTGGCTAATAGAATAGCTACCCTTTTATTCGGTACCAAAAATACCGGTATGAATCTTCAGCAGCTCTTCGTCTGCGATGAGGATATAGATGTATTCGATATCAAGCAAGTTCTGCATGCCTTTGCTACCAAGTGCCATCCTAAAAAAGGGATAACTTATTACGATAATCAGCCGGCAACACCTCTCCTACCCCACCTTAGCTATGAGGATAGGCTCCTGGGAAGGACTACCAAAGTGGTCTTCGATTGTACCTGGCCCTTAGAATGGTCCCCAACTAGAGATATTCCTGTCAGGGGAACTTTTTGGGATATGTACGCAGAAAGGACCATAGAGAAGATATGTAATAAATGGCAGGAGTGGGGTTATCCTCAGGATATGAAAAGGGTATGGGAAGAGGGAAAAGAACGGGCTTCATGGAAGAAGAAGTAAAAATGGAGGAGTTATTATGAGGGAAAAGAAAGAAAGTGCGGTAGAGAGAGATATCTTAGAGATAAATGTAGATTTCAATTGTGGCAGGTGGTGCGAATCTTGTGAAAAATTCTTTGATTGTGATGATCCCAAGAGGTTTAAGATCTACGAACGCCGAAGGATGCAGCAGGCCAAGGCGGCTTTATCGCAGGTAAAATATAAGATCCCTGTGGCCGGCGGGAAAGGTGGTGTAGGAAAGAGCATTACTACGGCCAATCTAGGGATGGGCCTGGCTATGCGGGACTTTAAGGTTACTATATTGGACCAGGACTTCGACGGCCCCTGCATCCCCAAGATGCTGGGAACCATGGGCATACAGATGCAGATATCCCCTGATGGGTTACTGCCGATCCCTGGACCTATGGGGATCCAGATATTATCTATGGCCAATCTCATCAAATCGGAAGAGGTACTGACCTGGTTCCACGAGATGAGGAGAAATGCAACCGAGGAATTCTTATCCCATACGGTATTTGGGGAGCGAGATTTCTTGCTGATCGACTTACCACCCGGGACTAGCTCTGATACTACAAATACCCTCCAATTCCTACCTGATGCTGCTGGGGTGGTTATTGTCACCATACCTTCTCAGGTCTCCCAGGGGGTAGCATATAAGGCGGCTATGCTGGCTAAAAAGGCCGGTATCAGAATCCTGGGGATCATAGAGAATATGAGTGGTTACGTATGTGAAGAATGTGGCGGCATAGAATATATATTCCAGAAAGGGGGGGGAGAGATCCTGGCTGAAGAGATTGATGTCCCCTTCCTGGGTAAAATCCCCTTAGATGCCCGTCTGGCCAGGGCATCTGATAATGGGACACCCTTTGTCCATGCCTTCGCCGAAAGTGAAGCCGCTAAGTCTGTTAACCAGATCATAGACAAAATCCTTGTGCAATTAGGAGATAATATCCAGAGAAAGAACACCGATTCCGCCGCTTTAGCAGAAGAGGCAGAAAAGTAGGGGCAGACCTGCGTGTCTGTCCTGTTTTTCGGGCGAACACATAGGTTCGCCCCTACATTTTGTAAAAACATTTATCAGAGGGGGGAGATTTTTGATCGCTCCCCTCTTATTTTTTGGAATTAATTTGTCCTTTGGATCCGGCAAGCCTTACTTCCCCTCAAGCCATAATGATAGATTAAGACAAAGAAAGTCCAGTCTCTTTTGTCTCTGATCTGGTCAAATAATTTCTTGACCTCTTCCTGGGTCATGTATT
>MHDQ01000034.1 GCA_001803565.1 Nitrospinae bacterium RIFCSPLOWO2_12_FULL_45_22 | reverse complement strand
AGATAATGGATAGGGGCCTTGGGGTTAATATCTTCTATCACTACGATAAGCTGATCCTCTCTAACTTTTTTAGCTGGTACTTCCCCTGATATTATTTTACAGAATATACAATCTTGCATAACCACACCTCCATCTGGACTCGTGACCGTGATCCGTGTCCGTAACTATACAGAGCGACATAATTATTTGCGCATACCAACATTGCCTGTCATTCCGGGCTTGACCCGGAATCCAGCATCTTTTCTGGATTCCGGCTTTTGCCGGAATGACGACTTATGCGTATTTAATTTGGACGCTGTGTATAATTAGAATGGTCCCGGACACGGTTTTTATGGTATATGGAAAGAGACACTGTCTACTGCTAGCCAGTTATGGCTTTCTAAGGGATTCTTCCCAGCAGTCACTAACAAGGCATATAAGGAGTATGTGCCGGGAGGTTCTATCCCACTAAGGCTATAGGCCAATACTCGGTACTGCCCGGGAGTTATTTGCCAACTGCTAATAATGGGTGATGCCTTATTGGCTGGTCCGAAATTGCCACTAGATTCCATGGTGAAAAACTCCCCTGACGGAATAACTATTGCTAGATATATATCGGCCTTACCACTACCATCTACCAATATTTCCCATACTAAGGTATCCCCAGGTTTAAAGGTATTGGTATTTAAAATATTCTTGACTGAAATAGGACTGGACGATTCATTGACTGCAAACCCGGGGCTGGCTACGGACCATGAGGGTCCCAGTCCAGCTACATCAGCCCCGGTAAGGACTGTGGTAAAATCGGTAGCTGTCAATGGTGTTGATAGAGAAGAATGTAGCGCCCGTTTGATAACCTGGATGTTTCCCTGGGGTATATGGACATATGTCCAATACTTCCTTGTTTCTGCATGGTAAAATCCCGAGGGTATGCCACCCGTATTTTGATTCAAATAGCCCTCGGGCAACCCGCTCAGCAAGGCATAAGCACCATTCAATTCGGCGCTGGTGTAGACTTGTACGCTATTTCCCCGGGAGATATACATAACATATCTTGATCCATCAGAAAACAGATCAGGATCACTGGCACTACTCTGCGAGGTAATAGGTATTTCAAGGCGATTGCCGTCCAGCACTTGAAAGTCTGTTCCGTCGCTCCCATCAACTTCTACAGCGCTCCTGAAGTATTTTGTGCAGCTTGTCTGTCCAGGAGCGCATCTCGCAGGGTCATATCCTCGAGTACCAACCAGATAGAAAAGCACAATCCGACCATCTTTATCAACAATAGGACTCGGATCAACATACATCTCCTCTGCCCCCGATACTGTTTTAAGCGTGACAGGTAAAGGGTCTTCCCAGGTTTTAGTTTGAAACCGATATCTACGTATGCCCGTAGTAGAATAAAGATATAGACTATCTCCTCGGCGGACGACATCAGGGACACTGCCATTATGAGGTGTCCACCCTGGAACCACCGACCAGATAGCACCATCGTTAGATTCCGCTAAATAGACCTGGTGGTTTCTCGGATCGTTACAAGTATTCTGCTCACAGGCATGAAAGGCAAGGAGGTATTTTCCGGCAATATCTCCCTGGCTTGCGAGGGTAGGCTGATAAACCAATAGCAGAAATAGCCAACAACAGAAAACCATAGGTTTCATTATTTTCTTCTGCCACGAAGGCACGAAGACACCAAGGGCAACCTGTTTAATACTCCTTAGTGACTTAGTGTCTTGGTGGCCTAATCTGTATTTATCCATAGTTAAAGTTTTCCCTCTGACGGTTAAACAACTATGCGTTTCATAAAAAGGATTGCCTTAGTTTATGCTTCACATTGCCTTTCCAACCGCAGCTAGGTATATAGCTGTTTCTTCCCTGCCGTCTACACCGATGAGCTGATTTACTTTATCATCATAAAAAGCCCCTATAGTGCAACACCCGATCTCCAGGGCAGTAGCAGCAAGATAAAGATTCTGGCCGATATGGCCAGCATCAAGGTAGATATATCGGGAGGCCCGTTCACCATATTTCCAGCTAGAGCGCTTAATAACAGCCGTCCAGACAAACACAACGGCTGCGGCAGCAGCCATAGACTGATGCAGGGCGGCGGCGACAATCTCTTGACTAAAATCCCCTTCCCTCAATAGCTCTAACCTGAACTCCGGCACATCCAGGAGGTAAATACCTGGGTTGAGTCTCTCTATTCGGTGAACAATTAAATAGGTCTCTAGGGGATAGAGGGCGCCTGCCGAAGGGGTTGTCCGGAAGAGGTACGGCCCTTCTCGACCAGTAATCCCTTGCGTAGCCCATAACAACTGAGAGAGGAGATCAAAAGAGAGGCCTTCCCGGCTATAAACCCTTTGGGAACGGCGCCGCTCCATGACTTCCCAGACGCCTTCCCCACCTTTACTGGTAGGTACCCCTAAAGCAATCCGCGCTAAAACTTGCCTTTCCATAACAAAACCCCTTTTTAAAAGATAGTGGATATAACTTCGCCGATAGCCTGCTGCACTTCTAAATCATCGGTCAAGGAGCTAGCTGCCGCAATTTGACAAGCCCTCCTGCATTCGATGCCCTGATTTATCAACTGACCTGCATAGATCAACAGCCTGGTACTTACCCCTGCCTCGAGGCCATAATTTTTTATATTTCGTATCTTTTCTCCTAACTGAGCTAATCTAGAGGCTATATCAGGACTTACTCTACTCTCTTGCTGAATAATTTCGCACTCTACGGGTCGAGGGGGGTAGTCAAAGTCTATCGCCACAAATCGCTGTCTAGTACTTTGTTTCAGGTCTTTTAGGACACTCTGATAGCCTGGGTTATAAGAAATTATCAGGATGAAGTTCTCGTTAGCTTCTATGATCTGACCCCGCTTTTCGATAGGCAGGAACCTTCTATGGTCAGTCAGGGAATGAATCAATACGGTAGTATCTTTCCTGGCTTCAACAATCTCATCTAAGTAACATATAGCCCCCATCTTTACGGCCCTGGTTAGCGGGCCATCTACCCATACTGTCTCATCCCCTTTCAGTAAGAAGCGCCCAACTAAATCACTGGCAGTCAGGTCTTCATGACAGGCTACAGTTATGAGAGGTATGGGGATATGGAAGATTTCCTGCCCTAAACTATAAGCCATATATTCCACAAAACGGGTCTTGCCACAGCCGGTAGGTCCTTTCAGTAGGACAGGGATTTTAGAGAAGTAGGCCGCCTTAAACAGCTCTACCTCATCCCTAATAGGCAAATAGAAAGGCGCTTCCTTTATTATATACTCTTCATAAAGATACTCTTTCACCATCTCAGCCCACACAGAACCATTGACCAACCTAATTTAATTGCATAGGAATTTTCATTTTAATAATGCGGTTTTTAGGAATTAATTATTTGCCACTAAAAAATGGGGTGTCGAGCAAGCTCGACCACTACAGGCATCATGAAAACAGTATTGCTAGAGCAATCGGTAGTGGCAACGCTTGCTTTGCTGGTTTTTTTCAGGGGGAATTAATTACTTTCTTCTACTTTGGTCAAGCCTACTACTTTATCGCCGGGGTCTAGGTTTATCAGTTTCACTCCCTGGGTACTCCTGCCTACTATTGGTATTCCGTTGGCCTGAAGCCTTATGCTCTTCCCTTCCGAGGTTATTACCAATAATTCATCTTGATCATTTACCTGCCTGATCCCTACCACCGGGCCATTTTTAGCCGTTATTTTGATATTAGCTATCCCTCCGCCTCCCCGGGCTTGTATGCGATATTCTCCCAGCCGGGTCCTTTTTCCAAAGCCTTTCTCTGTTACGGTCAAGATAGTGGTCTTACCATCAGTTATCTCCATACCAATAATATAATCCGCGGGGCCTAATTTTATACCCTTGACCCCGCGGGCTGTCCGCCCAACTTCTCTTACCGCATCCTCTTTGAACCTGACGGCTTTACCAAGACGCGTAGCTAAAAACACTAACTTAGCGGGTGAACATAGCCCGACGGAGATTAACTCATCCCCTTCATCCAGTTTGACAGCAATGATCCCGCCGGTGCGGGTATAGTTATAAGCATTAAGGGGAGTTTTCTTCAAAATGCCTCTTTTGGTGGCCATTATAAGGTCATTATCCCCTATGAAGTCCCGGGTAGAAAACATGGCAGTAACCATCTCTTCCTCTTTGAGAGATAATAGATTGGGCAAGGCCTTGCCCTTTGCTGAGCGGCCTGCCAGGGGTAATTCATGGACTTTCAGACGATGAACCTGGCCCATATTGGTAAAGAACAGGATATAATCATGGGTTGAGGCAACAAATATCTCTTCTACCAGGTCTTCATCCTTGATCTCCATAGCCCTGATGCCTTTACCACCCCGCTTTTGGCTTCTATAAAGTCTTACTGGGGTTCGTTTAATATAGCCGGACTTGGTTATTGTCACAGCCATATCTTCTTCTATGATCAGGTCTTCATGGGTAGTTTCAATTATCTCATCGGCTATCTCTGTTAGGCGCTCATCGTTATATTTCTCCTTAATTTCTATTAATTCCTTTTTAATGACCTTATTAATCTTATCCTCACTCTTTAGCAGTTCTTGAAGATCAGTGATCAATTTCAAGGTTTCTTCTAAATCCCTGGTGATCCTGTCTCTTTCTAACCCGGTTAATCGCTGCAGACGCATGTCTAGAATTGCCTGGACCTGGATATCAGTTAAAGGAAGATTGCTCATAAGGGCCTCTTTAGCCATCTGCGGGGTATGGGAGGTCTTTATTAAGGCTATCACTGCCTCAAGATTATCCAGGGCTATCTTCAATCCTTGAAGGATATGGGCCTTCTCTTCCGCCTTTCTTAAGTCATACCTGGCCCGCCGAGTAACTACTTCCCGCCTAAAGTCAAGATAATGGCTTAGGAGCTCTTTAACGTTCATTACCTGGGGTTGGTTGTTGTTTAAGGCCAAAAATATTATCCCATATGCAGATTGCATGTTAGTATGCTTATAGAGTTGATTGAGTATAACATCAGCTATTTCATCCCGTTTTAACTCTATCACTATCCGCATCCCTTCCCGGTCAGACTCATCCCTAACTTCTCCTATCCCCTCTATCTTTTTTTCTTTAACCAACTCGGCAATCTTCTCTACCAGTTTGGCTTTATTAATTTGGTAGGGCAGCTCAGAGACAATTATATTCTCCTTGCCCCCTTTATCAGACTTTTCTATTGAAGCCTTAGCCCGGAGTTGAATTATACCCCTCCCAGTCGTGTATGCCTCTACTAACCCTTCTTGGCCATAGATTATTCCTCCCGTAGGAAAATCCGGGCCTTTAATAAATTCCATTAATTCCATACTTGTGGCCTCTGGGTTTTCAAGTAAATACATTAACCCATCTACTACTTCCCCGAGATTATGCGGGGGGATGTTGGTCGCCATACCGACCGCGATACCCGAGGAGCCGTTGATGAGCAGATTAGGTATTCTTGTGGGTAAAACCGTAGGTTCCATTAAGGACTCATCATAAGTGGGCACAAAGTCTACGGTCTCCTTATCTATATCCGCTAATATCTCCTGTGCTATCTGGGCCATTCTAACTTCGGTATACCGCATAGCTGCCGGCGGATCCCCATCTACTGAGCCAAAATTCCCCTGGCCATTTATCAAGGGATAGCGCATAGAAAAATCCTGGGCCATCCGGACGATAGAGTCATATGCCGCAGCATCACCATGGGGATGATATTTACCAATTACATCCCCTACTACCCGGGCAGATTTTTTATGGGGCTTATCCCGAGTCAGGGACAACTCGTTCATGGCATATAATACTCTTCTATGCACCGGTTTTAATCCGTCCCGCACATCGGGTAAGGCCCGGCCTACAATTACACTCATAGCATAATTAATATAGGCCTGTTTCATCTCTTCTTCGAGATTAACAACTACTAATCTTTGCTCTTCAGAGGCCATGCTTTTCCTTCCAAGTGTAAAACGTAAAGTGCAAAAGTAAAAGCTAAGGAATATTCTCTCCCTTAGCTTTAAGCTTTTAGCATATGTTAGTTATATATCTAGATTGGTTACTTCTAAGGCATGCTTTTCAATAAAGGCCCGCCTCGGTTCTACTTGATCACCCATAAGAACCGTAAAAATCTCATCGGCCTCAATAACATCTTCTATATTTACCTGAAGTAAGAGGCGGGTTTGAGGATTCATAGTAGTTTGCCAGAGCTGGTCGGGATTCATCTCCCCCAATCCTTTGTAACGTTGAATGGCCAATCCTTTTCTACTTTGAGCCCTTATCGAATCCAGTAGCTCCTCTTTATTCTGTAAAACGCGAGCCGTGCCATTACTGTCATGAAGGACAAGGGTATCCCCCTCAATATCTTTTATATTCTGATAAATAGATGTCAATTTGATAAAGGAAGGACTGGAGAAAAGGCCCCAATTAATCACCAGCTTAAATTCTTTCTCTGAGACTATTCCCTTAATTTCAGCCCGGTAAAAACCGTCTTCCTCATCCTTATCAAAAACCACTATTAGGTTAGATCCCTCAGGGGGCGCTATGTTTAGCGCTTCTTCTTTATTACCTGGGAAAAACAGGGAATTTACTGTAAGTTTAGTGATCTCTGCCAGCTCTTCGGGTGGCAAAGAATTTTGGTCCATTTTATAAATAAAATCAGGAATATTTAGTCTCTCCCCGTGTCTTTCGGGATCTATATCCGGTACTTTAGCGTCAGCTATAAGGTCTAAGATCAGCCGGGAAAGGTCTCCCAGGTGTAAAAAATGTCCCCGCTTTAAAGGCCTCTTTAACAATGGCGGTACAAAGAAGTGCGGTATACCCCTTTTCTCTAACCACTCACAGCCTTTCTTAAACACAGATATTTTGTTTATCAGGTCTATTAATTCTTTATCGGCATAGCAATAAGTGGAGTTATTTACCGTTAACCGGCAATTTTTACACCCTAACCCGATTAAATATTTGTCAAAAGATACTTCATCCCGGATATACTTTTCTTGCTTGCCGCTTTTAATCTTATAAAGCGGTGGCTGGGCAATATATAGGTAACCCTTTTCTATTATTTGGGGCATTTGCCGGTAAAAGAAGGTCAGAAGTAAGGTTCGGATATGTGCCCCGTCCACATCGGCATCAGTCATAATTATAATTTGATGATACCTCAATCTTGTTAGATCAAAATCATTTTGGCCAATCCCTGCCCCTAGGGCCCCAATTAGAGTCTGAATTTCGGTACTATTCAGCATTTTATCTATTCTGGCCTTTTCAACATTAAGGATTTTTCCTCTCAAGGGCAATATGGCCTGGAAACTTCTATCCCTACCCTGCTTGGCCGATCCGCCGGCTGAGTCTCCTTCTACGATGTATAATTCGCATTTAGACGGGTCTTTCGTGGCACAATCGGCTAGCTTACCAGGTAATGAAGAGCTATCTAATAGCCCCTTTTTGCGGGTTATTTCTCTTGCTTTACGGGCGGCTTCTCTAGCTAAAGCAGCAGTTACCGTCTTTTCAATAATCTTTTTTATAACCGTGGGATTTTCTTCAAATATCTCTGCCAACTTTTCATTTACTATATTTTCTACTATACCTTTAACCTCACTATTTCCTAGCTTAGTTTTAGTCTGTCCTTCAAATTGAGGGAATGGGACCAGGATACTTAAAACGGCGGTTAATCCTTCTCTTATATCATCCCCTATAGGAGTAACCTTTAAATTTTTAAAAAGGTTGTTATTGATAGCATAGTTATTGACACTTCTTGTTAAAGCACTCTTAAATCCTATTAGATGCGTGCCCCCTTCTTCAGTATTTATATTATTTGCAAAACAAAATATCTTTTCATTGAATCCATCATTATATTGTAAGGCCACTTCTAATTTAACACCCTCTTTCTCTCCAGCAATATATATTGGCTTATCGTACAAAACAGTCTTGTTTTTATTTAAATAAAGGACAAAAGATTGAATACCACCTTCATAATAGAAGATATTTTCTTCTCCATCCCTTTCATCCCTAACAGTAATTCTTAAACCCTTATTAAGGAAAGCCAACTCTCTGGAACGGGCAGAGATTAAATCAAAATTAAAAGTGGTCTCTTCAAATATTTCCGAATCAGGCAAAAAAGATATCTTTGTGCCTCTCTTAGAAGTGTCTCCTATAACTACTAGATCTGTGGCTGGCTTACCCCTTTCATATCTTTGCTGATAGACTGAACCATTACGATATATCTCCAACACTAACCATTCTGATAAGGCATTTACTACTGATACCCCTACACCATGCAGCCCACCAGAAATTCTATAACTATCTTTATCAAACTTTCCTCCGGCATGGAGCTTGGTCATAACTACTTCAGTCGCTGGTCGGTTCTCTGTAGGATGAATGTCAACTGGTATTCCACGTCCATCATCAATAATGGTTATGCTGTTATCAGCCTTTATAAATACCTGGATAGTATCACAAAAACCTACTAGGGCTTCATCTATACTGTTGTCTATTACCTCATAAACCAGATGATGAAGTCCTAAGGCCCCGGTGTTTCCAATATACATAGCCGGCCTTCGCCTCACTGCTTCTAGCCCTTCTAGAACCTTAATCTTTTCAGCATTATATAAATCAGGGCTCATCGTTCCTTTACCTTTTTTACATAAAAAATAGACAGTATCTCTAACTCCTCTCTACCAGTAGCCCTTTAAAAGCCTTAATCAATATGCATTGGCATAATGATATTAAAGCAATATTGCTTTTCTAAAGGTTTAATTATTATTGCAGTATTAGTATCCTGCAGTTCACAAACAACATATTCTTCTTCAAATACATCCAACCCTTCCATTAAATACCTGGCATTAAAACATATCTCCATTTCCTCGTCAGAATACGTCACATCAATTTCATCATGAGCTTCTCCCAATCCTGGTGTAATAGATAAAAGCTCGATCTGATTTAGCCGAAGCTTCATGGTAATAAGTCTTGATTCCTCATCACTCATTAAAGAGACTTTTCTTAAAGCCTGAGAAAAATC
>MHDQ01000033.1:4281-5262 GCA_001803565.1 Nitrospinae bacterium RIFCSPLOWO2_12_FULL_45_22 | reverse complement strand
CGTAATGCTCAAAGGCATTGCCGGTGTTGAAGGGTGGGTCAATATAGATGCACTTGATCTTACCGGCAAAGTGTTGCTCCAGGGCCTTCAGGGCAAGGAGGTTGTCGCCCTTGATGAGCAAGTTATCTCCTTGCTCATAGAGTTCATTGGGGTTGTCATGGTTGACTTGACCAACGGCCTCCAACTGCACCAAGGGCCGGGGCCCTAGATCAGCCTTTGTACCCCAGATGGGCTTGCTGTCTTCCTCTAGCCCCAGTAATACCTTGTCCTTGTTGGGCCATATCAATTCAAGCCGCTTGCCCATCTCATTCCTATAGACATCAGTTATACATCATTTACCATCGGGATAAGCATCAGCAAAAGTATAGCAGAGATGAAAGGGTAGGACAATGAGGCATCCTTCACCGGCATACAATAGTAAAGATGGTTTAGGTAGAGGGGATCGAGGCGGCCTGTTTGAGTAAATAGGTTAATGTTATTTGAAATAGGACAGGAGCTTCTGATAGGTGCTGGTGAGCAATTCGGGGATGGTCTTGGTCTCTCCTATTACCGCCATAAAATTGGTATCACCCTGGTAGCGGGGTACGATATGGACATGGATATGTTCCGCAAAGCCAGCGCCAGCCGCCTTGCCCAGGTTTATGCCTATATTAAATCCAGCCGGGTGGAAGACCTCTTCTAATACTATCTCGCATTTCCTCAGTACCCTGGCTAATTCGGCCAACTCATCTTCCCGTAAATCCCTTAAAGAAGGCACATGGCGGTAAGGGGCGATCATTAGATGACCGTTATTATAGGGATACTTGTTCATCAGCACATAGACCCAGGTGGAGCGGTAAAGGATATAATTTTCTGTATCTTTATCCGCCTGGGGCTTTTGGCAGAAGATACATCCTTTTTCTTTATTGCCCTCTATGTAAGCCATCCTCCAGGGTGTCCAGAGCTGCTCCAATCGTTTTCCTCAGCAATTAGTTGCCACTG
>MHDQ01000033.1:0-4252 GCA_001803565.1 Nitrospinae bacterium RIFCSPLOWO2_12_FULL_45_22 | reverse complement strand
CTCGACCACTACACCATTTCGTTATTAGGTTATTAAGTCATTGCGTAATTAATAACCTAATTACTTAATGACCTAATAACGAGTCTTCTACAAAATGTCGTGGCAAAGCTTGCTTTGCAGGGATTTTTCATTGGCAACTAATTAATCTTAAAAGGGCTTGCTCTTTACCGCTCATGGTCCGGCCATGATCATAACCTAACAAATGGAGCATGCCATGAACCAGGAGCTGATTAAATTCTTGCTGGAAGCTATGGCTCAACGTATTGGCCTGTCTTAATGCGGTTTCTAAAGAAATAATTACATCTCCCAGGAGAAAAGGATTCAGCTCTTTAAAGCTGCCTTCTCGCATAGAGAAAGCCAGCACATCGGTTGGCCGGTCTAGCTTTCGATATTGGCGGTTCAATGCCCTGATCTGCTTATCATTAACCAGGGTAATGCTTAGTTCTGCCTGGGGGAGGTTTAGGGCCTTCAGTATCTTCTCAGCCACTAGCCTTATTGCTGCCAGGTCTGCCTTTATCTTACGCTGCCTATTCCGAAGTAATACCTCCATTATCAACGATCTCGCTTAACGCTTCCGACTTCAGCGTACCAACCTGCGCCACTATCAGGTCTCGATTGGCGGTAAAGAGTTTGCCAGGACGGGCATGGCTCAGGACTTGCAGCGACCCAGTGGCAAAGTCGGTGTCCTCCAGCTTGGTTGCCCGGGTGTCGCCGTAAGGCTTGCTTGTCACCTGGCACAGAATCCAGTCGCCCCGGCCAGCGTCAGCAAGCACCACAGCCGGTCGCAGTTTTGTTTGCGACAAGTCAGAAAAGGGAAAGCGAACAAGGACTACCGAACCTGCTGTAGGTGCGACCATGCTTCGTCCTCCTCCGCCCGGTTCCAGTCTTCGGCAAGTGCTGGTTCACTGAGCAGGGCACTTTCGGGTGCCCCGGCCACTGGACGTTCCTCCAAAATCATGACCAGTGCTCGGCGGGCTGCAGGAAGATGGACGGATTCTAGCAGTCGTACATTACCGTACTCATCAATTACAGCTTCGACCGTTCGGATCATCGTTTCCCTCCTCTCCGTTCTCAGTGTACACGAGGCTGGCTACTCCTGCCTAACGCCCTGATGACTGACGAGTGCCACTGTAAGATGTTAAAAAGCAAAAAGACGATTTGCAAATCTTAAGTCGCTGCTCAGCCCCAAAAGCGTCCTGTGGCACTCGTTCACGTCCATCTGGTTGTTAGACCTTCATTAATCGAGACTGACTCCATTCTTATAACTTAAACAATAAATGATGCAATTAGTAATCCAATGATCACTAAAGACGATATAATGTTTATTGTCGTTTGCCATCTGTCTTCTGGTTGTAAACCGTCTTTTTCTTTAAACATTTCATTCAACGATGAAGCCTGATATAAAGTAGTTATGATAGCAATAATTGATAGAGCAGTATGATCTCCCCATAACCTATATGCTGCGACAGCACCCAATATTGTAAAAATGATCCCATAATTTTATCCCTATTTTCTGAATTTTAGGTTTCTTCTTTTTGGCCATTTGGTCACAGACAAATAATAGTAAGCATTAATGAAAATCGCTCCCTCATAATGCCGAGCTGAGCTGGAGGTTCAACGAATTGTTAAGCAGCTTCTTCCTTCCGATCGACTCTAAACATTTCTTCTATATCAAGATGCAAGTCTAGATTAGGCCACTCGATCATAGTCTTTCTACCAATCAATTTGTAATTTCTTTTTTGTTCCTCATTGGCTGACAATAGTGGCTTATACCAATTCAATGGGGTAGATATGATACGTCCGTCTTCCAGTTCCACATGCAAGTATTCATGATCTATTCTGACCTCTTTGCATTTAAACATAATTACCCTCCGATAATCTCATTCCATTTTTGAATTAAGTATTCCTGATTTCCTTTGATAATTTCAATAGCTTGTTTCAGCTCCTTTTTCTTCAGATAGGAGCGAACTACTTTGAGAGTCTCAATTTCGATCTTAGCATAATTATCGTCTCCTTTGAAGATATGGACATGCTTGGGCTCATGGTCATTGGTCGGTATAATGATTTTGAAACTATATTTTTGGGATAACTCTTTTAATACTGGCATACATCTCGATCCCAAAGTTGTTGTTCCTAAACATCGTACAAGTGGCTAAAGGGTAAAAAGCCATCATTCCAGTCAAACGGAAAATTTCTAAGCTGCCCAACGCTGCGGCTCACCGGGAGCCGAATTTATCGGCGATCCGGTGGAGCCGGTTGTTCGGCGGTATTCTTTTGTTCTTCATCCGTCCTAAAAGGGGACATCCTCGTCGCTACTTTCCTCTGGATTCCTTTCCATGTATCGCTTAATCAGAAAGACGATTAGTGATCCTGATAGGTGTAATACAAGTTCAGCAAGAGGGGCGGGGACTGTTGTAATATCCTTCCCTTGGCCATGTCCGGCTTCGTTGCTTCGCGTCGTAGGAACAATGTTGAGAAACTCCTGAAAGTGTTCGAGGAACCCCTCATAGTAAGGCGGAACATGACCGTCCCGACATACTTTTTTAATTAATTCTCCAGTCTTCTTCTGCGTTCCCAGGATGGCTTTCATTGTACTCTCGAAGGCGTGGTTGGCCAACAGGACAGACCGTTTGAAATCTTTTTCAAGAAAAGCAGACCGCGCATCGAGGAATTCCTCAAGTGCTCCCTCGAAATTGCTAGTAGCTAGTAGCTTCTGCGCCTGAGACAAGACCTCTGATTCCAAGAAGGCTGAGTCGATGAGGTAAAACTCCCCTCGAAAGTACCGCAAGTTGGAATGATGGATCTCAAATAGCGTATTCAGCTCGGAGACGAAACTCGGAACTTTCTTGTAGTCCAATTCTTGCCGAAACAACTCAATAGCATCAAGGATGTGGTGAGGTGTGGCCTTCTCGATGAAGTCGTCGAAGTTGGAAGCCGGCTGCATCTCCTTACCATCCCACCAGAGAAGTGTCTGCCATCCACGTCGGTCTAAGAGCGCACTCGCAACTGCTTGGCAAGTGAAATTCTCTTCATTGTCCCATCCACCCCAAACAGAGTACCGGTTGAACAAACGCTGTAGACTCCGTCGAAGTTCCTGTCGCAGGCTGACCTTGATGCGTTTGCTACGGAGAGCCTTTTCATGTCGCTCGCTAAATAATCTCTCTTTCATTGGTCCTACCAAGTGGCTGGTTAAGGAATCAAACCTGAGCTTTTCATCTTCTTAATCATGTGGTGCGGCTAACGCCCGCTGGAACGCGTGGTTAGCACTCAGGCTACGCATCCAAGAACCGCTCATCGCCATGAACCCACGCCAGATGGAGTGGTAGACCAGTTGCTGCAGTAGCCGAAACCAGCCGACCAACCTGCGCCGTGTGACCGAACAGCGAAACGAAGGCAGCGAAGTCACTATGCCACTCGTCGTTGTGGCTGAATGAATGGACGAGCATCACGGCGTGTTGTGCGCCAAACCGCTGCGCCTCAATGACGGCCGAGGCTGTGCGATGCACGAGCTGATACCGCACTGAGTCTGGGATGGGCGAGGAGAACCCAAGGATTTCAGTAAGAAAGGAAAGACGTTTCTCTTTGCCAAGTGAGGAATCTGCCTTCCATTCAGCAAGTGTCTTATCGAATGGCTCCTCGACCTTCCCCTCGACCGCTATGGAAATCAGGCCTGTTTGGTTCTTGGCGAGAACCCAAGCGTCATTCTGAGAGGAAGTTGAACCACCGGGCAGAGCAACTTTCCACTCGGGAAAGATCAACAGGGGCTCAGCCTCAGCAAGCGCGGGGTGTTGCTTCAGAACAGCCTGCACTTCGGGAGGAAAGCCATCTGTGTCTTCCCAGCAATGCGCCAGCGTTCGTGCGGAGCGCCTACGCACCCAGTGCTTTTCTGGGTCTGCAAGCAGGCAGCGCCAGTCGCCGGGACCGGAGGAGGGGACAAAGATGCGTGACATGGCTTTTCCTGAGTGCTAACTACTAATTAGGCAGAATTTTTTTCTACATTTTACCTGGAAATGTAGAAAAAAATTCTGTGTTTAGCAATATATATTGCCTTTTACAGAAAACTGACGTTTTAAAGGCAACTCTTTGAAATTACAGATCTCACTCTAAAACTATCAACTTAATAAAGCTACAATCATCACCTGGTTGCGGTTAATCCTACCGCATTGTTAAAATGAAAATTCCTATATTCTCAAGTTAAGATTGAAGTCCTACAAGGGATAATGCGGCCTTGAGGCCCAATATATAACTATTA
>MHDQ01000032.1 GCA_001803565.1 Nitrospinae bacterium RIFCSPLOWO2_12_FULL_45_22 | reverse complement strand
GGCTTTTCAAAAAGGATTCCTTCATAAGCAATATCCAGAATCAGGCTGTCTGATTGCCTCAAATCCGATGGAATAAGAACCTCCAAGCACTGTCCATCTCCATTCGATGTAGTCTTAAAGTCTAACTTATTATTTGAAGCGCCAACTGACAGGATTTGAAATGACTTGTTGATAAAAAATGTAACCTTTTCGGCATTAAGGTTTGGCAAAAGCAGATGGTCAACGGCCTTTAACTTGTGCTCTTTCAAAAAAAGCTCAATCTCAATATTGTGGCTTATAATCTTATTTTCATGAACCTCTTTGGCAAATATGTTAGACACCGTAGCAATTAATAGAATACATGCAAAAGGCAACACATATCTGATTGATTTTGTAGTTATCATATCACAACTCCTTTTTAACCAACTCTATAAAGTCTGTTAAGCTCTCAGGATCATAATGAACTTGAAAGTGTGAAGGGGGACGCTGAAAAAATGTATGAGAGATTTGATTACAAACTCATGCAGATAAGCATTGAGCAAAGAATCAAGTTTATGAGTAGGGTGGATTAAGGCGTTGGTTTTTACGCCGAATCCACCAATACTATTTCCAAGAAAGGTGGATTCGCTCTCGCTTAATCCACCCTACCGCAAACTGCTCTTCTTTCATACGCAAATCCCTTCGCGATAAACATTTTTCATAAAGGCAGATTCACGGATTGGGCTGTTCTTTAAGGTATCTAAGGTTATTGCAATAGGCATTATGATTATGTTCTCAGAAAAACCTGTTTCCCATGCACAATCACTTATATACTTTTCTATCGAATGATCGAGATAATCCACAACAACAAGCACATCTAAGTCTGACTCCTCAGTTGCATCGCCTCTCGCCCTTGAGCCAAAAACCCTGACTTCGTGGACTTTTACTCTCATGGATACAAGGACTTTAAATTTTTCTATGATTTTAATGTCATTTTCGCGCATGGAAATATCTCATTAATTTTTTACATCGTAAACCTTCAACACCTCATCCCCGTAATGGTTGATGACTTTGATGGCGATCTTACCTTTTGATGGTATTGAAAAGGGACGGCTTTTGGTGGAATAAATGGTTGTCCATGCGGATTCATCTATTTCTGCCCTGAGCGCCTTCTTGAGCTTTTCGTATGGCTCATCAGCGCCGCAGAAATAGGCATGTCTGACAAAGAAGCTTTCTTCGTTGTAATCCGTGTCGATAAACCAGCAGGCAATGTCATTGGTGGAGTGGCTTCTTATCTGCCCTGTGGTTGGGTCGTAAACATCGAGTCCTTTTATCTCTACCGTTATCATTTGCAATTCCCCTTTGCCTTCTTTTTTTAAAGGGACTTTTTTGATTTCAATGTCAGGCTCGCCAAATACCATGAAGAGATTGCCCGCACCTGTTTTTTTAAGGACTTCATCACCCATCGCCAGATCATGGTTCATCCTGGCAAGAAGGACGGTAAGTTTGCCATACTGACGTATACTCTCAGAAATAATAGGGTCTTTAGATTTGCGGGAAGATTCAGGTAAAAACTGTTTTACAACCTCATTTGCATACGGATCAAAGGCAAAACCGCATACGATAAGCAGATCAAAGCCGACTCCCTTGACTGCCTCCTTTGCCGCTTCTTTTACCAGTTCAGGGCTCACCGTGCCGTGTTCTGGGCCGATACTTATAGCTACGCGTCTGGTCTGACCGTTTTCTGTGTATTCGCCTTCGCCATGTATATAAAGACCTGCAAAGGATTCGAGTCTGTCAAACTTTAAACGCTCGTTCTTGACCGTGTTTTGTACGCCTGCCTTTTTCAGATTTTCAAGGATCATTAGTTCAAATTGCCCGTTTCCTGTTGTCTTTTCAGGAGATTTCTCTGATTTAGGCCGTTCCTCATCCGGAGCGAGAATGCGGTGGGGCGAGAGGCTTTCAACGGTAAAAGGCCCGCTTACACGGATGCGCTTTTTGTCCTCATCCGGCTGGTCGTAGAGGATTTCAGTTCCGGCATGGCGGGCAATGGCGACGCCAATCTCCTCACGGGTCATGCCTTCTTTGATGTCAGGATTGTTGGCAATAGATTTTAAGGTAACGTGCGGGACGGTTTTATAGGTAAAGCCTTTTTTGATGTCTTCAGAATCGGCAAGTTTGTAATACGGATACTTCGCCGACATCAGGCGCGTGCGCGCAAGGGCCAGGGCAACCTTGCTCGTATCAATGGTAATCCACCGCCTGCCCCACTGCTCGGCAACATAGGCAGTTGTGCTACTGCCGCAGGTAGGGTCAAGGACAAGGTCTCCCGGGTCTGTGGTCATGAGAAGACATCGTCCGATGACTTTTGTAGAAGTTTGAACTACATAAGATTTTTCTTGTTCTCCCCAAGTGTCACTCCATGTAGTAGTAAGAACCATGTATGGAAAATCTGTAGCGTATCTTTTATAGCGCACATCAGCCGTGAAACCTACAAGACGATCTGCAATAGCCAACTTACTAAGACCATCAATACCTGTAGCCCAATGCATATTCGATGGAGGGCGATATTGTTTACCTTGAAAATCAAAATCAAATGCAAGTCCAGCACTCGACCCTGGACGATACAATCTGACAGGTTCATATTCCTGTATTGTTGGATTATCGGGTATTAAATATAACTGGCGATACTTTGCAGTAATACGATTTTTAGCGTACCATACTATGTTATCAGAGACGCTATCAAGAAAAAGTCCAGCACGAACTCCAAAAACACGATAATTGATGTTGGCAATATGATTTTCACTCCCAAACACCTCATCCAGCAGACATCTCACGAGGTGAACATTTTCATCGCCTATCTGGACAAACACGGAACCGGTTTCTGTCAGGAGTTCTCTTGCAATGACAAGCCTGTCCCTGAGATAGCTAAGGTATGAGTGTATGCCTAATTCCCACGTATCACGAAACGCCCTGATCTGCTCCGGCTGTCGTGTCAAATCCTCTGCCTTGCCATCCTTCACATCGCGCTTTTTGGTAGATACCTGCCAGTTTGAGCCGAATCTGATGCCGTACGGCGGGTCGAAGTAGATCATCTGGACTTTGCCTTTCAGACCTTCCTTTTCGGCAAGGGAGTTCATCACCAGGAGGGAATCGCCCAGGATCATGCGGTTTGACCAGTTCTTCTCGTATTTATAGAAGTCAATGTCTTTTTCAAACTCGATGCCGTTAAAATCGGCAAAGAGATTAAGCTGATTGGGTTTTGATTCTGAGGATGTTTTTCGCAGGTCTTCTATCAATACCTGCGGATGTATCTTCTCTTGAATGTAAATGGGCACTGCTGGTATTTCTAAGGGTTTCTGGTCCTGCTCATCTTTCCCCTTCCACACCAATTGCGGGTCAAGGGAAGGGTCGCGCGGATAGAGAATCTTTTTTGGTTTGGCTTCATCCTCTTTTACAAAATCCTTTAGTTCTGCGGTGGGGATGTTTATGCGTTTATCCTTTTTATGGATATGTGCTTCTACAGGAGTATTTGTTGATGGATTCTTTTTCTTTGCCATAAACTAATCCTCTCTTGGCTTTGCTTTTTTTGCTATTTCAACAATGGCATCTAATTTTTCGGTGATTTCAGGATCGATTTTATCTTTAGGGACTAAACGTGCTAAGATATGATAATCAGCCTTTCTTAAAAGATTTGGCAAGCCCAATTTCTCAAAATACTTATCAAATAAAGGGTCAAGAAAATCATCGGTAGCCTTAATATCAGATGACCAAGGATCAAGTTTTTTGAGTGTCTTTAAAGCAGAGGATATTTCTGCAATTGATTCTTGCATTGCTTTTCCTCGACGAGCGGCTTCATCTCTACCAAAAAGGTCATCAGGCTGATCATATCGGGCATAAGATAAAAGAACTTCATCAATACAGAGGTAATTTTCCAATTCACGTCGCTTCCATTGCAATCCAACCGCACCCAGGTCATCCGGCAGTGGTTTATCAAGCCGATCAAACAAGGCAATTCCAACCAGATCTTGCTTGGCATATTTCAATCCCCAAAAATGCTTTCTTACTTCTCCTGGCTGATCAGCTACATAATGTACAAATGGCTTTTCAAGCGCTTTTTGTGCATCTTTATGTTCCAAAATATCAGCAAATGACCTTAAAACTGCCAAATCAGTTGAACCCTCAAGGTAAAGCACCCATCCTGTCTCTTCTGCCAGATAATAGTGTTCAAACCCAATTTCTTTAAGGGATTTCAAGACCTGACTGCCTTTACTTCTATCGTCAATGCGGTGCGGCTTTCCAACAAAGGCAATGACGACATCACGGTCAGCCGCTTCATTGAGGACAACTTCCGAATGGCTGGCGGCAATTATTTGCGAACCCATTTTTTCTGAAACTTCTGTCAACAACTGATATATTTGTCTTTGACGGAGAATTTCAAGATGGGCATCAGGCTCATCAAGTAGAAGGACGGTACGGGGATGAGAATAAAGGTGAGCTAACAAAAGCAACGTTTGTTGTAATCCCCTACCAGAAGATGAAATATCAAATTGAGTCCTGCCTGCCTCTCTATAAGACATGGAAATTTCTCCACGTTCTTTGATATACTGTGGTGGTAATAGAATTACTCCGAATAGTTTTTCTATGTGTTCAGTTAGTTTCTGCCAATCTTTTTTTGTATCAGTTTTTTCATAAATCTGATAACACAAATTACGGAGTACCTGAGCAGTTTGGCCTTCACCGATAAGCACATTGATTCGGCCTGTCTCCAATTTTGGTTCAATCGCCGCTAAACCTGACATAGGAGGAAGGAACGCAACCCTTATATCGGATGCCTCTTTAGGAATTGGCATCCTTTGTGGTTGCTTTCCATTGGCTATACGAAGCGGACGGCAATAGAATGACTCCTCGTTAGCATAGTCAAATTCAAGACCACACGTCCAGGATTTATCGTTGGTTACACCGTCAACAACGATCTCAATTAAGATATTTTGAGTTCTTGGTTTTCCTTCCACACGTTCAACATTGCGCACGTGCAAGTCACGCCACAGGAGATTTGCAACGGGAACTGGAATTGCAATAATATCTCTGCGGTTTATTGTTACCCCGGGACGTTTCTCTGGGGAAGTCTTTCCGCTACGCTTTATATTCCACAACCGAAGTCCTATATCCCAGAGAGCAATGGCCTGAAGGGCTGTAGTTTTACCACTGTTATTCGGGCCAATCAGTACGACTGATTTACCAAGGTCGAAATCAACGTTCTCTAACCTTTTAAAGTTCCTGATTTGAATACGGGTCAACATTTTGTTTTTCTCTGCATTTTCATAAATTGCTTTTTCCCAGAATACTCTTTTGCTTCAAATTCCTTTGCCATATTATATACAATCTCATCGTAAGCCACTATATTATTTGCTAAAGAGGAAGCCATTTCTATTTCAACCCTTACATCAAGGTAGAGTTTTAACATTTCCCAATACCGTATTTATAGCGTTTCTGATTTCTGTTTTTGCATTCCACGGGTCTCTGATCTCCAGAAATGCCCATGTGCCAAAACCTCCGTGGTTATTGACGGCTGGTACCCAGAGGTCTCTTGCCGTTGCGACCTTTGCTTCTTTTTCTTTCTTCCTTTCTCCTGTGACTTCGATAATGAGATTGAGGATGGACGAATGGTTATTCTTCCCTACAGGTAATCTCAACCTGACAATAAAATCAGGAACATAGTTCTTTTCTTCTCCATTGAATGTATAAGGAATGGTGAAGCCCAGGTTGTGGTTTTTTGCATACGATATAACCTCGTCCATTTCTTCAAGTGATTGAGCAAGTTTCTGCTCCCATGAGTCTGTATCTGCAACCACATGGCTTATGTGGCTTAGTTTCGTACGGTATACCGGCCTCACCGTATCAAAGTCGACATATTGGGTGGAACCTAAAATATCGTAACGCTTCAAACGAGGCTTTAATGCTTGAGTGCCGTATGAGGATTGAACGATTGCCCTGTAGATACGCTCTGCGGCATTGTGGGCAAACTCAATGAGCAATAAAAGCTGTGGAAAGGTGTTGTCCTTACACACTACACACGTATTTAGCCAATGCCTTGTAATGTCGAGTATCTGAGGAAAGAGATAAGGTTTTGTATTTCCATTGTCGTCCTGGAAATGGTTTTCCAGCGTCAATTTGGCAAGAAGAAACGCTACTTCCTGGATACGCCTTGTTTTTAAGTCATCAAGTGTATGGATGCTGGATTCTCCAACTATTGGGTCAAGTTCGACCTTTGTTGGGATATCAGCGGTACTGAGGATAAGTTTAGAGTCGTCCGTGAAGATTGCTTTGAGTTTTTCTGCCGGCATCTCATAGCCGTAACCTATAAGACGCGGAAAGGTTATTTCAAGGTGCATACGATCTGGCAATGCATAAACGCGGGTAGGTTTTGGACCTGGTTCCGGTTCATTTGTAGACCCAGAACATGGGATAAATGAGAATGGTACTCCATACACCTCTGCGTACTCAGGCTTAAACATCTCATTGTCATTTGTGCGATAACTTATCCTACGAAGCCCTCTGCCGACAACCTGTTCACAGAGAAGCTGCGTGCCAAATGCGCGAACGCCCAGGATATGAGTAACGGTATTTGCGTCCCATCCCTCGGTAAGCATTGAGACGCTTACGACGCATTTAATGTTTTCACCCAATTTGCCGGTCTTGCCGACCGTGTTCATCACCTCGCGAAGCAGGTCTTCATTGGTAAGCTTTTCTGTATCGCGTCCGGGATAACGCTTACGGTACTCTGCTTTAAACTCTTCAATCTCTATAGCGGCGATCTTTTTGAATTCGTCACTCATTGACTCGCCTGATTCGAGTTGCTCGCTGTCTATAAGAATTGTGTTTGGTCTTTCGTTCCATCTGCCGTTTTTTTCATTGTTAAAGATAGGCAACTGTCCAGGGACAATAATAGTAACGCCGTCAGGCAATATCTTCTCCCAGCCAGAGATGTAATCAAATACAAGCTTTGAAACATTGGTATTATTGCAGACTACGATAAAGACAGGCGGTGTTCCCTGTCCGCTTTGTTCCCATAATTTATAGGCTTTTTCATAATTACCGTAGAGGCTATGAATAGCGCCCTGAAGTTCTGCGGGGAGTTTCGGTTCACCGCTTACGGCGTGTGTCTTTCTTCCCTTTTTGGGTAAATCATCACGGATGCGTATCCACAGATCGCGGTAAGCTGGCTGACTACCGGTCATCTGGTCATCGGCTACAGGCACACGGGGAATCTTTACGATGCCGGATTCGATGGCATCCACGAGGGAAAAGTCTGATGCAACCCACGGGAAGAGTGTGCCCTCCGGATATCCTGAACCCCGAAGGAAGAATGGGGTTGCAGAAAGGTCGTAGACAACTTTGACACCAATCTTTGCCTTAACTGCCTCCAGCCCGGAAATCCAGATACGGGCTTCTTCGTTCCTTTTTTCAGCCTCTTTTCGCTCTTCACCAGGTAGGGGCAATTCATGAATTGCCCCTGCCTCTTCTGTACGACGGCGATAGCAGTGATGGGACTCGTCGTTTATAACGATAATATTTTTCTTGGAACCTAATTCACGGCAGACACGACGTACCATCTCATCCGGGGTTTCTGTAAATGCTCCGGTTTTAGTTGACAAAATATCCTTGGTAAGTCTCGCTGCATCTGATTTTTCCCTGAGCTTAAAGGCGTGGAAATTGGTTATAATAATTTTTACCTTATGCAATTGTTCCAGTAAATCTTGAGGAAGGATGTCACGTTGGTGGTAATAGTTTCCTGCGTCATTTGGCAAAAGGACTCTCAAACGGTCACGAATGGTAATGCCGGGGGTGACAATCAAAAATGTATCGGAGAACCTTGCATCCTGTGGATTTGCAAACTTATTAAGTGCGTGCCATGCGATGATCATAGCCATGACAACTGTTTTTCCAGTTCCGGTAGCCATTTTGAAGGCAATGCGATAAAGGAGTGGGTTTGCCTCCTGATTTGATTGTCGGATGGTATTTTCTATCCACGAATCACCATGCTTGGCGGCTACTTCTGTGATATAAATTATGGTTTCAAGCGCCTCTATCTGACAAAAGAATAGTTTCTTCTCACGCTCAGGATTATTCCAGTAATCAAGCAGAAATCTGGTTCTTTTTGTTATATCGTAATAATCCTTTTTTCGCCATAAGGATACTTTTTCGCGAATTTGATTTACAAACGTATTTTCTTCAATACGGTCTCTTGTCCATTCCGTATTAAAAGATAATTGGTTGCCTTTCTTTTTGGGTCTGGCAATGGGAATGAAATAAGAGCTGATGCGCCGTTCCTCAATAATTTCGTTAGTTATTCCTTCATCAGCAAACTTGAAATGACGTTTCGGTTCTACAAAAGGGGAATTTAGAATTGGGTTTTCGATGATAACTTGCTTCATACGCTATGCACTTAAAAATTGCGCAAAATAACTTATCTTTTCAATAATAGTTATCAAGAGGAATAATTGCTCAGGCAGTTTTAACGAGGGCATTATCCTATTAACCTTTTCATATTTCAAGGATTTTATTTGTTGATATTTTTATTTCCTTATCGGAAGTATCAAATAGATACAGCCTTACCTACCCTAATAAAAATGAGTTTGAATTCGGGGTTGTCAATTTGAAGGCAACGGTTGACTGCTTCAACATAAACTTCTTTCTGATGTTGATATTTCTCCGCCCTTGCCTGAAGGTCTGATGGTTTAACATGATCTGTTTTATAATCGGCAATGATAAGACGGTTGTCTATTTTGTAGATAATATCAATCGTGCCTCTCATGATCTGCCCGTTCCACTTGAGCAGGATGGGTATTTCGCGTCCGAGTATTTGTGCGCTCTGTAATTCTTTATAAGCCTCTGAGTCAATGAAATTGGAAAGTATTTTTATTACCTCTGTTTTTATCAATTCTATGTCTTGAATTTGCAAGGTATTAAAAGGAGTAAATTGGGGTTTTATAACCTCCCCTCCTTCCCCTCCTTCACAAGGAGGGGATAAAGGGGAGGTGTGAAGATGCTTTTCCAAATTCCCTCCTTCACAAGGAGGGGATATGGAAATATTTTCTCCTTGAAATTGAGCAGGTGATTCTATTTCACCTTTTCCAAAGGTAATAGCCCATTTTACAACAGACTCGACTGACCTTTGAAGCTCTTGGGGAGATCCATGGAAATCCCATTCCTCCAATACACGGTGGCAGATGGAACCGATCAACGCAGCGTGGTTTGGATGGATTTCCGAAGCTCTTTCAACTCTACCCGGGACAGGGAGCATGTCGTGCGCAATCGTTTCTTCATCGGTAATAGTCGATGGAGAGACAAAGAGAGACTTCCTGGTCGCCTCAATCATTGCCGCCTCTCTTTCCTTCCATATTTCGACAAAAGCCGTCCAATCGATATCCATTTTGTTTTCTCTTGTGGGTTTTGAGGGATGGCGTGTTCCATCAAACCTGAAATGCTCTACAAAAATCTCTGCGTTTCCTAAAGGAAAACTTCCTTGAGAAACACCCCTCACCCTGACCCTCTCCCGCAAGGGGAGAGGGAATTTTTCTGCAATTGTTTTATCTTCCTCACTTGTTTTCTTCCCCTCCCTTGACGTCGAGTCTCCGCTATTTCCCCTCCCTTGATGGGAGGGGTTAGGGGAGGGTGATAAATTTTCCTCATCCTTTGGGGACAAAAGGTTCATAAATGTTTCGTCTCCAAGCTCAATGCCAGCGGCATCCCTCACGGCTTTTGTAATTAATCCCATATAAGATTTATCATCATCCTTCAATGCACCAGTAAGGATCAGCCGTTCCTTTGCCCTGGTCATGGCCACGTACAGGACGCGTTTCTCCTCCTCCCACGAACGGTCGTTCA
>MHDQ01000031.1 GCA_001803565.1 Nitrospinae bacterium RIFCSPLOWO2_12_FULL_45_22 | reverse complement strand
TGCAGTGAGTATTGCCGGCGTTGAGCTTTTGGCTGATGGCCTCACCTCTAACAAAGGCTACTGTCCATTGATAGCAGGGTTTACCCCTATTCTTTTTGTTGAAACCAGTAACGGCCTTTTCTCTTTTTCTACTCTCCAGGGAGTGAGTAGTACTATCTATGTCCAGAACTAAGATGTCTTGACGGGAACTTTCACCATAATCCTGGATTAACTGGTGGTTGACCTTATCCAGTTGAGTTACATGCCATTTTTGAAATTCATTCAGGAATAAATGAACTGTGGACTGATCAAAAAATCTGGGCAGCCCTACAAGTTGGGCTATCTTCTCTTCGGTGCTAAGGACATCATTGATTTTCCTGAATTTAATTACACCAAGAAGGATAATAGCAACAATCCCTATGCACATCTGGTTAGTATCATATTTAGGCTTCCTCCGCTTTATTGGCTTTGCCCGGTTTCGTTTCTTCTTGACGGATACCGTGCTAAAATATTTTGGTAGCACAAGGATGTCCATCAAATACCAGGCAACCAGTGGAAAGAGACCATACTTTGAATGCTTATCTCCTTCAAATTCGATAACAATGTCTTCAATATGGGGATATGACATGGTTTTGCCCTCCTATAAAAGTGACAGGAAAACCATATCATAAAATATGGACTTTTGTCAATAATTAAAATAGTAATATCCTCTGTTTATAGTAATATACATAATGATACTTTTTTAGAGACTACACTTTATTACCAATAAATAAAGGATATAACATTAATTCAACATTTCCGTTAAGGCTTTTTATTGATATCGGATAAGATATGAAAATACTATTTGTTTTCAGGAATGCTGAATGGTTAGGAATAGAGTATTTATCTTCGGTATTAAAAAAATCAAGTCATCAAACTGAATTATTATTCAATCCCGGAGCCGGGGATATTGAATTTAAAATGCCGTTGTTGGAGAAAATTGGTGGTATCGATGGTCAAATCATTAGACAGGCAAAAAAATATAATCCTGATTTAATCGCTTTTACTGCCTTGACAAATATATATAGCTGGGAGAAAAATATTGCCTCAGAACTAAGAAAGCATATCAACGCTCCCATAATATTTGGGGGTATTCACGCCACAAATGTCCCTGAATTAGTTTTAAAAGAGGATTTTATAGATATGATATGTATAGGAGAAGGAGAAGACGCTATTGTTGAACTTGCTAATTCATTGGAAAATAAAGAAGTTAACTATAATATTGAAAATATATGGTTTAAAAAAGATAATACCATCATTAAAAATCCAGTCAGGCCTTTAAATGAGGATTTGGATAATCTCCCATTTCCTGACAAGGAATTATTTTATAGATACGGATGCTTTAAAGATAGATTGTATATAATGACAGGCAGGGGTTGCCCCTTTTCTTGCACCTATTGTTATAATTCTTCATATAAAGAATTATATTTCAATAAAGGGAAATATGTAAGAAGACGATCTGTGGATAATGTGATCGAGGAGATATTATATTTTAGGAAAAAATATTCTATTAAAGAAATCTTTTTTTATGATGATATTTTTACTTTAAATTACCGTTGGTTAGAGAGATTTGCTGATATGTATAAGAAAAAAATAGATTTACCTTATAAATGTTTGATTCATTTTGATATGGTCAATGAAGATGTGATAAAACTCCTTTCAGAATCTGGGTGTAAATATGTTGATATCGGAATCGAATCCGGAAGCGAAGAAATCAGAAAGAACATTTTAAATAGAAAGACAAATAATTCACAGATTGAATACATATCTAAATTCCTTCATAAGTATAAAATTCCTTTTACCACACTTAATATGGTGGGGTTGCCTTCAGAAAATAAGGCTCAAATGTGGGATACTATAAATTTAAATACAAAAATTAAACCCAATAACGCTTTATTTAGTACCTTCTATCCTTTTCCAAATACTAAACTCGCCATTATTTCAAAAGATTTAGGTTATATTGATGATAAGATAACTAATAAAATTAATAACGGAGAAAAAAGCTATAAAGAGTCGACAGTGCTTAATCATCCGGAAGCAGAATTTATTTATTGGGTAAGTAATTTTGCCCCGTTAGCTATTAAATGGCCACGAATTATTTTTATCCTTAAGCATTTGAAACCCAATAAACTTTTCAGATTCATGGCCATATTTTTTTCATCCCCTTTAAGAAATATATGTTTTAGAACAAAAGAGATTATCTCAATGTATATTAGATCAAGATATTATTTTTTAAAAAACAGATTTTAAGTAAACAATAAGAGCCAAAAATTTAACTTACAAATCCGAAGTTGGAGAGGGAGCGAATGTCATACTGGGATAAAAAAAGGGTGTTGGTTACGGGAGGAGCGGGGTTCATTGGCTCTCATTTGGTGGAGATGTTGGTGGAAGAAGGAGCCAGGGTTAAAGTAGTTGATAACTTGAGCCGGGGAGAGCCGAAGAATCTGGATGATTGCCGGGAAAAGATTGATTTCATAAAGGGTGACCTATCTCATTTCGCTCTCTGTGAGGAAGTCTGCACAAAGATAGATGTTGTCATGCACCTGGCGGCTAAAGTTGCCGGTGTTGGTTATAACTTAAGGCATCCGGGAACTATGTTTTATGCTAATGTTTTAATAAACACAAACATGTTAGGGGCGGCCAGGAAAGCGAGAGTGAAGCGATTCCTATGTGTTAGCTCTGCCTGTGTTTATACCCGCCATTGTTCCATACCTACCCCTGAGTCCGAGGGGTTTCAAGGCGATCCAGAGCCAACAAATTTTGGTTACGGGTGGTCCAAGAGGATTGCTGAGATCCAGGCCCGCTGTTATTCCGAAGAATTCGGGATGGAGATAGCCATCGTAAGGCCATATAATGCCTATGGACCGCGAGATGATTTCGATTTAGATGTAGCTCATGTTATCCCGGCTCTCATTCGCAAAGTGATGGAGGAACAGGACCCTCTGGTGGTTTGGGGAGATGGTGAGCAAACCCGGGCTTTCGTTTATGTTAGTGATTTGGTGAGAGGAATGATGTTGGCGGCTGAGAAGTATCCAAAAGCTGACCCCCTTAATATTGGCACAGAAGAGGAAGTGAAGATTAAGGATCTGGTGGAGTTGATACTGAGTATTTCAGGGAAGAGGCCCCGGGTGATTTTTGATCCCCAGAAGCCCGCCGGACAACCGCGTAGAAATGCAGATATAAGCAAGGCCAAAAAGCTTATAGGTTATGAACCTCAGGTCTCATTAAAGGAAGGCCTCGAAAAGACAATCGAGTGGTATAGAAGCCAGGGTCGCAAACGAATATGAAAAAGACTTTGGTGATTTTAACTTTTAATGAGATCGAGGGGGTCAGAGTTCTGTTCGATAAAATCCCTTTTCATGAGGTGGACGAGTATTTTGTTGTTGATGGAGGCTCGACTGATGGAACGATCGAGTTTTTTGAGAGAAGAGGAATTAAGGTGATACGGCAGGATATAAAGGGCCGGGGCGAGGCATTCCGGATCGCCTTCCGGGAAGCTCAGGGCGAGAATTTGGTCTTCTTTAGCCCGGATGGAAATGAAAACCCTAATGATATTCCTCGGCTCCTCGGCCTTCTTGATGAGGGGTATGATATGGCCATTGCCTCACGGTTCATGAAGGGTGCGAGGAATGAGGAGGATGACCGGCTTTTTCCCTGGCGGGCTTGGGCGAACCGTGCTTTTACTGCTATTGCCAATTTTGTCTGGAGAGGGAAAATCACAGATAGCATAAATGGGTATCGGGCTATAACCAAAGATGCTTTTAGGAGGATTAAGCCAGATGCTCCCGGGTTTGTTATTGAGTACCAGATGTCCATAAGAGCCATGAAATTAGGTTTGAAGGTAGCCGAGATTCCCACTCAAGAAGGGAAACGAATAGGGGGAGAAAGCACCGCCAAATCGCTCCCCACAGGACTGATCTTCTTAAAAATTCTCTGGCGAGAGATAATTATTGGAAATAAGTTTAAGGATTTGGAGACGCCAGGGAAGATATGAAGAACAATAAAGTTACTCTTGTAATCTTTTTCCTGATTTTGTCGCTCGGTGGGGTTCTTCGTTTTAACCATATTCTGGATCTAGGCCCATTTATGGCTGATACCGCTTGGCGGTTAAGTGAGACCAGGTTCTTGATAGAATCTTTGAGGTGGATAAAGGAAAAGCCTCGTTTCATAGCTATCCAGGAGGATTTAGGTGGTGAGAGCCCTACAGATTCGTTCAGAGAGTTTATAATAGCGAAAAATCTAGGTGAGTTTGTCCCCACCAATGCCAAGTCTTATCTTACTTTTTTCACCGCTTTTTTTTATCTTGCTTTTCGTCTTCCCCTCGAAGATGCGGGAAATGTAATGGCCGCCACATTTGGCGTTCTGACAATTCTCATGGCTTTTGTCCTGGGAAAAACTCTTTATGACGCCCATACCGGTTTGATTTCCTCAGCAGTAGTCGCTGTTTCTGCATATCAGATTATCTATTCGGGCCGGGGTTTTGAATTAAGTCCAGCCATTTTTTTTGTTATGCTGTCCACCTATTTCTATTACCGAAGTCGCAGCCTGGAAGAGAATAGTATATCGTTCCTCTGGCTAACGGGATTGAGTGCTGGTATCGCCTTTGGCTGCCACACCTCACTCTCTATTCTACCAGTAATATTATTGTTATACGAGGTCCATCTATTTCTATCCCCTGACCGTCTCCCTCTGGAGAAGCATGTTAAAAGAATAGGGGTATTAGTTATTTCCACGCTAATTCCCTTGCTGATAGCAGAAATTGTCTACTTGTACCTGAGGGTTCTCACTAATTACCCACATTTCACTTATTTTGAGCAACTGCTGTTTCGCTTTAGGCAGCAGGGAGGATGGTCCCGCCGCGTGGATGCAGATGCTTTGATTCTCCCCCGAACCTTGCTAATTCTGGAAGGTTATGTTGTAACTCTGCTCTTGCTGGGGGGAGTGGTATCTATATTGAGAAGATGGTTGTCCGACCACCGTATCTCATTGGCAGATCTGATTATCTTTACTCAATTCCTACTGCCTCTCATCTGGTGGTCTCCTCACCATAATCATATTCCCCGGTTGTTATTGTTATCTCTATCGACCTTGCCCCTGGTGTCTGCCCGGGGAGGATTGGCCTTGGTAGGTTTTATGGCTGCCCGTGTAGGAAGGGTGAGTTTACCCCAGATGATTACCGTTTTTACCTTAATTGTTCTCGTAACGGGAAGCTATAATTCATGGGAACTGACAAATCTAAAACCAGGATATAAAGCAGCCTTTGAGTATATGGGTAGCCACGAAGGAGACAAGCACTTGAGCACTCTGCCCTATGTTTCAGATGTTTACTATAAAGGCAGCTTTTCTCCCCTTATTGAGGGTCTCGCTATATCTAATATAAAGCGATTATTTACTAATGGAGGCTATAAATATTTGTTAGTAGACTGGCAAAAATATCATTTACTGAAGCATACTCGTTATGCTTGGTTATACCGGGTGGAGAAAGAATGTAAACCTGTACATGAAGTCTCAAACAGCGTTGGATTATATAAACCTTTCCTCTATGAGAACTCCTACAGTCCTGAAACTCTTGGTCAGGAAATGTTTAATAGCATGCTCCAAGATCAGGGGATGGGATTAATAAAGATCTACGATCTTGCAGATGTGGTGAAGTTACCTTAGTAAGTAAAGCGCGATTTTTCTATACGATAAGTTGAATTCAGTAAGGAGAATTAATGTCAATTCTACTGATTAATCCGCCGTGGGTAAAAAGAGAAGGGAACATCTGGAAGGATATTGCCAGTTGCATGCCACCGCTTGGATTAGCTCAGATAGCTTCTTTTTTGGAGGAGCGCTTTTTCAAGGTAGAGATTTTGGATGTTCATGCTGAAAGAATCGGATTGGATAAAATTTATCAACATATTAATGATAAACAACCATGGTTTATTGGAATAACAGCTACCACCAGCATAATAAATAATACCATGGAAATAGCAAGGTTGTGTAAGAGATTTCTACCCCAGACCAAGATAGTACTGGGAGGAGTCCATCCGACGGTCTTGCCCGATGAGGTCTTAAGTAATGAGAGTGTAGATTTTGTTATCCGGGGAGAGGGAGAATATACTTTCTGGGAATTAGCAAGGGGTGATGATATACGAGAGATCCCCGGACTCTCTTATAAATCGAATGGAGTCTATATTCATAATGAAGCAAGGGCACTTATCGAAAACCTCGATAGCTTACCATATCCTGCGTACCACTTATTGCCTATGCATAGATACTATCCGACTCTCGGTGCGTACAAAAGACTACCAGCAATCAGCATGGTTGCCACCAGGGGATGCCCCGGTAGATGTACGTTTTGCTACGGAGGAGTACTAGGGGAAAAAATACGGAGAATTTCACCGCGTAGGTTAGTTGATGAAATAAGACTGCTAAAAGATAACTATGGAATAAAGGAGATCCAGTTTTACGATGATACCTTCACCGTTTTTAAGGACGAGGTAAAGGAATTTTGTACCCTCCTTCTCTCTGAAAATATTGATATAACCTGGTCCTGTTTTGCTCGTGTCGATTATGTAGATAAGGATATGCTAAGGATAATGAAGGATTCCGGTTGTCATCAGGTCATGTTTGGGATTGAATCTGCAGACGAGGGAATACTGAAAAATATTAATAAGCGGATAAACTTGAACGGAGCAGAAGAGGCAATTGCCCTTACCAAAAAACTAGGAATGGATGTTCGTGCCACTTTCATGTTGGGAAACCCCGGCGAGACCTTGGAAACCATGGAGAAGACTATTCAATTTGCTATCAAAACAAGTCCGGACGTTGTGGTATTTAATATTACCACGCCATATCCAGGCACTAAGATGTTCAATTGGGCAAAGGAGTGCGGATATTTGAATACTCTCGATTGGGAAAAGTACGATTTGTCCCATCCAGTTATGAATCTACCAACGGTGAGCAGCGAAATGGTATTGAGATATTATCAAGATGCTTACCGGAGATTCTACCTGCGGCTGCCATATTTATGGAGAAGACTATTAAGGTTTTTTTCTTGGACAGAAGTGAAAATGAACATTTCAGCTTTTAAGAGGATTTGGAGTAATCCGTGGATAAAGCGTTAAGGATAGGGCAAGAGACTTTAAGGAAATTGGATAAGCTTACCATACATAATCAGTGGTTTTGGGATAAGATTAAGGACGATATTGGATCTAGGGTGTTAGAGATAGGCTGTGGGATTGGTATCTATACTTCATTCCTAATTGATTCTTCTGAATTACTGGTGTCAGTTGATATTGTAGAAGATTATATAAAGGAGGTAGAGTCAAAATTCACCGATAATAGAAACTTTAAAGCCATCAGGTTAGATATAGCTAAAGATGACATAAATTATTTAACTAGCTTCGGCTTTGATACTATAGTATGTCTCAATGTATTAGAACATATCGAGGACGATACAAAGGCACTGAAGAACATGTATGCTCTGCTAAATAATCCAGGCAGGTTGATATTGTTAGTTCCTGCTTTACATTGGCTATATGGAACCTTGGATCAATCCGTTGGACACTGGCGAAGATACCATTGTCGCGAATTGAAGCATAAGATAGAAACGGCGGGTTTCACAGTCAAAAGGCGGTTATTTTGTAACTTCTTTGGTATATTCGGCTGGTTTGTAAATGGGAAAATTCTCAGACGCGAAATTTTGTCAGACTGCCTATTGGAATTTTTTAATAAATTTTCTTCCCTTTTGCTTTTGTCAGATAGGTTGTTTAGTCCATTTATAGGAATGTCGTTGCTATTAATTTGTGAGAAAAAAGAGATAAACAAGTAGCAATAGGCAATCTCCCTATAGGACAATATTATGCTTAATGCGAACAACATTAGACAAAAATATTCACCCTTGCCGGGGATTTTGATTGTAGCTATTATTGGTCTTGCTTTATGGTTGCGAGTTGTAGGAGTGCAGTGGGGCCTACCAAATGCGAACCATTCAAATTCATACATGCCAGATGAAAACAACTGGATTTCGATTATGTCCCGGATGGAGCCATCGAAACTTAACTTAAATCCTCATAATCTTTCCATTCCAACCTTTCATTTTTACTTAGTGGGTGCTGGCATGCAAATAGCCTCTTTTCTTAACTATGTTAAGATTCCAAGTGAGCGAGGTCACTTTTTTTCCCTCAACCATCCCGATGAATATGCAAAGCTGTTTTTAATAGGCAGGTTATTCTCGGTGGGAATGGGAGTAATGACAATATGGTTTATGTATTTAATTGGCCGGGATCTATATAGTCGAAGGGTAGGAATAGTGGCGAGTCTATTTCTGACGGTAATCCCCTCTCACATAATCCATTCCCATTTCTTTCATGTCAATGTGCCAGTGACCTTTTGGATCCTGCTATCCTTCTACTTCACAACAAGAATCTTACGATCGAGAAAGATCATATGGTATCTTCTGACTGGCATTACGGCAGGCTTGGGTATGTCAACTAAGTACACGGCCTTTCTATTATTTATCCCTTTGACTGTGGCACATTTGTTGCGAGAGAATGGCAAGTATAAAGCTAAAGATATTATAATATCACTTTTCTCCAAACGACTATGTGCAGGTTATCTAACTATTCTCCTGCTTTTTGTGATGGGAAGCCCTTACATTTTTCTTTCCTGGCCGGATTTCGTCAGTGGAGTTTCATTGCTCTCGCATCTTGGGTTTGAAAGTTCTTCACAGGTCATCGATTGGATAAAACCCATAACGGTGATACGATATGCAGCAGGATTACCTCTATCCATCGTTTCTGCTATGGGACTGGTTCTACTAATAATGCGAAGGGATAAGAGTGATATTTTAATCCTGACCTGGGTAATACCATTTTACCTGGTTTCGGTTAGGATAGTCTATTACGTTACTGATAGCCGTTTGGTTCCCTTGTTGCCATTTCTCTGCCTATCTGCAGCGGTATTCTTAATACAGAGTATTAAATTTCGACTGCAGAGACAATATCTAAATTATCTTCGAATTGCCGCAGTAGCGATTCTATTGGTATATAATTTGCTATTTTCACTGTCTATCAATAGCCGCTTCTATGGACAAGATGTTCAAGATAATGCCTCTGATTGGATTCTGGAAAATATTCCTGCCGGGACAAATATCGGATATGAAACCAGGCCCTATTGGTGGGCGCCCTATATCCATTATAGCCCTACTGACCGCTCTCTTCTTCAAAAATATCCCCTGATCATCTGCGAATGGGATAAGAATATTCTTAAAAAAGAAAAACCTCCCTATTTTGTAGCCACAGATTTGACTTTCCATGAACTGCCCTGGGGAGTGAATAACTGGCCGCAGTACGAGGATTTTCGGGAGTATCTTCGGAAAAATTATCGGGTGGTAAAGGTGTTCAACAAGGAATTTAGATTCGGCTGGTTTCGGACCGCTATCGAGACTCGGCCAGATAAGGGGACTATCCTTGATATCTATTATCAGCCAATATACATCTTAAAGCGCCTCGATGAAGGTGATGCGGTTTAATGAGAATATGTCTGGTTTCCGACCAGTATTTTAGCCGTTTTAGCGGTATAGGCCTGTACACCAATAATCTGGTGGAGGGGTTGATAGAGAGAGGATATGAAGTTGTCTTGGTCTGCAACGAGAAACCAATGTTTAAGGTCGAAAGATTTGAGTATATCTATCTCCCTCCCTTCAAATGGGACCCTACTCACTCGCATTGGGCATCGTTCAATCTGAGGTTGTTTAGAAGGATACTTAACCTGCAGGAGAGTTACGGCTTTGATATCTTCCATAGCCTTGATGCCCGGCAGGGGGCCCTAGGGGCGAAGAGATTAGCGATCCCCACGGTGGGAAGCGTAAACGATTATTATTTTGCTGTTAGTAGCTTTAATCCCTTCTATTTCTTTAAAGAGTACAGGAACGATTGGTGGAGAAGGTATCTTTATAATCATTTTACTAAAACTTTCGAGAGGTGGATGCTCCATTACTATGATGCCTTGATTACCAATAGCCAAGCAACTGGAGAGGCGATTGTCAAGGCATATAAGCTGCCCCCAAGGAAAATTCACAAAATATACAAAGCGATACCGCACTTTCCAGAGAATAAAACTCCTATCCGGGAAAGGGAAGATGGTGCTTACCGCTTATTGTTGGTGGGCCGTAACCTGCAGCGCAAGGGCATCTATTATCTAATCAAGGCGGCTCCTCAGATTATCCAGGAATATAAGAATATAAAGTTTATCGTTGTGGGTCAGATTCAGGACAGAATGCTATATGAATGTGACCGGTTAAAGTTAAGAAACAATTTTATTTTCTATAATATGCTGCCTCCGGAGAGAGTACATTCCTTGTATCGGGAGGTAGATTTATTTATATTGCCTTCCCTGATCGAAGGGCTGGGAGTAACAGTCATAGAGGCTATGAGTTACGGTCTTCCCATCATTGCTACCCATGTGGGAGGACTTAGAGACCTGATTGAAGATGAAAAGAATGGCCTTCTAATCGCCCCCCGGTCCAGTGAGGCTATAGCCAGTTCAGTGATCCGTCTCCTGAGCGATAAAGCATTAAGGGAATCTATTTCTCGAAATAATTTTCAATCTGCCAGGCAGTTCAACCGGGAGAAGCTAGTAGAGGAAACAATGCAGCTTTATCAAAGGTTAAAGGAGGAAGGGGATTCTTAGCGATGAAAAAGGTTCGTATTGCCCTGGCCGGAACAGGAAACATAGCTGTTGAGCATGCTCAGGCCATCGGGAAGATCAGAGATGCTGGATTGTGTGCTGTTTACAGCCGTAGCATGGAAAGAGCTGATTCCTTCGCCCGGAGGTTTGGGCTCTCGGCCTATTCTGATTATGACCGGATGCTGGAGGATGAGGAAATAGATATTGTGGACATCGTAACTGTCAATCATCTACACGCCGATTTGGGGATAAGAGCGGCTCGCGCCAAAAAGCACATCATCGTAGAGAAGCCTATAGATATCTCCCTGGAGAAAGCTACCGCTCTAATCGATGCCTATAGCGTAAATGGGGTAAAGCTGACAGTAATCTCTCAGTATCGTTTTAACGGGGCGATCGTCAGGATTAAGAGGTTAGTGGATAGCGGTCATTTAGGAAGATTGATTCTAGGCAGCGTATCTCTGAAATGGCCCCGAACCCAAGGCTACTATGACAGTTCAGGGGGGTGGCGGAAAAGCCAAGCCCATGCTGGTGGAGGAGTGTTGATGATTCAAGCCATTCATCTGATAGATGTTCTTCAGTGGATTATGGGACCGGTGGATTTTGTGCAGGGCAAGGTAGCTACCTTGACCCATCGGATAGAAACAGAAGATCTGGCCCTGGGAATAATTGGATTTCGGTCGGGGGCGATGGGGATAGTGAAGGCAACTACGAGCGTGCCCTCCCGCCTTCCGGACAGGATAGAAATCCATGGTGATAAAGGGTCCGTAATAGTGGACGATAACCGAATAGTTGGCTACTACCTGGGTAGCAATTCTTATCGGGATAGACTCATCTCAATACTACGATCAAGGTTTTTCTCCTTTCTTCCCTGGCCCCGAGGCACGATTGAGAAACAACTCGCCGATATGGTGGAAGCGGTGAAACAGGATAGGGAACCTCTTGTCAAAGGAGAGGAAGGCAGGAAAGCGTTAGAGATAGCCTTAGGTATATATGAATCGTGCCAGCAAGGGAGGACTATCTCCCTTAAAGAGGAATCAAATTGAGAAGAAGAATTATCCTGCGACTCCTGTCCCGGATGGGGATGTATAATCTTTTCCGCGGTAATTACATAAGGGTGAGGACCTTCTCGGATAGAGTTAAATATGCCTGGTTATCCAAGGATTTCCGATTGCCTTTGCCCAAAACCTTTGTCTTTGAACCCACGGCCAGATGCAATTTAAGCTGTCGAATGTGTTACTTCAAAAAGGAATCGATGGCCAACTCCCAGGAATTGTCCGTGGACAAGATAAGGGTCATACTGGATAATCTGCCTTCTCTGAAAAAAGTAACCCTGATAGGAGGTGAAATATTCCTCCGGAAGGATATTTTTGATCTGCTGGATATGTTAAGGGTCAGGAAGGTCTCGGTCCATCTGACTACCAATGGAACCCTGATCGATGGATCCAATATAGAACATTTAAAGAAAAATAATAACATAGAGGCTATAGGAGTATCTCTGGACGGAACGAAAGAGCTGCATAATTCTATAAGGAGGTCAAGGATAGCCTATGATCGGACTATAGAGGCGATTCAGCTTATGAGCCAGCATTTCATGGTCTATATAGTATGTGTGATAACCAGGCAGAATCTCCCCTATCTGGCGAGCATAGTATCTTTAGCCAACGAGTTGGGTTTTGATAATGTCATCTTTGAATACGAGAGGAAGTATGTGGAGGAGGATATCCTTTCCTCAGAACGAATTCTCGGTCTATCCCGGGAAGCCTTTTCTCTGAATTGTAGTGAGCAGGCAGAGCGAGGGTATTCTTTTACCGAGCTGGAGTCGTCTCTCAAAGCAGCGGAGAGGGAAGGTGACCGAGCGGGGGTGGCAGTCTATTATCTACCTCGCTTTTTAAGGGAGGAATTGTCTGCCTGTTATCACCGTAGACTGCGTAAGGAGGGCCGATATTTCTGCCGGGCTCTTTTCAATAGTCGGGTTGACTGGAGAGGTGATGTCTTTCACTGCTATGCGGTGAGGGAAAGTTTTGGCAATCTTCTCAATTCTTCCTTCGAGGAGATATGGAATAACCAGAAATACAGAGAGTTTAGAAAGCACCTATTGGAGAATAATCTCCTGCCCATCTGTGAGACTTGTCTGTATATGGAGAGAATAAGCTGAGATACAGTTGAAAAGGATAGGTTAAGCAATGTGCGGCATCTGTGGGATATTTAATTTCAACTCCGAGTATCCGGTAGAAGAGGAGTTGATTATACTAATGACCAAGGCACTTGCCCACCGCGGTCCGGATGGAGAGGGTCTGCTAATAGAAGATAATGTTGGCCTGGGGCATCGGCGCCTGAGCATCATCGATCTTGGAGGGGGACACCAGCCCATGGCTAACGAGTATCAGACCGTCTGGATTGTCTTCAATGGCCAGATATACAATTATAAAGAATTGCGGGAGATGCTAATTGAGAATGGCCACTGCCTGGTTACCCGGAGCGATACTGAGGTAATCATTCATCTCTATGAGGATTACGGAGACGAGTGTGTTAATAAATTAAACGGCATGTTCTCCTTTGCCATCTGGGATAAACCGAGAAAGAGGATCCTCTTAGCCCGGGATAGACTGGGTATTAAACCCCTCTATTATTTCATCGGTAAGGATGAATTTGTCTTCAGCTCAGAGTTGAGATCCCTGTTGCAGAATAAATTTATAGAACGCCAGCTCGATTTCTTGGCCCTGGACGGGTTCTTTCGCTTTACGTATTTTCCAGGGCCCCGGACGATGTTTAAAAGCATAAAGAAGGTGTTGCCGGGGCATCTACTAACAATAGAAGAGGGAGGAAAGGTATCTGTTGAGAGATATTGGCGTCTCAGCTTCGATTCCTCTACCCGGCGAAAAGAGGAATATTATGTCGAGGAACTGCGGCATAGACTAGAAGAATCAGTCCGGAGACGGTTGATAAGCGATGTCCCTTTAGGCGCCTTCTTGAGCGGGGGGCTTGACTCCAGCACTATCGTTGCCCTTATGAGCCAATTGGTCAGGAGGCCGACCAAGACTTTCTCCATAGGGTTCCAGGATAAGTCCTTTAGCGAATTGGAATTCTCGCAATTAGTATCGAGACAGTTAGGTGTGGATCATCATTGGTTGATCGTTCAACCTGATATCGTTGATTTAGCGAAAGAGGTTATATCCAGCATGGATGAGCCTATGGGTGAATCTTCGGCTATCCCTACTTACCTGGTATCGAAATTAGCCCGGGAGTCGGTTACCGTTGCTCTCTCGGGAGACGGCGCCGATGAACTTCTGGCCGGTTATGATATGTATCTTGCTCAGTATATCGATAGGTTTTACCAGAAAGTTCCCATGCCTCTGCGGCAGTTGGGCGGTACCTTGATCAGTTTTTTTCCCTCCCGCCCCCGGAAAAGGGGGTTGGTGAATGTAATCAAAAAGTTCGTGGAGGGATACGGTTTCTCTCCCCGGATGGGTCACTTTCGCTGGATAACTTTTTTAACCGATGAGGACCGGGAGGCTCTTTATTCCGATTATTTTAAGGGAGAACTGGCTGGAAGTGACTATTTCCAGGATATCGCTCCTTACTTTGAGGAAGCAGATGGTGACTGGCTGGACAGGGAACTCTATGTAGATATTATGACTACTTTAAACGGGATACAGTTAGCCAAGGTAGATACGATGAGTATGGCTCATTCCCTGGAGGTGAGAGTTCCTTTCCTGGATCATGAACTGGTAGAATTCATAGCTTCCATTCCTTCCGATTTGAAGTTAAGGAGATGGGAAGGTAAGTATATATTGAAAAAAGCGGTAGCTGATTTATTGCCCCAGGAGATTATAAATAGACCGAAGCAAGGGTTTTCCTGCCCCATGAAGAATTGGATTACCAATGAATTATTAGAGCTGCTGCATGATACTCTCACCGAAATACGCGTAAAGGAACGAGGCCTCTTTAACTACAAAGGCATCCAGAAAATGATAGAGGAACATCGCTATCTCCAGAGAAATCATAATCAGGTGCTTTGGATGTTATTAGTCTTTGACTTGTGGTGCCGGGAATACCTTGATGGGGATTAATAAGGATAATTAAGGGAAAGAGACAGTGATAGCGGATTGGCTCCTGACGCTCAACGGCTTGAGGGAAGGGAGTTATATAATTATCGCCGTGGCAATTAATCTCCTATCGGTATGGTTGATGGGTTGGCGTTACAAGATATTCTTAGGATACCTGAAGGAAAGGATATCTTTATTAAATTCTTTCTGGGTTATTTGCACAGCCCAGTTTGCTAACTATATTACTCCCCTGCGGGCAGGCAATGTAGCGATCCGACCCATAGCAAGCGAGATGTTTGCCGGAGTATCCTCCTGGAAATCTCTTCTGGCCACCGTATTCGAGTTAGTCATTGATACTTCTTGGCAGATTGTCCTGGTTAGCCTCATACTGTTGCTGGTAGCCGAGAATCAGCTTTTAGATAGCTTGATCCCCAAGGTAACTATCGTAGGAACATTTCTCCTGGTTATTATGCTGGGACTTGTCTATCACCGGGAACTAATCAACTGGATCTTGCAGCAGAGGAAATTCTTCCCTGGGAAAATTGACCGGATAATGGCCAAGTTCGAACTGCAACAGGAAAAAATGGAGGAGATAAGCAATCAGATCGTTCAGTATATATCTAATATGAGATTGTTTTTGCTGAGCTCTGTGCCTGTAGTTATTAACATCCTGTTGCAGCCGCTATTGCTTCAATATTCCGGTAAGGCCTTTTCCATGTCTCTGACGTATTTCTCCAGCTTTACCATCTTCTGGATCAGTTTTATTGTGGGTCGCTTATCCGGCATTCCAGGGGGATTGGGCCTGGGGGATATTAGTATGGGAGGGCTGCTTATTAAGGCAGGGGTTGCCCCTTTCCTGGTCTTAAAGGTTATTATCCTCTACCGGATAGTGACTATGGTTTTTCCCCATGTGCTCATCGGCGGCCCCTTATTCTTCATCCTGAGTAAACGAATGGCCCTGAGAGGGATAGCAAAATTGGAGTAGATATATTAACTGGAACCGAAAAAGAAACTGAAGGAATGGGTGTAAGCAGGTATCAATTTCTGGTAACGATACCAGTTGGTTGCCTGATAGGGGCCTCGATAGCTTCAGAAGAGTGGTTGTATTTTCTGGTGGCTGTCTTCATAATTTCTGTATTTCTCCTCTCGCTTTGCCAACCTCATTTCGTCTTTCTCTTGCTGATATTCTTTTTGCCCTTCACCCGTTTAGGGGTGGTGGAAGTAGTAAGGTTTTCGGTACAGCCTAGCCAGGCTCTAACTCTGATATTAATTATAACCTTGGTGTTGCGGGCAGGAGTAATTAAGAGTAGAGATGCAGCACTAGTGACCACGCCAATCGATATTCCCTTACTCATCTTTATGCTGATAAATGTCCTCTCCACTTTCCAGTCTTATCATATCCCCCTTGACTACACCAAATATACTACATTTGGCAGGAACATACCCTTTTATAAGAGCATTACCCAGATGGTCTGGATGTTGGTGGGAATACTGGCATATTATGTAACCGTCAATCTGTTGAGGGAGCGGAAGGATATAGAGAGAGCCATTGGCGTGTGGATGCTCAGTGCTACTTTAGCTGCTGCCTTTGCCATATATCAGTTTGTGGGAAGTTATTTTTTTCTGCCCTATGCCGTGGAATCCAATGTGTTGAATGCCAGATTTCCTGGACATCTTACCCATTTCAAGCATCTGATGAGAGGGACATCGGTTTTTACTGAACCCTCCCCTTTTGCTACCTACCTATTAAGTATCCTTCCTCTTAGTCTGGTGCTCATTGTGTATAGAAAGTATTTTGTCAGGCCAGGATGGTTCAACGCCTCGTTTGCTATCACCACTCTAGGAATAATAGTAACCTTTTCCCGGACAGTGATAATTTCCCTGCCGGGAATATTTGGTCTAGCCTGGCTATTGCAGAGAAGTAGGAGGCCTTCTCTCTCCGGACAGGCGGGAGTGAAAAGCTTTGTATCGGCGGTCATCGGTGTCTCTTTTCTTTTCTTCTTATTGCATGTGCTGTTGAATCTGCTTTCCTTTCCCACCTTGACCCGGGTATTCAAGAACCAGTTTGTCACCATATTTAATCCGCATGACTTCTCCAATTTTCAAAGGCTCGTCTCGTGGGGAGCAGCCTTGATCATGTTCTTTAAACATCCCTTCCTGGGAGTAGGGGTAGGTAATTATTTTATGAATTACTTCTATAATTCACCTGAATTGTTCACTGAGGCCAATATGCCCCCCTGGATACAGGGGGCTCATATGCCCCAGGTAGTTAACAATATCTATCTGGAAACCTTGGGTGAAACGGGAATCCTGGGTCTGGCCTCTTTTCTGTCTCTCCTGTTCTTCCACCTGAAAGGTCCCCTTGCTATGCTGAGAAGGATGGAGGACGCATTGTGGTTCGCTTTACTTTATGGGTTGGTTTTGGGCTTTGTAGGTGTTCTTATCGCTTTTTTATTCTCCTCCGCATTCTATTTTCCCTACGTCTGGTCTCTCATGGGATTAATAACGGCTGTGGAGAGGGTGGCCAAAAAGGAGTTAAGAGAGCAACTGTTCACCCATTAAAGAAAGAGCGACGCCAGCAATGAAGCATAATCTAAAAATGATCACAAAGGCCAACCCAAACTCCTCGGCCACGTTGTGGGGCACAGCAGTATTGGCCACTCCCAACTAAGGTATGTAATCGGCATCTCAGTTTGCTTGTGCTCTCTCCAATAAAAGCATGATTTAGATGAAGATTTTGGCATTATCTATGAAAACAATATGGGTTGCTTCCGGACGACTTTCTGGAACTTTTTCAAGTCTTGTCGAATCAATCAGCAGAAAGCCAATATTTACCAAAAACCAATGGTGGCTGGCGACCTTGTTATTTTCTCTTTTTTTTCTTATGGCCAATTATCATCTGCTTATGGGATTGTATTCCCCCATCTGGGATGCAGATAGTTATTATGCACCATATTACATATTGCTTGCGGACTTTTCCCGTGCCAGAAAGTTGCTGTTATGGGATCCATGGAGCAGTGGCGGAACTCCGGCTTTTATCAACCCACAGGTAGGGGCGCTTTCACCATTAACTATCGCTTCTGGACTCTTAACGGGAGGAAGTGAATCCGGATTCAGGTTTTATTGGCTCTTCATTTGGTGGCTAGGGGGACTCGGAATAATTGCTTTATCGCGGCATTTACAGTCGCCGCCATGGGGAGGGGTGATTGCGGCCCTCGGTTTTACGTTCTCCGGCTTTTACACGGGTCACGCGGAACATACCTCTCTTTTGTACGCTATGTCGTTCCTCCCTTTCATTATTTGGAGAATGGATGGAGCCCTTGTGGCAAGACGTCTTTTCCTATCTTTGGAGGCGGGAGCTTTTTGGGGACTATCGGCTTTAGGGGGATACCCAGGTTTGGTTCTGATTATCGGGATTTTTGCGCTTTTATGGGCTTTCGGCAGATGGGCTTTCCAGGGATTGAAAGACTTTGCAATTCTACCGCACGGCGAAAATCCAGAAAAAGGCTCTGAGCGTAGGTTGGATTTTAAATTTGTAGCTATAGCGGTGGCTTTATTTTTTGTAGCAGGAACAACAGTCTTGTCCCCGGTATATGTAAGCTTTTTTTACGAAGGGAGTGGATATACAGATAGGTCTAACCCCCTACCAAGGGAAGTCGCGGTTAAGTCTAACGCCCTTCACCCCGCTGCCCTGGCTACATTCGCGAGTCCGCTCTTTCCCATACTCCAGCTTAGAACGCGGAAATGGGGCTATAACGACTGTTCAAGCATGAGTGTTTTTGTGGGTTCAGCTATTTTTGTCCTGGCTCTCCTGTCCATTTTTAACAATTCCCGCGATAAGTGGCGGTGCTGGCTTTTGGCGATGGGGCTTTTAGCAGTCGCGTGCGGCATGGGGGCGTTCCTACCTTTCAGGGGATGGCTATATGACCTATTACTTCCCATGCGATATTTCCGGCACGCAAGCATATTCCGGGCTTTATATATATTTAGCGTCACAGTTCTGGCCGTTCATGCCACCAGGGATTTTTATCTATCCCAGCAAAAGCGCGATCTCACGATTTGGCGAAGGTTTTTTACCGTCTCAGCGGTTACAGGTATTTCTGCAGTTACGGTATATCTAATCACAATGATCTGGGTGGAAGAGGGGATTGAAAGACTGGTGGCATACCGAAGCGCAAATCTCCACCTGTTGTGGATATGGCTCGGTGTTCTATTTATCTCCGCCACATTGTGGAAGTTTATGGATCGTAATCGGCCAGCATTGTTGGGGATGATGCTAATCGGGCTAGCCGGATCGGACGCTTTTCTGAATGCATACATTTCTCATCCCATTATGTGTGTGCCGAACCGCTGGTGGAAAGAGGCAGAGCGCCAGCACATTTCGAGTGTTAATCTTACGCCGAAAGCTTTTTTAAGAGAGTCTGGTTCTCTCAATAATTTCAATCTTGTACTTAAGATACCAACCCTGAAAAGCTATGTCGATTCGAATAACAGCTTTTATTCAAATATGATATCCAGCAACACCATACTGGCTGGCATGGCGACGGGAGCTAACAGAACCTGGTTTTCCAGCACCGTGGCCTTAGCGGATGTTTCAAGCGAATCTTATGCTTCATGGGTAAGCCGCACGGAAACGTTACATAAACCAGTTATAGTTATTCACGAACCGGAAGCATTACCCAGCAGAAAAAAAACAAAAAATCCTGCGGGCCAGGCCGAGATTATCTCGAAGCTTCCTCCAGCCATATCGATTGAAGCGAAAGTTATGGAATATATGCCGGAAAGACTCCTGTTCGAAGTTAACTGTCCAGAAGATGGGTGGTTGCTGATAACTGACCGTTGGTCGAGAAGTTGGATTGCCAATATTAATGATATCCCCACGGAGGTATTTGGCGGGAATTTCATTTTTAGGGCAATCAAGATAAAAAAAGGAATAAACAAAGTACAATTCATATATAATCCATTCTGGTTATTTCCATTGCTTATTATAAGTTGGGGAACAATGCTGATAATCACTCTCGCCAAAATTAAGTTTTAAACTGGAGTCCTGATTTGGTATAAATAGATGGGAAAAAAATATATACCAAATCAGAGCTCACTACGGATCGGTTTTATAACATATTCAGTCGATTATTACAATAATTATGCAAAGATATAATACGAAGCCATGTGGAAAAAGAGGAAAGAATTATATTTGCAATGGGTAAAGGATTCTTGGCCCCGACTCCTTTCTCTCCAGGATGTAGGGGCCAATAGTTTGAGCAAGGGCTGTTTCTTTTATCCTCATTGGCAAGGTAAAAAAAAATTTTGTAATGCCCGGTGGCAGGAGGCCGTAGCTTCTCTGGCTTGGGTGTATGATAAGGGAATCAGATCGAGAAAAGAAGATGAGCTAATCTTCAGAATTAAGGCTGGGATTGATTTCTGGTGTAAGATTCAGAATAGGAATGGTTCTTTTCCAGAGTATACGAGATATGATCATTCTTATGCTGCTACAGCCTACTCTACCTATGCTATTTCTCATTCTATGAATATCATAGGAGTACAAGAAGATTGGCTGAATCATTTAATAAGAGCAGGGCGGTGGTTATGTAAAAATAGGGAAAAATACTTGACCAACCAGGAGTCTATGGCCGCTCTTACTTTGTTAAAAATATATGAGTTGACCAAGGAGGAAAAGTTCTTAGCTTGCTCCCAGGAAAAATTGGATCGTGTATTAAGCTCAGGCTACCGAGATGGATTCTTTACCGAGAGGAAAGGTATAGACCTTGGTTATTCGTCCTTGACCCTTAGCATCTTGGGAAATTTTTATTTGATAATGCCTGAACCCAAAATTTTAGAGGCCGCTAAAGGGTTTATAGCGAATTGTAATGAGTTGATCTATCCGGATGGGAGTTTTGGTGGAACTTACAATACCCGCCAATTGGGATGGTTGATCCTTGATGGCTTTGAAATATTCAGTCCTTTAATTCCCCAGGCAAATAGCATATTGGAGAAAGTGATAGATGGGTATCAAAATGGCATTGGCTATATCCAACATCTGCCTGATGAACGCCATCTTTGTACTGATCTATATAAAATTTGCCAGGCCTATGACCATGTAAAAGCATACGATTTAGGAGATGAATATAACTCTTCTAAAATGGGGATTGACCAAAACAACCTAAAGGTGATTAGAAGGGATAGTTATCTTGTGGTTACTGATAGTGAGCATAGCAAATTATTTGCCCTTTGGACGAGGGACGGCATGAAGTTTTTTTTCGATCCAAGCTATTACAATTTAAAGGCCGCGAGGTGGCTAGATATTCTTCGCCCTCTGGGCCTTCATAGGCTGAGAGGATTAAAGTATAAATTACTCTCGGCAAAGGAAACGGGGGACAGACATTATGACTTTCAGAGAGATTGTATAATTGTAAATACTAAACTCCAAAAAGATGAACTATTCTTTGCTTATAAAAGTCCCTATGGCATTGAGATAAATAACAATGCCTTGATCCTTAAGGATCAAAATACACGTATTAAAATCTCGAGCACCGGGGCCATTTCTTATGAAGATTTGGGAATAATAGCCCTGAGTGACTCTATCTTTTATGGTGATAGGGCCTTAGGATTTTTAAAGATCAGGCTAGAAGCTCAAAACCCCTTCCTGAACTACATTTTGCGGATAGACTAAGTTGCATTATCCCTCCGTTAGTGTCGTAATTATTACCTATAATGAGGAGAGGAACATCGGAGGCTGCCTAGAATCGGTACTGAGTATAGAGTATCTTCGAGAAAAGTATGAGGTCATTGTTGTGGATAGCTCAATAGATGCTACTAGTTCCATTGTTAAGAGATATCCCGGAGTTAAATTGATAAACTCGCCCGAGAAAAATTTTGCCTTATCTCGCAATATCGGTGTGGCTCATGCTCAATACAACCTAATAGCATTTACTGATGCTGATTGCCGCGTCCCAAAGGATTGGTTGAGGATACTGGTGGGGAATTTTAATAACGGAGAAATAGCGGGGGTGGGTGGTAATGCCTATCCACCTCCCGGGAGTAAATATTTAGGAAAATGTATTGCCTGTTTAGGGCTCCCTGCCGGTGGGGCTATTGGTTTAGATGCCCATTTAAAAGAGGTTGATGGGAGTGTAAATACATTATCCACTTGTAACGCCATATTTAAAAAAGAGGCAATAATAGGTGTTGGAGGGTTTGACGAAAGATTGATCTATGGATGCGAAGATGAAGACATTATAAACCGTATGAGAGAAAAGGGCCTAAGGGTTAAATATGATATCAACTCTTATGTCTTCCATAATACTAGGGATAACATATGGGATTTTTTTAAATGGAGTTTTCGCCGGGGCATAGCCGATTATAATGTTAGACAACCCAGCATACTTAAGATAACGAGGGACCCTTTCTCTTTACTATGGCCCCTAATAGGAATATCAGTATTAACTTTACTAGGATCTATAAATTTAATGATAATACCCCTATCCCTACTACTTCTATATTTTTTATTATTAGGAGGGATGTTTTTAGGCACAAAGAAATTCAGACTCTTAATCAGCCGAAGAAAAAAGATAAAAATAGATCTGGTATCCATCTTTAGTGTTATACCTGCATTATTTTACTTACGACGAGTAGGTATGAATGCTGGCAAGATGTGGGGTAGGGTAAGGTGGAGTTAAGCGAGGCGTTAGAAAAAAGAAGAAGCATTAGAAAATTTCGGGACAAGGCCATTCCTAGAGAGATAGTTATGGAAATTATAAAAGCCGGAACCATGGCCCCTTCTGCCTCTAACCGACAGCATTGGCAGTTCATAGTGGTTGACAAAGAATCTATGAAAGAAAGAATGGTCAAACAGGCAGGGGCTCAAAAGCAAATCATGGATGCCCCTTGCCTTATTGTAGTGCTGTATGATGCTACCTTTAATGAGGAACACTATGCCAATATCCAATCAGTATCGGCTGCGGTCCAGAATATACTCTTAAGAACATGTGAACTAGGCTTAGGGGCTTGCTGGCTGGCAGGTTTTGGGAAAGAGGAAGAAGTATCTAAACTCCTAGGTGTACCTAATCATTTAAAACCCCTATGTATCATAATGCTAGGAGAATCGGCCGAGAATCCTCCACTCCCTCCTAAAAAAGATATAAGGGATATAGTTCATTTTAATGAATTCCAAAATGGAAAAGGTGCCCCTTCTCTCCCTATTAAACTTAGATCTTCAGAATATACGCTCTCTGAAATAAGAGAACACCAGAAATTTTTGTCCCGTTCCAGCTATTTCGGAAAAGACTATGAAATATATTCCGAAGAAGAGGTTAATAAGATTACTTCATTGGTTCAATCCTATTTGCCTAAAAAAAGGGGGCATATTTTGTCTGTTTTTAGCTATGACGGAACGCTACTTAGACCTCTCTCCTCGGCCTTAACCGGTCATCATCTGATTGACTTGGAACTGAGTAGGGAAGCGGCCATTTTTGTCAACGCCAAGACGACAAAAATGGATTTTTTTGTTAGTGATGCCTATCTTCCCTTGAAAAGTTCTTCTATTGATATGATTTTATTTTTATTTTCTTTGGAAAAAGTCCCTATCCTAAAGAATCAGACTATCTTTTCTGAAGCGAAAAGGGCATTGAAACCCGAAGGAAAACTTATTATTTTCTGCAAAAATAAGCTATCTTTTTACGGCCTATTTTATCAGGGTATAGAAAAGCTCTTAAAGATCAACAGGATTGAGGATGCCTTTTTAAGTTCAGGCCCTTTTGAACCTGTATCTACCTTGAAAATAAAAAAATTGCTTAAAAAGATAAGTTTTTCTATTCAATTAAGGAGTCTTTTCTTTTTTCCCATGGAATTAACAGTTTATAAAGAAAGACTGAATGGTTATCTTAAACGACATGGTCGGAATCTTTCTATATTAAAACATATTTCTCGACCTGCTTTAAGCCTCCTCTCTCTTTTGGCCAAAGCAACCAAAAAAATCAATTTGCCCTTGATATCCTCTTCAACCTGCATTATTGCAGAAAAGATTTCTTCAGGTGATTGAAGCGTCCTGTCACTTAGACCCTCGAAAAATACCAGGAACATTTCTTATTATGTGTAGAAGATCAGGCAGTTTAGTTTTACTGTCAGGGCTTATAGCCTTAAGTCTCCTCGTTCGCATCTATGAGAGTCATTTCCATCCTTTGATAGCCAATGATGGCATAACATTTATCGATCTGGCCAAGCATATCTTTTCTTCAAATTATGGCGAGACCTTCCGCAGCACTCATCATCATCCCTTCTATCCTTTTTTGATTAAGACTCTTTCCATCTTTTCGGATAATTATGAAGCAATAGCGAGAATAATTTCGCTGGTTTCCGGGTCTCTCTTGATAATCCCCATATTTTTTCTAGCCCGGGGACTATATGGGCCAAGAGTAGCACTCGTTAGTTCTTTATTTATCATTTTTGATCGCAATTTGGCCTTTATTTCTACCCAGGTTTTGTCAGAATCCCTCTACCTGTTTCTCCTTTGTTTAGGTATATACTGTGGCTGGCTGGTATTAGAAAGAACCTCTCTCGTTTTCTTTACCACTATATCTTTTAGTCTCGCCTATCTGACTAAGCCAGAGGGGATTTTAGGATTGGCTATATTCTTCCTCTGGTATTTGATCAACCAACGCTTTGTTTGGAAAGCAACTTTAGCCCACCTTATCAGGGCAGGAGTAAGTATTATTATTATCTTTCTTGCAGTCGCCTCCCCTTATCTAATCTTCTTACATAATCAATTGGGTACCTGGACATTGAGTGGCAAATCATACGGTCTACAGGCCTTTTTACTGAAAGATACCAGTGAAGGATGGCTATCCCTTACAAAAGATGGAAGGCAGACCCTTAGTGAGGCCCTTTACGACCCTAATTCCGAAGTAGGTAGGCATATAAAGGAAAAGGGCCGTCTTTCTCTAATGACCAATTTTGATCGGGGAAATTTTAAAAAATTCTTTAAGGATAGTTTTATCTACCTAATTGATATGGCTTTACCCTGGGTAGTCTTTCTTTCTCTGGTGGGACTGTTTCGGCAGGCGTGGTCGCGGGATCGCCTTCAGGCAGAATTGTACCTCTTAAGCTTTTTTGCGTATCCCATGATCCTATTCTCTTTATTCTTCCTCCCTAAGCCCCGACATTTACTCCCTATGGTCCCTATAGTAGCATTGTGGGCTGCTAAGGGCATTAGTGAGCTGGCAGCTTGGGTTCATGAGACCCTAAAGGGATCGTTTGGAATTTGCTATAGCTTACAATCAAACAAGGGGTTGGCCATTATCGCAGTTATATTTTTATTGCCGTCAGTTTTGTTTATTTTTAATCCTAATCGGGCAAAACCCGATACCTGGGTCAGGGATATAGGAGAGGAGATAAGAAAAAATTTACCCCCTAATCCCATAATTATGACTACAGATAGTAAGATTTCTTATTATGCCGGGGGCGGGGTGCCGATACTATCACCCTATGAAGAGGATTTTTCAAAAACCATCTTCTATGCCCGTTATAATAAAGTTCAGTACATTGCAATAGACGAACAGACTACCCCAATGCTCTCTCCCCAATTAGCCTTTCTTTTAGATGATACCAAGGCCCCTAAAGATATTTTAAAACTGATATATAAGTCGAATAAACAACCTCGGCATAAAATTTTACTATATGAGATCTTGAATTCAGAGAGATAAATAGAATTTAAGGATGTTCTGATGAGTAGCAATAATAAGATCCTATTAATTGCACCAAAGCTGTTCAAGGGATGGGATTATCAAAGGAATTTTCATGAGATATCCCCTCCTTTAGGATTATTATCTATAGGCACAGTCCTGCATGAGGAAGGTTTTGAGGTGAAGATCATTGATGCTTCGATTAGTGAAGATTATTTGAAAGATATTGAGAATTATTTGCTTAAAAAGCCCCTATATGCAGGAATATCAGCCATGACTTCCCAGGTTAGTTCGGGAATAGATATTGCGGAATATATCAGGAAAATGTCGCCAAATACCCTTTTAGTCTGGGGAGGTATCCATGCAACTCTATTCCCCCAACAGACCTGCAGTGATCCGTTAGCGGATTTAGTAGTAATAGGTGAAGGGGAGTATAGCTGCCTGGAATTGACCAAATCTCTTAGACAAAGCCATCAAATCCCCTCATTACCCGGGTTGGGGTATAAGAAAGATGGGAAATTCCTTTTAAATCTTCAGAATGAATTGGCGGATATAAATAAATTCCCCTTCCCTTACTTTGATTTATTACCCATGGATAGTTATCTGACAAGGGATTTTGGCGGTACCAGGTTTTTTTTTGGGGAGCAACAAAAGAGTATCATACTACATACTGGTGTTGGTTGTCCTTATGACTGTACTTTTTGTATAAATAACAGTCTTGCTCAATCTCTTAAGAGGTATAGGGGGAAGACCGCTGATAGGATATTGGACGAAATTGATATGGTTATAAACAAGTATCAGGTAAGGCATATCGTATTTAGGGATGATAATTTTCTCCTGGATAAGAAAAGATTTATTAGATTTTTAGATGGGCTGGAGGAGAGGAGATACAAAATTACCTGGTACTGTACTGCGCGGGCCGATTTTTTCCATGAAGGTTACTTATCGGAGACGCTTGTCCAGAGAATGGCCAACTTAGGATGTGCAAGGATAAGCATTGGTGTGGAATCTGGTTCAGAAAAGATCATAAATCTCTTAAAAAAAGGTATTAATCTCAACCAGGTCCGACATGCGGCTACTCTATGCAAAAGATATGGCATAATTATTGCGTACTCTTTTATGATGGGTTTGCCTGGGGAAGAACCAGAAGATACCTTGAAAACCTTAAACTTTATTGGGAAATTAGTGAGGTTTAATCCCAAGGACTTTATCTTAGGCCCGCAAATATTTCGCCCTTATCCCGGATCAGCCCTCTACCAGGAATGCATAAATAAAGGGTTTACACCACCCGATTCCTTGAGAGAGTGGGCGAATAATGATCTTGAAGACACCAGTGGATATTTAGGCCTGAATAGGTTTCCCTGGTTAAAGAAACCGAAGTTTTATTTCTATATAAATTTTGCCTTTAAGAAGGGTATATTAAGGAGTTATAGAGAACTTCCCCTAAGATCGTGGTGGTTGAAAGCTATTTTTGAATCGCGGAAAAAATTGAATCTTTGGAGTTTTCTGTTTGAGGTTAAAATAGCAGGTGTATTGTCCCAAATTAAGGAGAGGATGTTAAGCCTAAAGTAAATAGAGGAGTATCTAATAAATATAGTGTTTGCACAGGAAGATTTATACAATCACGGATTTAGAAATACTATTTTTAATTATGTGGGGAGAAGTATCTCTGCCATAGTTTCTCTTTTCATTGCCATTTATATTTTAAATAGATTGGTGGTTGAGGAGTATGGGATTTATAATTTGTTATTTGCTGCTTTAACATTAATTTCCATGTTCGTCTCTTTTGGAATACCCTCTGTTATAGAACGGTATGTTCCGGAGTATTATCAAAATAAAGATTATACTATCCTCAAAAAACTTATTTTTTATGGCCTATTATGTCAAACTGTAGCTTTCACCATCTGCGTAGTTTTGATCTGGTTTTGTATTAGCCCTATTGCCCTTTTTTTAAAGGCCCCTCCAATAATAGATTACTTCTCTATTTTTCTCTTTGTTATTATCCTTGCCATCCAGATTAGAAGCTTAAGATATATTTTAAACTCTCTTCTTCTTCAAGGATATGAAAACCTCATGTTGTTTATATACTCTATACTCCAGGGAGGGCTATATTACTTTGCGCTGCGACAGGGTTATGGGCTTAAAGGGTTGATATGGGCGGCCCTTTTGGTTAATTTGATTACATTTGTTCTATATTTATTAGTCATTCGCGCCTATGTGTTTCTATTACCCAGTCAGTCAAAAAAAGGAGATTCTATCCAAAGAGTCTTCAAATATGGTTTGTTAAGCTATTTTAATGAACTAAGCTATATGGGCTATGAGATACCTATTGATATTTATATAATAAGTAATTTTTTGGGTCCCAAGGCGGTGGGGCTTTATTCTTTTGCTGCCCTAATGTCCTTTCGCATTATTAATTGGACTCCGGCAAAGGTCGCCGACTCAGTAATAACTCCCATTTTTATCAGAAGATACACCCAGAATAATGACCAGGCAGAATTATGTTATATGTTCCAATTATTAAATAAATTTATAGCCTTTTTTCTATTCCCTTTGACTGCAGGAGTAGTATTCCTCGGTAGTGAAATGATAACCTATATAGTACCTAAGTATAGAGAAACTTTACCAATTTTTATTATGTTCATGATAGTCTATGGGATTAATGCCATTGCCTTTTCTGTTGGCCTCATCTGGCAAATTTTGGAGAAACCCCAAATCGGGCTATATAGCAGGGTCTTCATCTTATATAATCTGATAATGGATATAATTTTAGTCAGATACTTTGGGATTGCGGGTGTGGCTTTTGCTACCGGGTCTTCATTGGTCTTTAAGGCCGTCTTGCAATTTATACTGACTAAAAGATATATCGATATAAAATTTCCCTGGGGTACTTTCCTCAAAATGGCTATAAACAGTGGTATTATGGTGATGGTTCTCCTCTTCGCCAGGCAATATATTGTAGATGTATACAGCTTAATCCTGGTTATTTTGGTAGGGATTTTAAGTTATTTTTCCGTTAGCTATCTCCATAAGACTTTTGAGCGAAGAGATCGGGATATTTTTAATAAAATGATCGGGATCCCTATTTTCCGATTTTGATAAAGATTTTAATAACCGTTCAACGCGAAGAGCGCAGAAAACGCTGAGATGGGACATAATGTGGGCTTATTAATCAACTTCAATGTCACAGTGCCCAAGGATGGTATCAGACAATTAGTACATAAGTTTCAAGAGTAATTTTTCTATGTTTTCTCTGCGTGCTCTGCGGTGAATGGTTAAAGATATTCGGGGAACTAGGATGAAAATAACATTAATCTCTATCGATAATACCATCATTAGTCATGGCATGAGATCGATTTCTTCTTACCTGAAATCAAAAGGCCATAGTACGCAACTGGTTTTTATGCCTACCGAGGAAACAAATTTTAAGAATTACCCTAAGAGCGTCCTCAAAGATTTGTTTTCTTTGGTTAAAGATTCAGATCTAATAGGTATATCTTCTATGGCATTTTCCTATCAACGCGGGATCCAGATTATCAAATATATAAAACAATATATTGCTAAACCTATAATCTGGGGAGGAGTGCATGCGACTATCTGTCCTGAAGATTGCTTAAAATATGCTGATATGGTGTGCCTTGGTGAAGGAGAAGAAGCTGTTTTAGAACTTGTGGAAAAGATGAGTAGCTCCAAGGATTATTTAGATACCCAGAATTTTTGGTTCAGGACCAACGGGAAAGTAATTAGAAATAGCCTTCGACCTTTAACAGGGAATTTAGATAATTATCCCTTTGCTGATTATGACCTGGATACCCAAATTATTCTTAAAAACGAAAGATTTTTCGAGGGAAAAGAGTATTTTAGAAATAATCCTGATCAAATATATACTGGTTCGATATTAATTATTACTGCACGAGGCTGCCCCTATAGTTGTGCTTTTTGTGCTAACCGGTTTTTAAATGATTTGTATAAAAATGAAGGTAAGATCATTAGAAAAAGAAACCTGAGCCTGGTGCTAAAAGAGATAATAGAATTAAAAGATAAATTCCCGTTCGCACGTCAGTTGTGGATAAGCGATGATTCATTCTTTTTAAGAGATATGGAAGAATTGGAAATGTTCGTTGAGGAATATAGAGATAAAATTGACATGCCCTTCCAGTGTAACGTTCATCCAGGAGATGTTCAGGAAGATAAGCTCGAATTATTATTAAAGGCCAAATTAAATAGAATCATTATGGGTATACAAACCGGCAGTGAATCTTTCAATAGAAATGTATATAAACGCTTGCAGTCTACTGAGGTGGTAATAAAAGCAACGTCCATATTAAATAAATACCATGGTGAAATGGATTTACCTTTCTATCAATTCATAATATCCAATCCTTATGAAACCGATAACGATCTAATAGAGACTATCCAATTGATTAGAAAAATACCTAAGCCCTTTTTTTTGGAGATATTTAATCTGGTTTTTTTCCCGGGCACAGAACTATATAATCGCGCCTTAAAAGATAAGATAATTCAAGGGATAAAGGATTCAGGTTCCAATCTAGATTATTATGATGACCTCAGGCACTTATTCTTAAAAAGGCATAACCTATATTTAAATACCTTGATTTATTGTATGCGTGGTTATGCTGTAGACAATATAATAGGCATTATACCTACTAATTTTATAGATTTTTTAGTTCAGAAAAGAAAGAGTAAATTAGCGAGGTTTTATTTATCATTAATCTTTATAGTGTTACTCACTAGAATAATTCATTCTAAATTCCTTCGGAGGATATTCAAAAATACTATATCTAACTTTGTAAAAAAAAGACTGCTTTCTTTCTCTAAATCTTTAAGTACAAATGCCTAACTTATGGATGGAATAGATAAGCCCTTACTGGTTCAATGCAGAGATGAGATAATTAATTGGTTTGAGCATGACTATTCAAGCACTGAGGGTTTCCCTTTCTTTAAAATCGATGCCCTAACCGGTAAACCCCTTTCTTCGCAGAACATCTTGACAGACTTAGGTGATTATCTCCCCTTTTTTCTCTGGTGTGGTAAGGGTGATTATGTGGAAAGGCACATTAATTTGGCGCAGGATTTTTTTGAAAAAGGGAATATCATCCTTTATGAATTGGGGGAGGTGCCTGGGGTTACTCTAAAGCATCGCTTAAGGCGCCTCATCCTGGGATACTCCACTCTGAGCTTCGAATACTCTGACCTTTTATTAGGCTTAATTGAATGTTATGAGATTAAAAGGGATCAAGGATTATTAGATTTTATTGATTTTATGATAGATAAGATCTATGCATTGTTTTTTACCAAAAATAACCTAGCTTGTGTTTATTACCCCAGAGTAAAATATAAACTCCCCGTGGCTAAACCCACCAATGGGATATTTATTGAGCAGTTGATTGATCTTTATCGGCTAACGGGTCATAGGAAATATCTAGATAAGGCCAATCAATTATTAAACCCTTGGTTAGATTCAGAATTTTTCCGGGAAACCGGGCTTTTTCCTAGCCAGATCTTTGCCAGCAAACTAATACCCAAAAACTGGTCAGGGAATAAGAATCCGCATAGGACAGCCTATCTTACTAAAGATAATTATTGCATGGCGGCTGCGGTTTTGGCCTTATTTAGTCTTTCTCATGAACCCCCACTCAACCATGCCTTGATAAACTGGTTTGATGGAGTGACCAAATATTTTATTGATGAAAATGGAGGGGTTTATCAGTGGACAATAATTGAAAGCCCTGATCGGTTTGTTCGGGGGCCGCTAACTTCTAAGTCTTATGCTGTTGTAGATTTTTGCTGTGATTATACCTGGTCTACCGGCGATGGAAGGTATATAAAGACTGCTGAAAGGATTGCTGAGTTTTATCTGTCCAGGCAATCAAAGGAGACCGGGTTGCTTCCTACAACCGAAACACCAGAGGAGAGCTATTTTGATGATGAAACAGATTTTGCCATTAGTCTGATGAAATTATATGAACTAACGGGCAAAGAGATTTATAAAGAGGCTGCGATAAAGATTTTTAATGGCCAAATCAAATATCATCATACAGCTCGTGGATATGTAAACCGGGTAAATATTTACACGGGTGAGGTTACAGAAAATATCATTGAATCCAGGTATTGCAGCCTGTTTCTTAAATTGATTTTACTATTTTTAGAAGAAAGAAGGATATATGCTGATCCCGTATTTATGAATCTGTTAAGAGACAGGTAAAGAATGATAACGGATACTATTAAATCTCGACGTAGTATAAGGACTTTTCAGGAAAAAGTTGAGGTAGAGACGGAGAAGGTTTTGAGGGTAATTGATGCCGCCCAGTGGGCGCCTTCTGCTTGCAATAAACAACTGTGGGAATTTATCGTGGTCACGGATAAAAGGATTAAGGAAAGGATTGTAACAGAGGCTAAGGCCGTTTCTTTTTTGCAAAACGCACCCCTCCTGATTTTTGTGCTGTATCCTAAAGATATTAACAAAGAATATTTTGCCAATATCCAGAGTGCGGCCGCGGCTATCCAGAATATGCTTCTTGTGGCCTACGAGGAAGGACTTGGCAGTGTTTGGATAGCTGCGTGTGGTGAACGAAGGATATTGCATAAGATCCTAAATGTCCCTGAAAGTTTTCTTATTGTTAGCGCCGTGGCTTTAGGTTATCCCAAAAAACAGCCTGTTCCTCCTCAGCGCCGATCTTTAAATGAGATCATTCATTTCAATTCTTACCCAAAAAAAAAGGAAAAAAGATTTCCTTCTTTCCACTTATGGAACCCAGAAGCAATATTGGACTATAGGAGTAAGGGTATTAGAGCAACTTCTCCTTCTGAAGAATTTTTTGAGAATCTATCTGCCGAAGCAGAGTTTTATAAGGAAATTGAGATATCTCTAAAATATATCCAGGTAAATAGTGTGTTACTAGACATTCTCAGCTTTTCGGGAAATCATATTCTTGAGATTCTGAAGAGAAAAGCCTTATCTGAAGTATATATTCATGATGTTTCTGAAGATATTTATTATTTTTTGGAGGAGAGAAAAGATTATTTAGGATTGCAGAAGGTAAAAATTAATTTTCAGCTTGGGACACTGAGCGAAATCTTATATACAGACAATTACTTTGATGTTGTAACCTGTTTTAAAAAACTAAATTTAATTCATTATCCCCAAAAAATGCTACATGAAATACATAGGGTACTAAAAAATAATGGTAGGTTGATATTAAGTCTCTGGAACTTTTTTAGCTCCTCGGGCATTAACTATCTGGTTAAAAATACCTTACTTGAGAAAGATTCATATATAACCAATGAAGGGCCTTTAAGACCTTTAAATTTATTCTCTATTACCCAAGAACTAGAAAGGACCGGATTTAAAATCGAGGAACAGATAGGTGTAACTATTCTACCCAAGCGGATCAATCAATTTCTGAAGCTAAAAAATAGTTTCTCACGAACATGGTTAAGAAATCTATCCAGTAGTGCTATCATTGTTGCTCGCAAAGAATAAGGGGGTTGAAGCTGTAGTGAAGAAGGTCAGGGTAGCTATGGTTATAGAATTCTTCCATCCCCTGATTGGTGGGGCTGAGAGACAAGCCCACCAGCTCAGCCAAAAGATTAAAACTAAAGGGATAAATGTTTGTGTGATTACTCGACGTTGGAAAGGCTTACGAGGGTTTGAGTATATTGATGGTATACCAGTTTACCGCAAATTCAGGATTTTAGAATTCATAAAATTACCTTTCAGCAAATTTTTTCGGCAGAAATTTAAACTATCTGAATATGCCTACTCATCCCTTTTTGATAACTTTCATATTAATAATGGATCTTCTCAGAAAAAGCCGCTGTATTATAAACTTTATCAGCTATATCTTTGTATCCAGGAATGTTGTCAATTTTTAGTCCTCACTGTTCTAATCAGTTTCTTCTTCCTATTTAGAGGCCGGGATATTGATATTGTTCATTGTCATATTATGGCGAGGCCTTTTTCCATAGTAACGGTCTGGATGGCTAAGAGATTTAAGAAAAAGGTTATTATGAAACTTACAGATTCCTTTTGTTTTGAGGTTCTTAGAAGATATTTTCTCCATAAACTCTATCTAAAAATGCTTAGAAATTCCGTTGATATTTTCATCTGTATAAATAGCGAAATCAGAGAAAAACTCTTAGAACTGGGCTTCCCGGCTGACAAGTTGAAATCCATCTCCAACGGAATAGATTTAAATAGATTCCCTCAAGCTGATAGACAAAAGATGAACGAATTCAAAAGACAACTGTCCCTACCCATAAAAGAGATGGTCTGTTTTATTGGTTCCTTGAGACATAAAAGAGGTCTCGATACCCTATTAGAAGCCTGGAAAGAATTGATAAAGATAAAGCCCGATCTATTATTAGTATTAATAGGTCGTGAGGATAACCAGGCTGCTTATCTTAAAAGAATGGTAGAAGATAATGGATTAAAGGAGAGTGTAATATTTACGGGAGAAATCAAAGATGTTTCGCCCTACTTACATGCCAGTGATATCTTTATCCTCCCATCACAGTCTGAAGGAATGTCTAACGCATTTTTAGAAGCTATGGCTACAGGGCTACCAATAATTGCTACTACTGTGGGGGGAGCTAAAGATGCCTTGGAACATTTAGAAAATGGCCTTTTGATCCGATATAAAGACCCTCAACAAATTATAGAATCCATATTATTGTTGACCGAGGATAAAGAGCTGGCAGAAAGGATTGGTAAAAATTCCCGGATAACGGCTATAGAAAAATATTCTCTGGATCAGATATCAGACAAATATTTGGAACTCTATCAAAAGTTAGTGACTAAATAACTAAACTCTTGCACTTTTTAGGATGAATAAAAAAGGCTGTCATCCTATAATTGGCTAAAAACACAAGACTTTAACTTT
>MHDQ01000030.1 GCA_001803565.1 Nitrospinae bacterium RIFCSPLOWO2_12_FULL_45_22 | reverse complement strand
ACCGAAGACCTCTTAAGTCTCTCGCGGGTTTCCCCAAAGGTCTTGAAATCAGTAGCTATTGGGGCAGTATTAGAAGAATCCCTGGCCTTAGTAAAAAAAGAATTAAGGGATAAGGAAATATTGGTTAATAAGAATTATACACAAGAAAATATAATTTTATTGACCGATCCTGATAAACTCAAACAAGTCTTTTTAAACCTTTTTAATAATAGCATACAAGCCATGGATAAAGGAGGGACTCTCACTATTAGCACAGAACTAGAAAACAACGGTCAGAAACTAGAATTCCCTTCTCATCAGGCTAATTCCCAGATAGTTTTCATCAGGATCTCTGATACTGGTAGAGGGATACCAGAAGAATACCTGTCTGATATCTTTGAGCCCTTTTTTACCACCAAAGAGAAGGGTACGGGCTTAGGTCTGGTCATCTCCAAAGAGATTGTCAATGAATTAAAAGGGAGTATTGAAGTAGAAAGCCAACCTGGAGCTGGGTCTACCTTTATTATAAGATTGCCTTTATCCATAGAAAATTTTGGAGAAGCATTCATGCCTCTACAAGGCACAAAGGACAATGAAAATGTCATTGCGGGGAGCGAGACCCCTCACCTGTCATTGCGAGGGGCGCAGCCCCGAAGCAATCTCAAATGACAGACAGGTACGGGATATAATGGGATTGCCACGCCTCCCTTCTGGAGGCTCGCAATGACAACAGAAGAAGCCGATGGCCAAGCATCATATATTGCTAATTTCTAATAAGGAAGAAGAATTCTCAGAATCTCTGCGGTTAATTTTAGGGAAAGAATTTGTCTTTTTTCCCATAGAAAAGAAAGACTCTGAAATCAACGAATATCTGGTTAGAAACCTTATAGACCTAGTTTTTCTCGAGATAAATTTGAAAGGATGGGATTCTTTTAAGGTATTAGAAAAGATCAAAAAAATAGACCCCCACTTACCAGTTATCTTCCTAGCTTTAACACCTCCTCTGGTTTCGCCCGAGATGGCTGCAGAAGTTTTGCGGGCTGGCGCCTATGGCTTTATCCTTAATATATCAAAGGAAGAAGAGCTCCGCTGCCTCACCCTTAATGCCATAGAAAAAAGGCGCTTAAGTCAGGAGATAAAGTTTCTCTCTGCCCGATTAGAGCAAATGGAGGGGAAAGAAAAAACCAGGCATTTATTTCTTAAAAATGGCGCTATGGCCGATAATAACTATCAGGTCAAAAGCGCATATTATTATCGAGACATCATGAGAAAATTTTCTAATGCTATTATTCATATATCTAATTTAGAAAAGGTTTTAGGAAGCCTGGTGGAGCTAATAGTAGATGCTTTCGGGGCTAATAAGGTTATTATCTTTCTGTGGGATATGAATGCCAAGAAATATCTGCCCTGCAGCTCTTTTGGTTTTGCTAAGAGATTCCTGAATAGAATGGCCTTTCAAGAGAAAGATAGTCTTATAAAATGGCTGAAGGAGAATAACCAGCTATTAAAGATCAGTAATTTACCTGACTCCATCTCCGGCTCTGAAGGGATTCAGCTAAAAAAGGAAATAGACCTGGTCGGGGCAAATATTGCTTTACCTTTAAATGGTCGGGAAGGGCTCCTGGGTTTCATAGGGATTGGTAAGAAGGTAACAGGCGAGGACTTTTCTAGGGAAGACCTAGAAATTCTTCTTACCGTTTCGCTATATGGGGCGATCGCCATAGAAAATGCCTTTTTATATCAAAGAGTGTCTTTGCAAAAAGAATACATCCAAAATGTGTTAGATAATATTCCTAGTGGTGTTATTAGTATCAATAATGAGGGTATGATAACCACCATTAATAAGAGCGCCGAAAGGGTCCTGAATATCAAAGCTGAGGAAGTATTAGAAGAGAGCGTTCAGAAGATAGGCTCGGCCCTTTCCCATCTTCTCCTCTCCACCATTAAAGAAGGTCATGTGTTTAATAGGCATGAGACCATCCATCCAATTACCAAAGCCCCTTTGGGAGCAAGTACTTCTTTCCTTTGTAACGAAAATCAAGACGCAGTGGGAGCCATCATGGTCTTTTCTGATCTGTCTGAGGCTAAGCTATTGGAAAAAAAGACCCTAGAACTAGAGCGGGTAAAATTCTGGAATTTTTTGGTCTCCCGCATTGCCCATGAGATTAAAAATCCCCTGGTAGCCATCAATACCTTTACCCGGCTTTTACCAGAAAAATATCAAGAAGAAACTTTCCGTAATTTCTTCTCTAATGTAGTATCCCAGGAGTTAGATAAATTAAACAAGATTGTTGAACAACTCATCAGTTTTGCCTTGCATCATGATCTCCATACTGAGGAGATAGATATCAATAATTTTATAATGGGAATCCTTGACTCGTTAAAGTCCGAGATAGGGCTGGAGCAAGCGAGGATTATCAAGGATCTATCGCCAGAACCCATCCCCTTCGACTTGGATAGGAGTAGACTCCGGGAGGCCTTTTGCCATATCCTAAGAAATTCCGTAGAGGCTAAACGGGAAGGAGTAGATCTGACTATAAAGGTCTCTACTAGGAAACAGGCCAATATAGCTGAGATAGAAATTAAGGATAATGGCTCTGGAATCGCTACTGATGATAGGGAAAAGGTATTTTTGCCCTTCTTTACGACCAAGCAAAAGGGGTTTGGATTAGGTCTGTCCATTGCCAAAAGGATCATTGAAGATCATGGTGGTACTATATTTCTGGATGACAATATAAAGGAAGGTTGTTCTATTAAAGTTAAATTATTAGCAGGAAGGAAGGGGAAGACTCATGGATGAAAAATATAGAGTACTGGTGGTGGATGACGAGCTGGGTTGTAGGGAATCCCTTCGATTGATCTTAGAGGGTAAATATCAGGTAACTACCATGGAAAATGGAAAAGAGGCCCTCAAATATATTAGGGCTGAAAGACCCGATATGGTGCTTTTGGATATTCTAATGCCATATATGGATGGTATAGAGGTTCTACGGCAGCTAAGAGAGTCTAGTTTAGATACCGAAGTAGCCATTGTCACTGCTTATGCCTCTATAGAAAATGCCCAGGATGCTCTCAGGTATGGGGCTTCAGATTATTTAATTAAACCTTTTAATAAAGAAGATGTGGAAAAGATAGTTGAGAAAGGGATTGGCCGGCTGGAAGAAAGGAGACGGGTAAAAGAAACCCTGGAGCATTCGCAGAAATCCAAGGAAATATTAGAGAAAAAGATAAAGAAAATAGAAAAAGAAAAAAAGGAGTTAACGACCCAGATTACCCTAACTAAGGATTATTTAGAATGCCTCATCGAAAGCTCTATTGACGCTATTATTACTACGGATACGGGAGGGACCGTAAACTTTTTTAGTAAAGGGGCAGAGAGTCTTTATGGGCATGAGGCCCAAGAAATAGTGGGTACTTTATTCACCCATTACTGTGGGGATGAGCCTGAAAAAATAGAGAAGTTAACCCAAGAGCTGAAAGAAACAGGGAAAATACAGAATCAAGAGATAGAATTTTTAGCTAAAGATGGACAGAAAATACCATCCCTTATTTCTGTCTCTTTCTTGAGAGATAGAAATGATGGAATAATAGGTATTTTAGTGATCTTGAGAGATATTAGTGAGCAAAAAAGGCTCCAAGAGCAAGTTATTCAGGCGGAGAGGCTTAAGGCTTTAGGAGAAATGGCGGCTGGAATAGCCCACGATTTTAATAATATATTATCCATTATCTTGGTGAGAGCCCAATTGCTACAGTTGTCAGGAAAGGAAAAAGATATAAGTACCATTTCGAAGGGGTTAGAAGTTATTGAGAGATCCGCTCTGGATGGAGCTGATGTAGTAAGACACATCCAAGAATTTGCTGGGGCTAAAAAAGAAAGGACCTGCCAACCTTTAAATCTTAATGAATTAATCATGGAAGTTAAAGAATTGACTAAGCCTCGCTGGAAAGATGATGCCCAGCAAAAAGGTGTCAAAATAGAATTTGAAACCCATTTAGAAGATATGTCTTTAATTGGAGGGATCGCCTCTGAACTTAAAGAAGTCTTCATCAATTTGATATTTAATGCGGTGGATGCCATGCCCCAAGGGGGGACCATCACCATCTCTTCCCGTTTAGGGGATGCTAATTCCTTGGTGGAGGTCCAGGTCAACGATACCGGCATTGGTATGTCTCCCAAAACAAAACTTAAGGCCTTTGAACCCTTTTTTACTACTAAGGGTCCCCGGAATTCAGGTTTGGGATTGAGTATGTCATACGGTATAATTACCTCCCAGGGAGGAAGCATCGCTATTGCTACTCAAGAAGGGCAGGGGACTACCTTTACTATTCATCTACCAGTAGTAGCTCCTGGGCCCCAACAAAAGGCGGAAGAGTTGGTTAGTGTTAGTCCTTTTGCCGGTGAAAAGATCTTGATTATTGAGGATGAAGAAGAAATTGGGGAAGCCCTCTCTGAAATATTAGATAGCGTGGGTTGCCAAGCCACTTACGTAAATGAGGGCCAGGAAGGCCTAGAACTCTTTGGCCGAAATAAATATGACTTAGTCATTACCGACTTGGGAATGCCAGAAATCTCAGGCTGGATAGTAGCTCAAAGGATTAAAGAAATCAATCCAGAGACACCCGTTATACTGATGACTGGGTGGAATATGGAAATAGATGATCAAACACTTAAAGAAAATGGAGTAGATCAGGTTATAAATAAACCCTTTAAAATTGATAGAATTTTACCCGTGATAAAAGGCATCTTAGCTAACAACCAGGGATCAATATCTTCACCCTAACGGTTCAGCCACAGAGTCATAGAGACTTGGACTATATGCTGAGATTTATAGAGACTCATTTCGACAATAATCTCTCGGTCTCAGCAAGTCTCCATTAGTCTCTCAATCTCAATAAATTTCAAGGGTCATTATGGTTGCGGTCGTTTGCGGAGTAGTTCTCTATGGGTATACTCCATAACCTTTTCCCCGCGCTGATTTTTAACCTCAAACCGCATGGCAATAATACCCCGATCCCCTTTGCTGGTCTCTCGGCATTCCACGATTTCTGCCTCGGAATAAATGGTATCACCGGGACAGACAGGCTTAAAGAAGTTGACATCATCCAGACCCAGGAAAGCTAATCCCGCCTTTTCCAGTATCCCTAACCGGAGCATCCCCATCATAGAAAGCTGCCAGACGAGCATGCCGGGGGCAACCCGCTTCTTGAATATGCTCTCTTTCTCAGCATACTCAGTATCTAAAAAGAGGCTCTCTGTCTGTCCTGAGAGGGCCACAAAACCTACGATATCGGCATCAAATATGGTTCTCGCTGGGACAGAAAATTTATACCCCCGGGGTAAATCATCAAAATATAGGTCCATATGCGCTTCTTTTGGCATTTATCTCCCTCCTCTCTTCATAAGTTCATAGTATAGGAATTTCCATTTTAATAATAAGGAGAAAAGGGGAGAAAGGGAACTGGAGAAAAATTATATCTATTGCTCTTCTTTCACCATTTTCCCTTCTTCTCCCTTTCTCCTTAATTTAATAAGTTCAATGTACAACGTTCAAGGTTCAAGGTTGGCTTTATATAGAACGTTGAACTTTGAACCTTTCTTAACCCCTTTTTGCCATTAAACCCAGGGTCTGATACGAGACAATATCTTCATCCCGCTGGTTCTTGACTATAACTTGCAGGGTAAGAATGCCCCCATCTCTTCTCTCTGATTCCTGCTTACCTATCACCTCACATTCGTTCCTGATGGTATCGCCTGGGACTAGAGGATTGATGAAATTTATCTTCCGGAAACCTGTGAGGGCCAGGCCAGTCTTGTCGAACCAGCCGGTTCGGCTAAACAAGCCGACAGAGACCGAAAGGGTCAAGGCCCCAGGTACTATCCGCTTTTTAAAGGCACTGGCCTTTTCGATATATTCCAGATTACAGAAGAGATCCTCATACATACCGGTAAGGCCCACAAAATTAACTATATCAGTATTAAAAATGCTCCTTCCTGGAGTAGAGAACTTCTCTCCTACCTCAAAATCTTCAAAATACAAATTCATGTTACCACCTCCCCTTATTATTTTTTCAAAAATTCCTCCTGCCCAGCCTGAGATTCCCTTTCTGATATAGAGGATGAGTCTAGACCCTATGCAGGCAGCAAGTAAAAAAGCCCCGGTCAATAAGCTATATTAGGATTTCCCTATGATGCAAAAATATTCCAATCGTGTCAAGGGAAATATGGTCTGGACATTCCCCAAAATTTGTCCTCTTACACGGAATAAGTGTAGGAGTAACAATGATTTTCATGAAACAGAAAAAGTGGAAATTAACCGCGCTAAAACCCTATCGTTTGCAAAACAGGCTTATCTAAGATAGATTAATCTTAGGGGGCATCATCGAGTTGCTCCAGGCACGTAAGGAGGATATGGTCATGTTATATAGGAACTATATAGATGGTAAATGGGTTGAGTCCGCATCAGGGAAGGTCTTTGAGAGCCTAAATCCGGCCAATGGTGAAGTCCTGGGGAGAGTTTCTTATGCTGGCCCCAACGAGATAGACTCTGCCGTAGAAGCAGCTACCAGGGCCTTCTCCAGGTGGAGACAGGTACCGGCACCCCGGCGGGCCGAGACCCTCTTCCGGGCAGGAGATATTTTGCAGAGGCGTAAAGAGGAGCTGGCTATCATGCTTACCCGAGAGATGGGCAAGGTGCTGAAAGAGGCCCGGGGGGATGTGCAAGAGGCTATAGATATGGCTTATTATATGGCTGGTGAAGGACGCCGTCTGTTTGGTTACACTACCCCTTCTGAGCTGCCCAATAAATTTGCTATGCAGGTAAGGGACCCTATCGGTGTGGTAGCCGCCATAACACCCTGGAATTTTCCCCTGGCTATCCCGGCCTGGAAGATCATGCCTGCCCTGGTTGCTGGCAATACAGTGGTATTTAAACCGGCAGAAGATACCCCGATTATGGGGGTGCTACTGGTACAAATATTGGAAGAGGCCGGCTTACCACCCGGCGTCCTTAACCTGGTCTTAGGCCCGGGAGAGGTAGGAGCGGCCCTGGTAGAACATCCTAAGGTAGCTATGATATCTTTTACCGGGTCTAACGAAGTAGGCCGCGAGATCGCTATCAAGGCCGCTGAGCGTGGTAAGCGCCTGTCTCTGGAAATGGGTGGTAAGAATGCTATAATAGTGCTGGACGATGCCGCCTTGGAGCTGGCCCTAGAGGGTATCCTCTGGAGTGCCTTTGGTACTTCAGGACAGCGCTGCACGGCTGCTAGCCGAGTCATTGTGCAGCAAGGTATTCAGGAAGACCTGACCAGGAGCTTGGTTGAAAGGGTTAAAAAATTCCGGCTGGGCAATGGTCTGCTGGAGACTACTGACATCGGGCCAGTAATTAATGAGCCCCAGCTCCAGCGCATCCATAACTATACCGAGATTGGCCTGAAAGAAAGGGCCATCCTATTAACCGGTGGAAAGCGCTATACTGAGGGGGAATGCGCCAGAGGGTTCTTTTACACACCTACAGTATTTGCCCTAGTAAAGCCAGGTATGAGGATTGCCCAGGAAGAGATATTTGGCCCTACCACAGTCCTTATTACGGTAAAGGATTTAGAAGAGGCCATAGAAGTAAATAATAATACCCCTTATGGCCTCTCATCATCTATTTATACCCAGGATGTCAATAAGGCATTAAAGGCCATAAATAATATTAGTACTGGCCTGGTATATATCAATGCTGGTACTATTGGCTCCGAAGTACACCTCCCTTTCGGAGGTACGCGGGGTACGGGTAATGGTCACCGTGAGGCCGGTAATGCTGCCCTGGAAGCCTTTACTGAGTGGAAGAGTGTTTATATAGATTATAGTGGGAGACTACAACGGGCCCAGATTGACATTGATTGAATCGTTACCGCAGTCGCAGAGGGCGCAAAGATAATTTCCGTGGGTCGTGTCCGTTGTCCATGTCGGTAATAAGTTCCTTGATTTTGCACTTTGCTCTTTGAGTTTTACACTTTTTATAAGGAGGAAGGGATGGCTCAAGCAACTATTTATACTAAGACCGGGTGCCCTTATTGTGCCGCGGCCCTGCAGGATTTGAAGGCTAAAGGGATCGAATTTGAGGAGATAAATGTTACCAACGACCGGGATCGCCTACCAGAGATGGTCAAGGTCTCGGGCGGTAAGAAAGTACCGGTCATTCTCATGGATGATAAGGTAACCGTGGGTTTCAATGGCTACTGAACGGTCTAAAATCTGCCCGGGCCGGTGGCTCGGGTTTTAGGGGAAATGGGGACGTAGGGGACGAGATTATTTTCTACTAATTTTAATCACGTTTCCCTTTTTTGTTGGATGTCTTTTCCCAATTCGTTGATTACTTCTTCTTATTTTGTGTAAAAGCTTACTTGTTCTATCTGGCTGGTTGATATACTTTTGAAATCATTTCCTAAGTTGTTTCTTCATCTTATCTTATCACCTAATTTCATCCTTTCCCTGCCCGCAATGAGCAGATAACCTTCCGGAACAGCGCCATAACGGACATATTCCTTTGCTATTTCAACAAGAGATTTTGCCCTAGATTCCCACGTCCTGTATACTTTTTCAGGTGTCCCCCAACGCTCACTCTCAATTTCAGCTCTTTCAGCTTGTAACTCTTTCTCTTTTTTCCTCGTTTCTTCGGCTTTTCTCCTTTGTCTTTCCTCTTCTTGCCTAGCTAAATTCACTTCACGAATCTCTGGTTTCTCTCCTTCTCTTTTTAGATCCTCAAAACAAACCATCTTATTAGGCCTCAACTTAATTAAGAAGTAAAGGGAATAAATTTTCCTCTTTTTGACATCCTACTATCTCTTACATAATTATTCATCGCAGTACTACACCGGGTGGATCGGGAGGCTTACGCCTCCCCCTAAGAACGGTGCAAGCAGCTTTCACCACACACTGCTCAAGCCCCTGTAAGGCTCTACTTTCACATAAAGCCCGGTAACTCATGCTTGTTTATGGAGTATGTGTCTATCTAAAGCTTATTTTTTTTGTTAATAAGCTAAGGAGATAAACCTCCTGTAACAAACATAAACCAAGTTACCTTCGCAATACACATTTGAAGCCATTTAACTTTAGCAATTGCTAAAATCTGAAGTAGCA
>MHDQ01000029.1 GCA_001803565.1 Nitrospinae bacterium RIFCSPLOWO2_12_FULL_45_22 | reverse complement strand
TAGATAGGAGTGGTAGATGAGGGAGCGGGTTTTTAGTGGGATGCGCCCTACGGGTAAGGTGCATATAGGCCACCTGGTAGGGGTATTAGAAAAATGGATGGAACTGCAAAAAGAGTACGATTGCTTCTATTCCATTGTGGATTGGCATGCTATGACTACCGATTTTGAAGACCCCTCAGAGTTAAAAGAGAATATCTTTCAGCTCCTGGCAGACTGGTTAGCCATAGGTCTTGATCAAGAAAATAGCGTCATATTCTTACAGTCGCAGGTAAAAGAACATGCGGAACTCCATCTTCTCCTTTCTATGCTGGTGCCTATGCCCTGGCTAGAGCGTAATCCAACCCTGAAAGAACAAGTCAGAGAGACCCATATACCCAAGATAAACTATGGCTTGATGGGGTATCCGGTGCTGCAGGCCTCGGATATCCTTATGTACAAAGGGAATAAGGTGCCGGTAGGAGTGGATCAATTACCTCATCTAGAGATAATACGAGAAATAGTCCGCTCCTTCAACCGCCTCTATAAACCTATCTTTCCTGAGCCCCAGGAGATACTTACCAAGACTCCTAAATTGCTCGGGATTGATGGTCGTAAGATGAGCAAGAGTCTGGATAATTGTATCTATTTAGCCGATCCACCGGAAGTCATCAGGGAAAAAGTCCATCAGATGGTTACAGACCCGCAGAAGATACGCCGTGGTGATCCGGGCCGGCCAGATATCTGTTCAGTATTTCATTATCAACAGATATTTTCTCCCGGCAAGATAGAAGATGTCCGACATGGCTGCGAAGCAGGGACCTTAGGGTGTGTAGAGAACAAGAATAATCTGGCTAAGACCCTGGCAGATTATCTTGGACCGTATCGGGAGAGGCGAGAGCAGCTTATTGGCAGCCAGGAGAAACTTAAGGAAATATTAGAATATGGGGCCAATAAAGCCCGGCCTATTGCCCAGCAGACGATGCATGAGGTGCGAGAAGTCATAGGGCTGTGGTCTTAACTTTTCTTTCAGATAGTTATCTGCGGGAATCTGCGTCCCAAATATTATTCTTTATGTCTGTTATTATTTCGGTTATCGCGGCTTATTTATTAGGTTCTATATCCTTTGGCCTGATTATTGCCCGTAAGCAGAAGAGGATAGACATAAGGGAATATGGCAGTGGTAATATTGGTACCACTAATGTCTTCAGGGTAGTAGGGAAAACAGCCGGTATATTGACCTTGCTGGGTGATGGATTAAAAGGCAGCGGAGCGGTTTTATTAGCCCAGGGATTGGCTGCGTCAGCTACGGCCATGTCATTAGCCGGGCTAGCTGTAATCTTGGGTCATATGTTCCCGGTTTTTAGCCATTTCCGGGGTGGCAAAGGAGTCGCTACTGGCCTGGGGGTATTTTTGGTCTTAATGCCTTGGGCAACCCTCTTAGCCGGTGCTATATGGCTAATGTGCTGTTTACTCTGGCGATATGTATCTGTCGCCTCTATGACCTCTGCCCTGTCCCTGCCTATGTTTGGCTTTTTTTTGGGGGCAGGCAATAGCTTTGTTATTGTGGGTGTAGTGATAGGACTTTTAATCATCTGGAGACACCAGGATAATTTGGAGAGGCTCTGGCAAGGGACAGAGAGTAAGATCGGTAGGTAACAGTTCACAGGGATCAGTTGTCCGGCAATCTTTTCCTCAAAGACATCAGCGCCCTCTCCAAATAGCGATAACTATTTAAAATTTAAACTCTTTTTCTGAACCCTGTTAACTGATCCCCGTGAACTGTTACAGTAAAACTTAGCGCTCTAATCCATAATTACGGTGACGTATTTGAGAGAAAGTGTTTATGATAAGGAAACCAGGAATACAGGAGAGGTTAATTTCCTGGCCTCTTGGCTTCCTAATAAAAAAAAAGGCAAAAAATAGGCATAATACGTAACTGTATTTATGAAATGAAGCACTAAGCGTTCTTGGTGGCTGAATAGTTGCACGATACTGGATAGCGTGGCATGGTAATTACCGCGGAAAATTTTTTCCAATATAGCAAATGCCCCCGGTGGCTATATTTAGAGCTTCATGGTGACTCCAGGCAAAAGACCTCACCTAGCGATTTTCTCTTAAGGCTCAAGAAAGATAGCCTTTATTTTGAGCAGCAGGTATTGAAGACGATCCCTTGCTGTGTACCTCAATATGAGCCAGGTAATTATTATCAAGGAATGGAGAAGACTCTGGCCCTTATGCAACAAGGGGTGGACTGGATAGCACATGGGGTCCTATTTACCAACAACTTTCTTGGGATACCAGATTTGCTGGAGAAGGTACCAGGAAACTCCTTATTCGGTACCTACCATTACCGACCAGTAGAGATTAAAAGCGGCCGTACCCGCCGGAAAATATATCTCCTGCAAACTATCTTCTATGTCCATATATTAGAGATTATTCAAGGGCGGTTGCCTGACCATATGGGATTGATCCTTTCCGATAGAAGGCAGCGGCTAATCCCGGTGAGGGAGAATTACCCCTATTTTCAGCAGGTATTACAGGAGATAGAAGCTATTTTTCAAGGTCAGGAAGTATCCCCTTTTATCTCTTCGGCCTGTCAGAACTGCCCCTGGGAAAGGACTTGTGTAGCAGAGGCCTGGGAACGGGAGGACATCTCTTTAATACCAGGTCTCTCCAGGCAGGCTAAAGAAAGATTGAAAAATCAAGGAATTATACGGATAAGCCAGTTGGCCCATTTGTCCACCCGGGCCTTAAGATGGTTCCAGCAAGGCTCACGGGGTCTATCTAAACGCATAAAACTCCAGGCCCAAGCCCTGGCCAGCAGTCAGACTATCCAAATGAAACGCTTTTTCCTGCCTGAGAAAAAGGTGGAGATTTTCCTGGATATAGAGAGTGAATACCAGCGGGGGATAATCTATCTCATCGGGGTTTTAGTATGTCAAGATGGTCAGGAAGAGTATCGTTGCTTTGTGGCCAAAGACCCTATAGAAGAATGCCGTATCTGGCAGGAGTTTCTTGCATTTATGGCCCAGTGGGAGGATGATTTTATTGTTTATCACTACCATACCTATGAACCTATGGTCTTGAAAAAGCTCCAGGTGAAATATGGTGGTGAAGAAGATTTGCTCCAGCACATATTGGGCAATATGGCCGATATCCATAAGTTCATAAAAGATCACCTGGTTATACCTACCCGGAGCTATTCTTTAAAAGAGATTGCTAAATGGTTAGGATTCAGTTGGAGTAATCATAAGGCCAATGCCCATCAGTCTATGCTCTGGTATTCCCTCTGGCTAGAAACCGCCCAACAACAGTACCTGGATTGGGCCATCGAGTACAACCGGGATGATTGCTTAGCTACTAAGGTAGTAAAAGAATGGTTGATCAATAAAGTAAGCTAGCTTGTTTTTTTTAGCAAAATTTTTTTTGACAAATAAGGAGGTTTATGGCACTATCAGAAAAATCTTAACTTTAAACAATATCAACCTATAGAAGCTAGGCTGAGGGGAGGGTAACGATATGCTATTGAAGGACACTTTATTGGTAGGCGATACTTTGCGACAACATGCCCAAAAATATCCGACCAAAGAGGCCATAATCTTTGAAGATAAGCGGATGACCTATGGGGAGTATAATGAACGCGTCAACCGCCTGGCTAACGGCTTGATGGGCTTAGGGCTCAAAAAAGGTGATAAGGTCTCGATCCTCCTGTCTAATAAGCCGGAGTATATGGATGCCTACTTTGCTATCCACAAGACCGGCTTTGTAGCCGTACCCATCAACTACAACCTGAAAGCAGATGAAATACAATATATTGTCAACAACTCTGAATCGAAGGCCCTGATCACCAGTGTTGAGTTCCTGGAGAGGGTAGAGCCGGTTATGAAGCAATTTGAGCAAGTAAAGCATTATATCCTGTTAGGAAATGAGAAATGCCCTAACATGATCCCCTATGAAGAGCTACTGGCCCGCTCTTCCACCGCTGAACCGGAAGTAGAATTGAAAGAGGCTGATCATAATCTGATTATGTATACCTCAGGCACTACCGGATTCCCCAAGGGAGCGGTCCGCAGCCACCGGGCAAATACTTTACTCTACATGTACTCCTGTATAGAATTTGGCTTTACCGAAGAGGACAAGATTATTAGCGTAGGGCCCCTTTACCATGGTGGCCCCTGCTTCTTTAACCATATGCATCTATATATAGGCGCGACAGTCCTTATCCGGGAGAAGTTTGATGCTGCCGATACCCTGAGGACTATCGGGGAGGAAAAGATTACTACCGCCTTTTTCGTCCCTACTATGTATAATATGATGATGCAACTGCCTAAGAAAGAGTTAGACAGCTATGATGTCAGCTCTATGCGGGTGCTTACCTCTGGAGCCGCCCCACTGCATACCAAGACCAAGGAATGGATATTAGACTATTTCAAGAATGCCAATCTTAGCGAGGTCTATGGAGCTACCGAGACCGGTATCTGTACCAATTTGAAACATAGAGACCAGCGCCGTAAGCTCCGATGTGTGGGCCAGCCTATCTTTGGCTATGAGATGACCCTCCTGGATGAGGAAGGCAAACCAGCACCCCATGGTGAGCCGGGGATACTATATGCTACCGGGCCATGTATGCTGGATGGCTACTATAAAAACCCCAGGGCTACCGACGATAACTCTCGTGGTAAATGGTTTACCGTGGGTGATGTGCTGAGGATGGATGAAGAAGGGTATTATTATGTAGTAGACCGGAAGTCTGATATGGTTATCAGTGGGGGTGTCAATATCTATCCGGTAGAAATAGATAACGTAATTATGGCCCATCCGAAGGTAGTGGACTGTGCTGTAATCGGGGTACCGGATGAGAAATGGGGTGAGTCGTTGAAGGCCATAGTGGTCCTAAAGGATGGCGAGACCTGTACCGAACAAGAGATTATGGACCATTGCAAAGATAGACTGGCCAGCTATAAGAAGCCTAAGTCAGTAGACTTTGTGGCTGAATTACCCCGCAATCCCTCGGGTAAGATACTAAAGAGGGTCTTACGAGAGCAATACTGGCGAGACCAGGAGAGTAGGGTCTCCTAACATTTGATTATTTACTAATTTCTTCCGATAAGTTATAGAAACGACAGAGGAAACTTGTCGAAGTTGCTTTAGAGTGCCATTATCTCAACCTTTCTGCTAAAGAAAAGAGCATTGGGCTGAGGCAAAGTCTTAGCTAATTTTTCTTTATCTTAATGGACGAGAGAGATAAAATGAAAAAATTGGGGACCCGAGAGGTCACAACCGGGCGGGAAAATATTTCTGTAGCATCTAATATGTTAGCTACAGGCGATAACTATTCCAATATATTTGGAACCCACGATAAGGTAGAGTTAGCTAGACTGCCCGCCAGGATATTGGTAGTAGACGATGAAGAGATTATCCTGGATCTCTTCCGGGAGGTATTGGAAGCAGAAGGATACAGAGTATGGACGGCCTGTAATGGCGAAGAAGCCATAGAAAAGGTTAAAACGATGCCTTTTGATTTGATTCTCAGCGACATAAAGATGCCCGGGATAGATGGTCTGGAACTACTTGAGAGGGGCAAAGAAATAGACCCAGAAATTGACGTTATTATTATCACCGGGTATGCCTCGGTAGAGACCGCGGTAAAGGCCATGAGATTAGGAGCAGCGGATTACTTAACCAAGCCCCTTAATAATGAATTGATAAAGATTATAATAGCCAAAACGCTGGAAAAGAGAGAGGTGCAAAGGGTAGCTAAAGAAGCCCAATATTATAAGGAACTATCCAGGTTAGACAGTATGACAGGACTCTTTAACCATCAGGCCCTACACAATTTATTAGAGGCAGAAGTGGCCCGGGCGGAAAGACATGGGCATAGTGTATCTCTACTCATGTTAGATATTGATCACTTCAAGCAATACAATGATACTTATGGCCATCCTGCCGGAGACGCATTATTGAAAGAATTGACTGGCCTTTTAAAAGGCTCTTGCCGCTTTTATGACCTAATTGCCCGGTATGGGGGGGAAGAATTCAGCGTTATTGCCCCTGAAACCAGTAAGGCAGAAGCCGTCTTATTAGGGAAGAGACTGTCAGAGGCAGTAGAAAAGACAAGATTCAGTGGGAGAGGCACTATGCCTAAGTCAAGGATTACTATAAGTGTTGGTATAGCTACTTATCCGGTAGATGCTCATAATAAGGAAGCGCTGGTAATCAAGGCAGATCAAGCCTTATATCGGGCTAAATCCTCTGGCAGGAATAAAACCTGTGTTGCCTAATCCGAGAACAGCATCCTTCATTTCCCCTAAACGGTTCATTTCCCTTTTTCCTGTCCATGAAAACCACCTCTCCTCTCACAATTATCCCTAATAAAACATAAAATTTTTGGGGAACACTAGAAATTGGGTAGGTTGGTTTTCTGCGCAACTCCACTTGCCTAAAATGTTATTAAACTATTATAATTCAAGTGCCACCCGACCCTTAGTGCTCTAATCCATAATTACGGTGACGTATTTGAGAGAAAGTGCTTATGATAAGGAAACCAGGAATACAGGAGAGGTTAATTTCCTGGCTTCTTGGTTTCCTAATAAAAAAGAAGGCAAAAAATAGGCATAATACGTAACTGTATTTATGAAATGAAGCACTTAGGCGTTGCAAAATGAAAGGTTAAAGGCATAAAGATTATGAAAGTAGGGGAAGCGTATCTGCCACTCCATTATGGGCAGGCCCCACCCTGGCTCTTCCAGCGGATGAGGAAGCTAGCGCGGGAGATTATCTACCTCATTGTATTGGAACAGGGCCCAGAGGAATTCTTGATTAAACTCTCTGACCCTTTTTGGTTCCAGGCCCTGGGGTGTGTGTTGGGATTTGATTGGCATTCTAGTGGGCTGACAACGACAACCTGTGGAGCGATAAAAGAAGGGTTAAAGGGGCTAGAAAGGGAGCTGGGACTCTTTGTAGCTGGCGGGAAAGGGGGTATCTCTCGCCACACACCCCATGAGATAGAAAAGGTTGGTAACTACTTGCTGATTGAGCCAGCTAGCTTACAATTTGCTAGCCGGATGGCGGCCAAAGTAGATAATAATGCCCTCCAGGATGGTTACCAATTATACCATCATAGCTTCTTTTTTACCAGGGAAGGGAAATGGGCTGTTATCCAGCAAGGCATGAATGAAACAAACTGTTATGCCCGCCGGTATCATTGGCTGGGGGAAAAAGTGACTGATTTTGTTAATGAGCCAGAAGCAGCTATCTGCTGTGACTCAAAAGCCAGGCTGGTTTTGAATCTGGTGGCTAGTGATAGTGCTGATGCCCGGAATACTACCACCTTAGTCTCGCATGAAAGGCCAGAGATATTGGTCAGGGAGATAAAGAAGATGCAGCAGTTGGACCTACCTGGCCGACACCATATCTTGGTACAGGACTTGCACCCAGAGAGGCTCTACAAGATTTTTTGCTCCACCTACGAAAACCAACCGGAAGACTTTGAGAAACTCCTGGGCATGCCCGGGGTGGGCCCCAAGGCTATTCGAGCCCTTAGTTTGATATCAGAGTTGGTCTATGGCATTAAGCCCAATTACACTGACCCTGCCCGCTTCAGCTTTGCCCATGGAGGCAAAGACAGTCACCCTTATCCCATAGACCGAAAGAACTATGACCGCTCGATTGAGTTTCTAAGGAAGGTCGTAACCCAGGCAAAAATTGGCCGGGGGGAAAAAATAGAAGCCTTACACCGCCTGGGATCCCTGTAGCTGTTTACCTGAGGCCCTTTGTTATCCTCTCGTTATCCTCCGACAACTAGGCAACCGTATATTTTTTACCGCAGAGAACACAGAGCACGCAGAAGAGCGGTGAATAGTTAAATTCCCTTTCGCTATCCTGGTGGCGATGGCGGAACGATTCCACTAAGGGAATATTTTTTGAGGTAAATTGTTTATTAATATGTAAAATAATATAGTAGAAGGCAAGAACCATATGACCCTTTAACACTTTTGACCTATAAAAAAGTGTAAGCAAGAGGTGATGAGGGGAATAGGTAAGATAATGGAGATAAAGAAAGGGAGAAAAGGATGAACAGGGTAACCATGGGGAACATAGGGGCTCTGGTCTCCTCATTTTTTGTAGGTTCTTGCTGCTTAGGACCTACCATGTTTGTCCTTTTTGGGATTTCCATAGGGGGTTTAAATTTCTTTACCTCCCTGGAGAGGTTTCGGCCCCTATTTATACTAGTGGCTTTTCTCTTTCTGGGATATGCCTTTTATCACATCTACTTGAATAAACCGGCTTTTGATTGTGTGTATAAGGGCATTTCATCAGGCAGGATCAATAAAGTTTTCTTCTGGTTATGCCTGTCTATCTTTTTAGTAGCGGTTTTCTACCCTATGGTCCTATCAAGGATAGTCAGTTAACAGCGTCCATTTGGTGCCGGCAAAAAATGCGGGCATAAGGTCTTTTAGGGACTTCAGGGAGAAGACAATCCTGAGGCTATTTTGCAAGGAGAAAGGAGGTGAAAGGAAAATGAGGAAATTAATAAGTATGGTTGTAATATCTGCCTTTATCCTGGCTGGTCTCTCTACCCCGGTCTGGTCAGTAGACCAAACTATCCAGGTCAAGGTAGACGGTATGAATTGTGATATGTGTCCCCCAGCCGTGAGCAAAGCCCTTAAAGGGGTAGAGGGGGTAAAATCGGCTGAAGTAAGCCTGAAGGATGGGAAGGCTGTGGTAGTAGCCGGAGAAGGGGTTAAGACCGAGGACCTGATAAAGGCGGTAGAAGCATCTGGCCATTTTAAGGCCCAGATCATAGAATAATGATCAGTAGTATTATGGCGGGGGGCACTCCCAACACCTCCCGCCTTATCCCAACCTAAATTATTCCTTTCTCCCTCATCCCCATTTCTCCTTTACTTACAAAAGCAATTGCAGTCTTATAGATGAGAATGAACCACAGAGTACACTGAGAAGCGCAGAGAACTTTGCGCGCTCTGCTGCCTCTGTGGTGAAGGCTTAACGCGGATGATACTTGGTTCGAGTAATTTAGGGGTAGTCAACACGGTAACGTCAAAGTGATCCTGAGCAGCCCCTGTAACTCAACCCTTCAGGGTTGATCTGTCAAGGCTAAAGCCTTGAGTTACCCAATCGACTTCTAAGATGACTTTGACGTGGCCCTGGGGTAGTCAACCAATGGATTGATTTTTCCCGATCGTATAAGTTATATTAAGCGGTAGATATTTTTGCTGGGCATCAGGTAAAACCACATGCCCTCTTCATCAATAACACCTTCACTACATTCTTTGGGTTGGGGTTAGAAAGCGGTTGTTGAAGCTCTAGTATAGCGGGTGGTAGATGGGAGCGGAGGTTAAAGTGTTTAGGTGTGCAAAGTTTCTTTCCCATGCCTTCATATTATTCCTAGGAATCACATCACCTCTGTATCCCATCTTTCCTTATTGGCAGTGAGCTATAGACGAGGTATTACCTATGAAGAAGAGAGGGAATGGGTTTATTAGAGTACCAGGGTTACTTGGGATAGCAGTTTTTCTCTACTCTGCCTTGCTTATCGGATGTGGTGGAGAAAAGGGTCAGGCCAGGACGACTGAGGATGGCGATCAGGCAAAGCAGACAAAGACGGTAGTACTGGGGACGGTGGTCATATTCTTCCTGAGCCTTAAATTGGCCGGGATTGTCGGGGTAGAGTTCGTTACTACCCCGGACCGGTCAGAGTTCAATTTGCCCTCTCGGCTGGAGAAGGGGCAGAGATGCGCTCCCCTATGGCTATTGTTATTATGGGCGGGCTGGCGACCTCTACTTTCCTTACCCTGGTAGTGATCCCGGTAGTATATTCCTTATTTGATGATTTAGGGAAACT
>MHDQ01000028.1 GCA_001803565.1 Nitrospinae bacterium RIFCSPLOWO2_12_FULL_45_22 | reverse complement strand
AAGCCAAAGCTAAGGCCGCGGGCTATATTGGTAAATCCAGGATAGAAGATATTCCGGCTTTGTGTGCCAAATGTCATGCCGATATCAAGAAGATGAGGCAATATAATATCAGGACTGATCAATATGCCGAATACTTAACCAGTGTCCATGGTAGGTTGTTGATAGAGAAGGGTGATACCCGGGTAGCTACCTGTGTTAGCTGCCATAGTACTCATGAGATCAGGCGCAAGAGCGACCCTTTAGCGACGGTATATCACACCAACGTCCCAGAGACCTGCGGTAGATGCCATTCGAACCAAGCCAGGATGCAACCTTATAATATCCCCACTAATCAATTGGCCCTCTATAAAGAGAGCTATCATGGCCAGATTCTATATGGTAAAATTCCGGACAAAAACCCTGCCCTGGCGCCCAATTGTGCCACCTGCCACGGGATCCATGGAGCAACACCCCCGGGGGTAAGTGAGGTCCCTAACGTATGTGGCAACTGCCACTCAGTTACTGCTAATGCCTTTAAGGAAGGGCCCCACTATATAGCCTTAGAAGAGGCCGGAGCCCCTCGCTGCGTGGATTGTCATAGTAATCATAAGATAATATTCCCCTCTCTAGCTATGTTTGATGGCTCCGAAGAAGGCCATTGTGGCATGTGCCACTCAGAGGATGATGCCCGCTCTTATGGTAAAGGACAGGAGATAAAAAAGGCATTAGCTACGGCCCTGAAGGCCATTGAACAAGGGGAAGAGGGGGTTAAGGAGGCGGAATCGGCTGGCAGGAATATTGATGATCTCTCAACCAACCTGGAAAAGGCGCACAATGACATAGTCCAGGCCACTACCCTTATCCATACCTTGAACCCTAAAACGGTTGGGGACTTGACCCAGTCAGCTATTGTTAAGATAGAAGGGATAAGCCAGGTGGCAGAGCAGGTAAGGAACGATCTAAGGATACGCAAGAGGGCCCTGGCATTCTTTATTGCGTGGATATTCTTGGCCGCAGGACTACTGTATTTTAAACATAGGTCCTTAACCAAGGAGTGAAACTCTTAAAAGCTCGGTAGCCATTTGCTCCATATCTTCATGTTTTTCTCATTCCTGTTCCGCGGTCTCTGCCCTCTGCGGTAAAAATATCCGGGTTCATCTGTAGCTAAAATCCTAATTTTTCGGCTAAACAGTGGAGCAGGATCGGGTTTCTTGACCCTCTCTCTAACTTACTTATGAAGGAAAGCTGATGGATAAACTAAAAATATTAGACCGGATCTTTAACCCTAAGACAGTAGCAGTAGTAGGGGATAAGTTGTTAAATAACAACTATATGTGGCTCCAAGGGGTAAAGACTTTCCAGGGCAAAGTCTATTCGGTCAACATTGATCCCAAAGAGGCCGTCGGGATAGAAGCTCTGGGAATCAAGAACTATCCTAGTATCCTGGATATCCCTGAGCCGGTAGATTATGCCTTCGTCTCTATACCGCGGGAAGTCATCCCAACCTTTCTCCGGGACTGTGCTAAGAAGAAAGTTGGTGGTGTGGCACTATTTACTTCTGGTTATGGCGAGACAGGGAGTCCGGAGGGACGAAGGCTTCAAGAGGAGTTGATGAAACTAGTGCCAGAGTTGGGGGTTACCCTTATTGGTCCCAATTGCGTAGGAGTTTTTAACCCTAAGATTGGGCTGGGAAATGGACCGGAGCTGTATCATGGAACAGGTGGGCCGGTAGGCTTCATTTCTCAGAGTGGCCGGAATCTTCTCGATTTTGCTGGACTGGCTTATCAACATGGGATAAAGATCAGCAAGGGCATAAGCTATGGTAATGCCTATTTTTATGATAGCCCAGATTTTTTGGAGTACTTGGCAAAAGATGAAGAAACCCGTATTATTGGGATATATATTGAAGGGATAAAGGATGGCCGCCGGCTTTTTAAGTTACTCCAGGAGACGACCCCTAAGAAGCCTATCGTGATCTGGAAAGGGGGACAGACTGAGGCCGGTGCCCGGGCTACTTCATCCCATACCGGCTCTCTTGCTGAGTCCAGTAAGGTCTGGCAGACGGTTATCCGGCAGAGCGGGGCGATTGAAGCCGATGGTATTGAAGAGTTAGTGGATATTACCAAGCTGCTCCTTTGTCTGCCACAGCCCAGGGGCTATCGCATAGGTATAATATCTATGAATGGTGGCCAGTGCGTAGCTATGGCTGACACCTTTAGTAGGGTGGGCTTAGAGGTCCCTTTATTAACAGAAAAAAGTTATCAGCAGTTATCAGAAATATTTAAAGCCGTGGGGTCCAGCTATAAGAATCCTATTGATATGGGTCTGCCCTGGTATCTGCTCCAGGCATTTAAGCCCGCCTTAGAAATCCTCGGATGTGAGGAGCGGATAGACACAGTAGTAGTGGAAATACCCGCCCTCTTTATTAAGATGGCCCAGGATATCTACCCTGATTTTGCTAACCTGATATATGGCACTATTTTTGATTTTGAAAAGACGGTAGGCAAACCTCTTCTAGTTATGCTCCCACCTTCTTTTCATGAAGAAGCTGAGAGAGAAGTGAGGGAACGGTTCCTTCAAGGAAATATCCCGACTTTTAGCAACTACAGCCGTGCCGCAAAGGCATTGAAAAAGGTAGTAGACTATTACCTGCACTGACATTAAGGAAAGTCTTTGGCTTCTTTTTGATTATAATAGCCCTCTATATGTTCTTTGAATGACCTTATCTGCTATAAACAAAGTTAGCATTTTACCTGCTTACATTGTTTGCGTACAGGGGCGGCTAATAATCCAGGGATTTCTCGGTATGGGGGTTAATCTGATAACTTTGTTTGCATATAAGGGGATCGGTGGGTTGTCCCGGAAGGAGGTAAAAGGGAGGGCTAGAAAGGCCCACTAAACATCATTAAGAGAGAAATTATATCGGGAAAAAAGGGGATATGGTACGATAATTGCTCTATTATATAGCCGATAATACACATTTCCTACCCAACAAAAGTTGAATCAGGGGCTCGTAAAATTTAAAGCGGACGATTTTGTTGTGGGTATTCATTTTCTTTCTCTTGCACGAGCGAGTTAGAGTGGAGAGAGAGTATAGAGTCTGGAGTGACTGTTCTAGTGGATTACGGGCCCCTGAATCGCTGATTTCTTCATTTTCCCCCACTCTTATACTGACATCCTTCTTGTATACACTGGATGATAATAGTATCTCTACCTGATTTCTTCTCCACCAAGAATGGTGCCTGGCATTGCGGACAGGGTTCCGGTATCGGGCGATCCCAGGTAGCGAAGGTACATGTAGGGAAATTACTACAGCCATAGAAGACCTTACCTTTTTTGGTCTTGCGGACAGTAATGGTTCCCGGGCAACCCGGTATCGGGCAGTTTAGATCAAGATCAGCCGAGGCTAGATTTTTGGTATTCTTACATTTCGGATAATTAGAACAGGCCAGAAACTCTCCGAACTTTCCCCTTTTTATAATCATGGGTTGGCCGCACTTGCTGCATTGCTCGTTAGTAGATTCTTTATTGACCTGCGCATTAGGTTTGAGCCTTATTTCACCCTTTTCGTCCCGGATGAAATTGCTAGTAGCGGTACACTTAGGATAATCTGAGCAAGCTAAAAATTCTCCATTCCGGCCCCACTTAATAAGCATTTTTTGACCACACTTAGGACAAGGGATCTCAGTAGGGGGATGAATCCCTTTTATTTTCTGCATATTCTTCCGGGCCTTCTCAAGATCCACGGCAAAGGGGCGGTAGAAATCGGACACGGTCTGGGTCCAATTAGTCTTTCCCTCTTCAATCTGGTCCAGTTGATCTTCTAATTGGGCAGTAAATTTTATGTCCAGGATTTCCGGAAAATTTTCAACCAATAGATCGTTTATTAATAATCCTAAATCGGTGGGGAAAAAACGACCTTTTTCTTCTCTGACATAATCCCTGGTTTTTATGATACTTACTATAGTAGCATAAGTGCTGGGCCGGCCGATTCCGTTTTCTTCTAATCCTTTTACCAGCGTAGCTGCGCTATAACGGGGCGGGGGTTGGGTAAAGTGTTGTTTAGGGGTAAGTTCCAGGAGGAGCAACTTATCTCCAGTAGCTAAGGGGGGCAAAATCTCTTCTTTTTCCTGATCTTCAGCCCCCTCTTCCGTCAACTCGTCTTTACTCTCTACATACAGCTTCATGAAACCCAAAAACTTTATAATAGAGCCATTAGCCCGGAAGAGGTATTCTCCAGCGGCAATATCAACCGTGGTAACATCATAGATGGCCGGATTCATTTGGCTGGCCAGGAAACGCTGCCAGATCAATTGATGCAGGGCGAAATGATCAGCCGATAGATATGGTCTAAGAGATTCAGGCTCCCGGAAGACCTCTGTAGGGCGGATAGCCTCATGGGCTTCCTGGGCAGTAGCCCTGCCTCTATAGGTTGGTGCTTTTGCGGGGAGGTAATCCAGGCCAAACCGTCCTTTGATATATTCTCGGGCCTGACCCTGGGCCTCGGCTGATACCCTGGGAGAATCGGTTCTCATATAGGTTATTAGGCCTATGCTACCTTCTGGGCCCAGCTCTTGACCTTCATAAAGCCCCTGAGCAATCAACATAGTCTTTTGGGGTGAAAACCGGAGCTTCCGTGCGGCTTCTTGTTGTAAGGTACTGGTGATAAAGGGGGGCACCGGGTTTCTCTTTTTCTCCTTTTTTTCGATATGGGAGACTATAAAAGAAAGGGGTTTTACTTCTTCTACTATCCTATCCGCCTCCGCCTGAACCTTTAGCTGGGCCTTTTTCCCCTTTATCTTAAAAAGCCTGGCGGCAAAAGAAGGGGGGGTATCTCTTTGGAGGGTGGCGGTTATAGTCCAATATTCCTCTGGGGTAAAAGATAGGATATCCTTTTCCCGGTCGCAAATTAGCCGTAATGCTACCGATTGGACCCGGCCAGCACTGAGGCCCCGCTTGACTTTCTCCCAGAGCAAAGGGCTCAATTTATAGCCTACTAGACGATCCAGGATGCGCCGGGCCTGTTGAGCATCAACCTTGTCCTTATCTATCCTCCCGGCATTCTGTAGGGCTTCTTTTACGGCTTTTTCTGTAATCTCATTAAACAGGACGCGGTATTTCTCCTCTTCTGGCACATCTTTTAATTCCTGCGAGACATGCCAGGCAATAGCCTCTCCCTCGCGGTCCGGGTCCTGGGCAAGATATATTCGGTCGGCGTCGTTAGCTGCCTTTCTTAACTCCTGAAGAACCCGGGTCTTACTCGGAATAGTTATATAATGGGGTTTAAAATTCTTCTCGATCTCTACCCCTAATTGGTTTCCAGGCAGGTCCTTAACATGGCCTAAAGAGGCCTTTATCGCGTAATTATTCCCTAAGAATTTCTTCAGGGTTCTAGCCTTAGCTGGTGATTCGACAATAATCAGGGATTTTATTTTATTCACTTTATCCATTATTCCTTTCTACGAAAGACCTTTCCCATGGCCTGTCGTATTAGACCTTTAAGTTCTAACATTATGAGGGTGCTGGCGATACGACTGGCCGGTAGTTGGCTCTGATTTACCAGATAATCTATATCCTCTCCTTCGGTAGTAATTAAGGAAAAGATCAGTTTCTCTTCGGGGTCTAATCCCTCGGTTGTTTCCTCGTCCGATAAGGGTTTTGTCCCCTTTAATCTTTCCTTAACCGTAATAGGTAATTCCTCTAAGACGTCTTCTATACCTTCAACCAGCTTGGCTCCTTTTTTGATAAGCCCATTAGTCCCTTTGCTTTTAGGAGATTGGATATTCCCTGGTACCGCAAATACCTCTCGGCTCTGTTCCAGGGCATGGCTTGCGGTTATTAATGAGCCACTATTAGCCGCTGCCTCTATTACCATGACCCCTAAGCTCAGGCCACTGATGAGGCGATTCCGGATAGGGAAATTAAGCTTTTCTGGTTTAGTGAATAGAGGGAATTCTGATACTACTGCCCCTGAGTGGGGGATCTTTTGCATCAGGGTTTGGTTTTCTGGGGGATAGATAATTCCTAGTCCGCACCCTAATACCGCAATAGTTCTACCACCTACAGCCAAAGCCGCTCGATGAGCAATACTATCAATCCCCCGGGCCATACCACTTACTATAGTAAACCCTACCTCAGCCAGGGCCCGAGCCAAGCCATCTACGGCCCATTTACCATAAGGAGTAGGTGATCTTGAGCCTACTATTGCCAGGGCTACCTCATCCCTTTCTCTGATATCCCCCAGGACATAGAGGAGGAGAGGGGGGGTCGGAATCGCCCTGAGGAGTTGGGGATAGTTCTCATCCTTTATCGTCAGGATATTTATATCCCGCTTTTCTAATTGTTTTAGTTCGTTAGCTACGGTCTCCTCCCACCTAAAGGAAACGATCTCCTGAGCTAATTTCGCTCCTATACCCTCTATCCGGGACAACTCTTTAGCTGAGACAGCAAAAATTCTCTTCGGGTCACCAAAATGCTCCAGTAACCTATGGGATAAGATTTGGCCAATGCCCGGGATAAGATTAAGGGCTACCCAATACGCTTTATCGGCTTTATCATCCATAAATATAGTAAATATGTTCCATTATAAGCCAAAATTAGGGAAAGTATCCCATCCTATTAAGAGGAAATAAATTATAACTTTTGATCCGGGCTAGTCAAGGCATTTTCTGGCATTGCTGATTCCGAATAATCATAAATATTTATCATTATGCCGAATTATTTTGCCTATTCTCATTAAAATATCTCTAAAAATATTGACATTAGGGTTATTTCACTATTACAATTCGGCTAAAGATAGAATGAGTTTAAAAGTAAATTTTAGACGCCCCTGGAATACCTCCATGCACGATCGTCTGGGGAGGTAGGCATTGGCAAAGCGAAAGAACAACTCGAAGACGGCGAACACCACCGGTGCCACGGTCGGTTCCGCGACCAACGTGGCGAGGCGCTCTTCATTGACGCCCGTAAACCAGGGCGTATGGTGGATTGCGTCTATCGCGAGCTCACCCCCGGCCGCTACGTAGGCGCTGAGGCGCGCCGACTGGATGAAGCGATCTGGAAGAGTCTGGAGGATCTGGAGTATGATGAGTGAGTGGTGCGAGTTTGAATCAATATTAAGAGAAGGGGTATTGGCATGACCAGGGTTAATGTCTCTGCGTCTACCCTTCGCTGGGGATTAGAGCGTGCAAGAAAGCCCGAGGTCGTAAGAAGGAAGTTCCCAAAACTGATGGAGTGGCTTGAAGGTCGGAGTCTGCCCACACTGCGTCAACTTCAGGCATTTGCAAAGGCGACCTCAACCCCTTTGGGATACTTATTCCTTTCTGAACCACCAGAAGAAAAACTCCCCATCCCTTATTTCCGCACACTTGGCGATGAGCGGTATCGCCGGCCGAGCGCTGACCTTCTTGAAATCGTCCAGATGATGCAGCGCCGGCAAGATTGGGTGCGCGAATACTTGATAGAGGAGGGGGACGAACCACTGGACTTTGTCAGGTCCGTACGAATTACAGATGAACCGCAGCGCGTCGCAGATAAGATAAGGCGCACCCTGGGTCTTGAGGAAGGATGGGCGGACACGCAGCCCACCTGGAGCGAGGCGCTTAAATCCTTGCGGAATAGCGCCGAGGAAGTAGGCATTATCGTCGGGGTCAATAGCGTTGTCGGCAACAACAACCATCGCAAACTGGATGTAAAGGAATTTCGTGGTTTTGTCTTGGTGGACGAATATGCGCCGCTGATCTTTATCAATGGTGCAGATGCTCGGGCGGCGCAAATGTTTACTTTGGCGCACGAGTTAGCACATGTTTGGCTGGGCAGCAGTGCGGCCTTTGACTTGCGTGAACTCAAGCCGGCTGACAACGAGACCGAACAAGTATGCGACCGGATTGCGGCAGAATTCCTGGTTCCATCGGTCGAGTTACATGAGATATGGCCATCCATCAGCCGAGAGCCGGAGCCCTTCCAGGCCATTGCCCGCCGTTTCAAGGTTAGCGAGCTGGTGGCTGCTCGTAGGGCACTCGATTTACAACTGATTAGAAAGAGTGAATTTCTTGAGTTCTATCAGAACTATCCGCAACGAGAGCCTATACGGCAAAAAGGAGGAGACTTCTATGCTACACAAACTCTGCGCCTCGGAAGACGCTTTGCTGGGGCCGTCATCCGTGCTGTTCGAGAAGGCAAGTTACTCTATCGTGGCGCTTACCGACTGACAGGTCTTTACGGCAAAACTTTTGAGCAATATGCCAGGCATCTCTGGGTAGAACTTCCATGACAGATCTTCTTTTCCGTTATGTTCTGGATGCCAATGTTTTTATTGAGGCAGCAAAGCGTTACTATGCATTCGACCTTGCACCGGGTTTTTGGCAAGCCTTGATCCAACACGCACAGAACGGCGCCATATGCAGTATAGATCGAGTGAAAGCGGAGATAGACAAAGGCAAAGATGCGCTAAAAGACTGGGCAAACAATCATTTTCATACCTGGTTTGAACAAACGGAGGAAGAAGATGTTCTTCAGGCTTACAGGCAAATTATGGAATGGGCAATCAGACAGAGTCAATTTACACCTCTATAGGTCTGGAGAGTTTTGGAAGAATAATGCCGTACATGGATTTCATCCGCCAGCCGGGAGTATTCCGCATTCCAGGAAGCCCCGTTTCCTCGTTTTGTTTGAAGAGGGGTAGAATCGATCACGTTTTGCGGTTCAACAGAAGTCTTACCTGACTGGCTAACGGCGTGTGAGGAGCCATACACACTTGATGATGGGGCGGAATCATGAGAAATAGGCGGTATGACCTTTTCATATTGAATCGGCCTGGCCGTATCCTCCTTGGATAGAAAAGTGTTTTACGTCGTTGAAAGGGGCGTATCTCGGAGGACTGGTGGGTTGGGGCATAGGTTCTTTGTTGGGGAGGACACACCTTTGCGGTAAGAACTTCGTAATACAACGTTATCGCCATTACGGCCTGCTCTTGTTGAACCTTCGTCTGCTTCTTTTCCTACAATTTGCGAATAAAGGGAGGGAGACTCTCTTTATGTATAGGAGGGAAGTGATACTTCTGACAAAAGTCCAGGTAATAGCGCAGCCATTTTTTATACGCCCCTTGCAAGCTGTTTGGAATTGCCTTATTTCGTAAATATTCTTCAAATTGTGCCTGTAATGCGGAAGGGATAGCCAGCATGTAGGATTCTCCTATCTCTATATAATATAATCTTAAAAATGACATGTTATACAGAAAGATTGAAATATGTTGTTGCAAAAAATCTGTCACGAGATTATTGTTATTTTATCACTACTGTCCGGTTATAAATCGAATAATGTCAGTTGTTTATAACGTTCGCCCCCTGGCTCTTTGTAATTTAACTCCGTAAGTACTTGTAATATAGGGGTTTTCTCGAAAACGGTCACGCTCAAAATCTGTAGAATTGTGTAGAGATTGAGGCCCAGATGAAGCTGCTTTTTGACAATGGCGACGAGCACATACACCGAAATGGCGATCCATATTTGAGTCTTCACCGCATTCTCGGATGTGCCGTAGAAGGCCTTGATTCTGAGGTGCTGCTTGATCCACTTGAAGAACAATTCCACCTGCCAGCGACATTTGTACAGCTGCGCAATTGTGAGTGCCGGAAGCACGAAGTTGTTGGTCAAGAAGGTCAGATTGTTTTGGTTCTCTATATCGAAATACCGGATACGCCGAAGCTTCTCCGGATAGTCTTTCGAAGTATGAACGCCCGTCAAGACGATTGTCTGATCGCATCTCAGACCAGTGGACTTCTCGACAGGATGGGAATACAGTCTGCGAAACTGGAGATTGGTTTTGGCGCGGGTGACAAAAAAAGCCAGAGACTGTGCCAAGGTTTGAAGACGGGCAAAGTCGAGATAGCCGCGGTCCATTACATAGAACGATCCTGGCTCCGGAACCAACTCGTCGAGGATGTTTACATCGTGAACTTTCCCTTCTGTGATTCTGATAAACGAAGGAATATTGCCGCACAGATCCAACAGTGTGTGCAGTTTGATCGCCCCTTTGTACTTTCGGAACCTCGCCCATGGGAATAGCGAAAGGCACAGGTCGATGGTTGTGGAATCCAAGGCGTAAACCGTCTGATCCAGTTCCACCCCGAACTTGTCGTTGACGTAGAGACTCCTGGCTATATGAATCAGCACTTGAGCGAAATCCGCATAGATACGCCAATCTCTGTTCTCATTGGCATCCGCGAGTGTGCTCCGAGAGACTTTTCCATGAATGCCCATGTGGTAGAGCTTTGTCTGTCGGGAACGTAGACATGCTTCGATATCGCGGAGGCTTTCGCGATAACTCAGTTGAGCAAATGCCATGCAAAGGAACTGGTCCAGACATGAAAAGCTTCGCACTTTGTAATTGCCGCCGTATCTCTGAACACACTTGCGGAGCTCGTACATTGGCAGGAAATACATCAGTTGAGCAAAGACCGTTGTCATAGTATTCATTGGCCACTCCTTTCTCCTTCTTCAAAGCGGAATGGCCATAGTTTACTTGAGATTTGAAATCGATAAAAGTCATTTTAGCTCGCAAAGCATTGAATTTAAACTGGTTACAACAGAATCCGAATCAAACAATCGGACAGTAGTGTTATTTTATAATGATTTAAGGGGTATCTAAGAGGTTAGGGGACCATGGGCTGGATAGACAACATAACTTATTAATGCATAGATCCCTGAAGGAACCCCTTGAGGTGCGGAGTTATTAAGAAACTATAGAATAATTTGTTGGGACGAGAAGATGAAAGGAGAGAGACATGGCTGCGCCAAAGGTTGAGATCACAAAGCACTGGCATGATGGGAGCGAGACCATCGGCTATGCAGAGGGGAAATTGAACGGACGGGAGTTCACAGCATCGTGGGCGACATGGTGTCCATTCGACGCGATCTTCTACGACACATGGCTCGATTCAACCAAGAGTCAGAACAAAGCCATCGCCTGCGTGCTTAAGAAACTCGGGGCAGTTCCCCCTGTCCAAGTTGCATGAGAACAACCAGGGAAGAAGGAGTCCCAACAACGCCTCGCACCGTATTTTCATCCCGCGCGGACGCGGTCTGAAAAACGGTGAAGGC
>MHDQ01000027.1 GCA_001803565.1 Nitrospinae bacterium RIFCSPLOWO2_12_FULL_45_22 | reverse complement strand
TAGCCCAAGCTAAACAGATTGTTGGTTTTGACCTCGTAGAGTTATCTCCTATCCCGGGGCTTATTCATCCAGATTTTCTGGCAGCAAAGCTCGTCTATAAACTTATTGGTTATATATCTAAGAGGAAGAGCTAAGTAGAGGTGCTAGGGTAGCCCCCTCTTATCCCGGGGAGCTACCCTGGCCTGAGAGGGGAGTTATTTGACCGCTTCTTTCAATGCCTTGCCTGGTTTAAACTTGGCTACTCGTTTGGCGGGGATTTTTATTTCTTTGCCTGTTTGAGGATTGCGTCCCCTCCTGGCTTTTCGCTTACCGATGGCGAAAGTACCAAAGCCCACCAGGGTTACATTCTGTCCCTTCTTAAGGGACTTGCTCACACCATCGACAAAAGATGATAATGCCTTGTCTGCCGCCCCCTTACTAATTTTTGCCTCCTTGGCCATTTTGGCCACTATCTCCGCCTTATTCATCCCTTACCCCTCCTTTCGGTAATATATGGGTTAATGATTACGGTACTATATACCTCTTGAAAGCTTCTTTGTCAAGAGTTTTTTTAAGGGTAGCTAAAAAAATCCTCTAGGGTAACGGGAGGGGACAGGGAGTATTAGAATATCTTTTTACGTTTGCGGCAGAGATAATCTACCACGATATACTCTCCGATCTTTTCTGGAGTGGTATAGAATGCCCTACCTTTATTTATGCGGGTAAGGCGATCGACAAAATTTTCCAGGAATGGATCTTTACTCAGCATAAAAGTATTGATGATGATGCCGGCTTGAGTGCATCTCTTTACTTCTTTTAAGGTCTCCTGGATAGTCCTTTTACTGGGGGGATACTGGAGGTAAATATTGTTACCTTCCAGGTGGGCAGTGGGCTCTCCATCAGTAACCATAATAATCTGTTTATTACACCCCTTCAGCTTAGAGAGTATTTGCCGGGAGAGTTTTAACCCTTCCTGGATATTGGTAAAAGCCTCCGGGATCTGGCGAGAAGCTGCCTCCCTGGAGTTGATTTCTACGGATAAGGGACCCCAGGAGGAACCAAAATAATCTAACAACATAAAAGATGTAAATCCAAAAGGCTTAGGGTGGACATAGGGCAAATCTTCTATCTTTATCTCCCTTGCCCGGGTATAAAATCCCACTATTTTAAAATTATCCTTGGGGAAGTGATCCTTAACCAAACGCTCTATAGCCAATGCTACCTTTTTGGCGGCACTGAACTTACGGTATCTATCCATAGAACCACTCATATCCAACATTAATACCAGGGCATTTTGGGTCTGGTACTCTCGCTTATAAATCTCAAAATCTTCTGCCTTAAGGCGTATAGGCAGGCTCATCCCCCTTTCTCTAATCAGGGAATTTTTCAAGGTATCAGGGAGATAGATATCAAGTGGGTCGCCATATTCGTATCTCTTGGTCTCTTCAATCCTCCATCCCCCTAATATACCTGAAAGAGCCGTAGGGTGGGAACCAAACTGATCTTTTTTGAGTTGAGAAAAGATATCCCGTAATGCCTTCTGACCAATCTTTCTTATTCCCTGAGGGGTCATCTTAAACCCTTGTCCCTCACGGCATATATAGCCAGCGTCTTCTAGCTTTTTGGTTATCGTTTTTAGGTTCTCTAAATAACGATAGCTTTCTTCCCCCAGCGTTTTTCTTACCAGTTCAGGATCAAGATCGTCCAGCGTCTTTCTCCGATCCCGGATCTCTTTTATAGTTCGCTCTAATACCTCTATCCGGTCTAATTGCTCCTTTAAAATAAGTGCCTGCCCGATGTCCAGGGGCTCTTCACCCCAGAATGGATAGTGCTGTAAAGTGGATAGTTTTTGCATATTCCGGGCAAACTCAGTTATTTCTTCTCTAGTGGCCTGATCCAGGCTGGCATAGGCTTGTCGCAGTATCTGCTCCAGGGCATCTTTTAGCTCGCTGGGCAGCATATCCATCAGGGCCTCTATTTGGGCCGCCTCCCTTTGCAATCTCTCTATCAGGTCGTCCAGGCTCATATCCTGGTATTCCTCCGGGAGCCGGGCACCATATCTTTCCATGAACCCCGAAAAATCAGGTTTAGCTCCCGCTATCCTCTCCCTTAGCATCTCGTTTAATCCTCTTAGCAATTGTCTTAACTGTTCCCTTTTTTCTTTGGTCAGGTTCTCCAGTGCCTCCCTAATATTTTGATAGAGAGAATTAATGTCATATTTTTCCAATAAATCCTGCCTTTTCCGCTGAAGTTGTTGGAGCAAATCCAGCAAACCGGGATATTGACGGTTTTCCTGATCCCGGTAACCCTTTTGCCATAGTTGCTGTAAGAGCCTATTTAGGTCCCCTTCTTCCAGGAATGGATCAGTCAGGCTATCCATTAAGTGGTCAATATCTAAAAAAAGCTCCCCTTGCTGATCATCCCATTTGGAATAGCGATACTTGATCACCTTTAAGCATCCTTTACACAACGAAACCCTATGATCATAGTCATGGGATAAAAGTGTTCGTAGCCCATATGACTGGCGCAGCGGGCTACATAGTCAAAATCATCCCAGGAACCGCCTTTTACTACCATGAAATTTCTCTGTTCATCAAACCAGGAAGCAGTCCATTCCAGCACATTACCCGCCATATCAAAACACCCATAGGGGCTTTGACCAGTGGGGTATTGGTCTACCGGCGTGAAGCCTAATATACCCGATTCTTTAGTATTGCACCGACTGGGATCGAATTGGTTTCCCCAGGGGTATAAACGGCCATCGGTACCCCGGGCTGCTTTTTCCCACTCTTCCTCAGACGGGAGTCGCTTACCTACCCACCGGGCATAAGCATTGGCTCTGTACCAGGTAAGCCGGGTAGTAGCCGGGTAGTTATCACGGCCTGCGGGGTAGGTATAGCCTGGGTCAAAGAGGCGGAACTGGGCATTGGTTACTGGATACCTATCAATATAAAAAGAATCAAGCCCTACTGACTGGCGTTCATCACCCATCAAGAACTCCCCGGCTGGTACCAATACTATATCTTTTTGAAAAGTCCCTATTGCTTTGTTCCCTATAGCTCCTGAAGGATGATGGGTGAAGTCATAATTTTTCCTTTTTCCCCAGGCCTCGTGAGCATCTTTTGGGGAGCTAGCGCATAATTCGCATAAGAAATCCTCACCCACCTTATGCCTTTTGCAGATATATAGCCCCCAACATAAGGAGCATCTGAAGGTATCTTCAAAACTTAGTTGCATCTGGCCACATATAGGACAATAGATCTCGGGGAAAGACCTGCCATTTATCAACTCTAATTCAGATTTGATCTTTAGCAGGGTATGATTAATCCTGAATCCCTTAAAGATTTTTACCAGGTCTTTCTTATGGCTATGATCAGGATGCTTACCATCTCTGCAAAAATAACAATAATTAGCCCCTACCGGCACCCATTCCTGGCACTGGGGGCAGGTTCTAAGCAGCGGTGTACCGCATACCTGACAAAATCTACCCCCCTTGGTCTCTCCACAATAGCAACAAAATTTATCCCCGCTCTTTCCTAGCATAGACCCGGATATTTAGAAAATTCCTATGTTATCAAAATAGTCTCTGGGCTTCTGTTTTGCCCAGCTTTATCTCCCTAATCAAATCTTCCTCATCGCCTATTTTATTTTTAATGAGGGTGACATAGGCCCCTATCTCTTCCTTGGTATGGGCATCACTACCACCGGTAATAGCTAAACCCAGGTGTCGGGCCACTTCTAAGGCTAAACCATTCTCCCCGGGGCTATTATGCCCATTAAATACCTCTACTGCATCTACCAGGTGAAAGACGGGGCGTTGGCTGGCATCTTCGGGCTTAAGGCCCCAATGCATAATACCATAACCACCGCGGAGATATTGCGGATCTCGGAACGGATGGGCGATAATGGTAGCCCCATTAACACTCTGGATGTAAGTTAGAAGCCTATCGAAGGAATACATATCTTCTCTATATTCCTCCAGACCAAAGACCATTATGTGGCCATAATTGGTATTTACCTCCATACCCCTCAGGATCAAAAATTTATGCCTTTGAGCAAAGGCTTTAATCTCGCCTTTAGGCCAGATGGCATCATGCTCTACAAAGCATATACCATCCAGACCCAGCCCCTTAGCTGTTTCTATTGCTTCATCGGCATCCAGGGCACTGCAAGGCGATAAAGGGCTGGTGTGGATATGCAGATCAATTAACATCATTTTCAAGTTTACTGAATGTTTATCCTGGTTAAATTTTCCGGCTTAGGATAATAGCAGGAGCTCTTTGAAAAAGGCTATCTGGATAAACTTGTTAGAGCTAGATACCTCTCTAAAGCCTGGATTTACTTTATGCAATAGATATCTTATCCCATATTTGCTGGCAGCTTCTAAGGCCACTTCCTCATCATCTATGAATAGGGCTTTATCTCTTATAAAACCAAGGCGCTCTCCAGCCTTTTCCCAAAACCTTCCTGAGTGCTTGGGAACCCCCACATCAAAGGCCGACAGAACCGCAGTAAAATATGGGCCGAGTCCGGTCTTGTTTAGCTTTAGTTTTATGGTTTTGGGGTGGGCATTGGTCACTAAAAAGCCCTTCCTATTCCCCTTTTTTAAAAATTCCAAAAAGTCCGGCACATCGGGGTGTATTCTTATCAAGGAGCTTATCTGCTCCTTGAGTTGAACAATGTCTAGCCCCAATGCTTCTGACCAGTAGTCTAAATCAAACCAATTCAAAGTCCCTTCCTGAGATTTATATTTCTCCATTAATACCTTATGGGCATCTTCCCGGGAGATATCATATTTTTCAGCATAGAATTTTGGGACATAAGTCTCCCAAAAATAATCATCAAAGCCCTTGTCTAATAGGGTACCATCCATATCCAGCAGGACAAACTCAATGCTGTTCCAATCTAAACCTTTATTCTCTGTCATATCATTTCCTTTCACCTACCGTACGACCACGGCACGAAGAGTCAAGCTATCAGCCGGCAGTTATCAATCGTAAGGCATGAGGAGTAAGGAGAAAATTTTTATGCCTCACCCCCTCACTCCTTACCCCTCACGATTTTGAGCTTGGCCTTACCAGCCAGAGTTCGCTCTTTCCGTTGATTCTCAATAAATAGGTCGCACTCAATATAAGGGCCTTCTTCATCCTCACCCTTCTCGGTAACAATCCCCTGGCAAGTCAAGCGGTCACCATGCCGGACAATATGGCGGAAATTTACTTTTATTTCTTTAAGGATAGCATTTGGGAAGGCATGGGTAAGGGTTTGCACAATGAAGCAAAAGGATATGTCACCCGGGACAATCGGCCCGGGCAATCCCTTTTTCCTGGCTGTCTCGCTATCCAGGAAAAAGTTGAGGCCCAGGTTTGCTGCCTTACAGAAGCCCTCCACTTGTTTAGTGGTAGGTTCTTTTATGAGCGGTGGTAATGGCGCACCAATCTCTATCTTTTCCAGGGCCCCTTTTTTTGTCATTGATCTATCCCCTGCTCATATTTATCCCGCCTTACCCAGGATAATTGCAGTTTTGCTACTCTTTCCCCTTGCTGATTATTATATAGCAATTCTGCTACTACAAAAATCATTTTACCTGATCTACCTTTCTTCTCAAAGACATCAGATATTTCCCCTTTGCCCGTGATGGTATCCCCTATTTTGATCGGGGCAAAGAATTCTCCGTGTAAGCCAGCAAAAAGTATATCTGGCCGGTCACCTATAGGGTCTTTGTCACTAAGTAAGGTAACCAGATAATAAGGGGGGACAGCATCAATTCCGCTGGCTATATGGCTCAGGTTAGGGTCTCCCAGTATTTCAGCCAGCCCTATTACCTTCTGTTTGTCAATATAAAAAGGCCCCAGGCCAAATTCTATCCCTATCAGCTTCCGGCTAAGAGGTGGTAGTAGGCGGGCGGATTCCTTTCTCTTGTGATCCAATATCGGTTTCTCCTGTGGTACTAAAGATTTTATCCAGTTCTTCCGGGGTCAACAGGCCCTCTTCCAATATAATATCCCTTATAGACCTGGCAGTGGCAAAGGCTTTTTTTGCTACCTGGGCAGCCCTCTCATAGCCTATATAGGGATTCAGGACAGTAGCTAAACCCAAACTCTTTTCCATATATGCTTTACAGCGATCTTCGTTCGCTTCTATCCCCTCTATGCAACGCTCCTGGAAAGCCCTTACCCCATTTTTCAAAATCTCCATGGAGGACAAAAGATTATGGATAATAACGGGCATCATGACGTTCAATTCTAGCTGTCCTGCCTGACTGGCCAGGGCAATAGTGAAGTCATTACCAACTACCTGGAAAGCTACCATATTTAAAACTTCAGCTATAACTGGATTTACCTTACCCGGCATGATAGATGAACCGGGCTGCACGGCTGGGAGCCTTATCTCTGCTAAACCGGTCCGGGGTCCAGAGCTGAGGAGCCTTAAGTCATTGGCTATACGGATAAGCTCCAGAGCCAATAATTTGAGGTTGTTAGAGAGATAGACAAAAGGGGCCATACTCTGCATCGCTTCTATTAAGGAGGGGTTGCTGCGTAAATTCCAGCTCGTATACTGACCCAATCTTTGCACTACCTCGTCCCGGTAGGCGGGGTGGGCATTCAGTCCCGTACCTACCGCCGTACCACCTATACCCAGCTCTTTCAGGGATTCAACTGCTCCCTGGATCAGGGCAGTGGCCTTATCAATGGTAACTACGTAAGCCCCAAATTCTTGCCCCAGGGTAATAGGCACGGCATCCTGAAGATGGGTCCGACCAGATTTTATGACCCGGCCGAACTGTTGAGACTTCTTATCCAGAGATTTTTTCAGGGATTCCAGGGTAGATATTAGTCCCTGAGAAAGGAAGATGGCTGCGAGGCGCATAGCCGTAGGGAAAACATCGTTAGTAGATTGGGCCATATTGACATGATCATTGGGATGAACTGGGTGATACTCTCCTCGCTTACCTCCCAGGAGCTCATTGGCACGGTTAGCCAGCACTTCGTTAACATTCATGTTGTGGGAAGTACCAGCTCCAGCCTGAAATACATCAACTACAAATTGATCCTGTAATCTCCCGGCCAGAACCTCATCCGCAGCCCAGACAATTGCTTTACCGAGCAAGGGGTCTAATACCCCCAAAGTCATATTGGCTTCTGCTGCGGCCTTTTTTATCAAGACTGTGGCTTTGACAAATAAGGGATGGGGGTTGATACCACTGATAGGAAAATTCTCCAGAGCCCTGGCAGTCTGGATACCATAGTAGGCTTCTTCGGGAACTTCTTTCTCTCCTAAACTATCCCTCTCTAGCCTCATTTAATATTGTTGTCCTGCAAATAACTGAGGTACGCAAATATATCCATCTCTCATAAGGAGTGAGGAGTTAACGGCTGACTTCTTACTGAATTTTGCTTTCTTTAATGCCTTTGCGACGCAGGCTAAAGCCTGCGACTACCACAAAACCGCATTATTAAAATGAAAATTCCTATGCTCTCGAGCTGACTTCTACTCTGGCTAAAAGGGTGGGGAACCTTATCCTAGCTTTTTTACCAGGCGGGCTACTCGCTGTCCCAGGCGCCTGCATTGGTGCTCATCGCTTTCTACTATATCATCTTCTCGGCCAGTGGGGTTGAGAGTAATAGGGCCGAAGTGATATCCCCCAGAATCTCCTTGAATAACCACGCCATGAAATAAGAGAGTGGTAATAATAGCCAGGAGGGTAGTTTCATTACCGCCACCCAGATATTGTGAGGAGCTAAAAGCTGCCCCTACCTTACCATCCAGCTTGCCCTGTAGTTTTGTGGCCTGGTCTAAAAAGCTCTTCATCTCGCCCGGTACCCCGCCATAATAAGAAGGGGCGCCAATAACTATTCCATCAGCGGCTAACAGATCATCCACTTTGGCCTCTTCTAAACTTTTCAAGACCGCCTCGACCCCTTCTTCTCGTACCCCTTCGGCAATCTTTATCGCCATCCTCCGTACCGCGCTAAGTTTCCCACCATAATAGACTATCAGTACTTTTGCCATCATCGCCCCCTTTCGCAAAAGAATTAGGAAGGAGTGAGCCGTGAGGAGTTAAGGCTGACCACTCACCTCCTTACCATTCACATATCTTTGCGTCTTCTGCGGTGCATATTTGAAATGATACGCTGATTTAGGTGAAGCTATTTTCGGTTATTTAATTTCGACCTGCTTGATTTCTTCTTCAGGTTTTGATGAGCCATCATCCTGTTTCTCACCCTGGCTTATATCTATGATAGTATCCAGGGCTGAGCGCAAGGCTTGAAATATCTCTCCACCAGCCCGCAGGAGATGCTCTTTTGTCTCAGAAAACTGGCCTAAAACCTCAAGTAAATTATAAGGAGGGCTGAACAGCCCCTTTTTTCCGCTCATCCTTATCACCTCCAAAAATTATCTCCAATCTTCCATCCACAAAATTGGCTTCCGTTAAGGGCACGAGGGCTAAAGTCCTGGGTAAGATAAAGCTACGCTTATAAGAGCCGGCCCTGATGATCAATTCATCACTCTTAACCCACACACCCAATTGCTCTTTTTTCAAGGCCGGGCAGCGTATCCGCAAGGTGTATTTCCCTCCAGAAGGGATAATCTCCATAGATTTATCTTCACAAAGAACCCCGGTGGGATCAATATCTTTAAATATATCCTCAGCCATACGGTTCAGGAGGGCCTGACCCACCATCTCTTCATCAAACAATTTGCCCCGCAAGATGGGTAAGGGGTTAAAGCATTCTTCGGCAGTCTCCAGGTGCTTATCCTGTATCTTTAACCATTTCTTAAAATATGAATCCTCGAGGTCTTTTGGTAAGATGCGATTAGCGATAACCGAATCCACCTTGAAGCCAAACAGGTTCAGGTAGGTATATGCCCTTTGTGATTCTTTGATCACCATCTTCTCGGGGTTAATTACTAATCGGATAGTAGTAACCGAGCCATCAGTTAATATATCATTCATCTCCTGGATTTTTAAGTATAGGTCTTCTACAGAAAAGTATACCGCATCACTCGGCAAGGGCATCTTAGTAATCCGTTCCGCAATAGGCCGGATAGTCTTGAGGATTTTCCGCTCGATATGGAAGAATTTGGTCATATACCAGCGAATAGCATCCGGGAAGCTAAGCATCCGTACTGTGCTGGCTGTGGGGGCACAATCTATGATGATGACATCATATTCCCCGGACGCGGAGTACTCCCTCACCTTAAGCAGGCTGAAGAGCTCCTCCATCCCAGGAAAGACTGCAAACTCCTCGGCTACTATCGGGTCAAAGCCCTGTCTACGTAAATAGTCCGAGATAAATTTCTGGATCACATAATAATTGTTCTTTAGCTCGATATTGACATCTATCTCCTGCGCCCAGAGATTCTCGGCCATCTGTGTTGGATTATAACCTATTTCCTGGTCTAGAGAATCTGCCAGACTATGGGCCGCATCTGTACTGAGCACAATAGTCTTATAGCCAAGCTGGGCAGCCCGTACCGCGGTTGCCGCCGAAATACTTGTCTTTCCCACTCCTCCTTTTCCGGTATATAAAATAATCCTCACGACTCTCCTCCTCTTCCCTTTGCCTTACTCTATCTGAATTTTACCCTATTCCAGCCCATGATACAAGGTCAAAGTAACATACCATGAGGAGTGAGCCGTGAGGGGTAAGCAGTAACTGCTCACTGCTTACTGCTCACTTGCGTCTTTGTGGTTTTATTTTGGCGAGAAGATTTAATGGCCTGATAGAGCGCTTCAGGAGTTATGGGGAGATGATGTACCCTTACCCCAGTAGCGTTATAAATGGCATTAGCGATAGCCGCCGCGGTAGGTATGGTAGGGGGCTCACCCACTCCCTTCACGCCAAATGGCCCCCAGTCAGAAGGTTGCTCAATTAATAAAGTATGAATTTGTGGCAAGTCCAGCGCAGTAGGGACCCTATACTCAGCAA
>MHDQ01000026.1 GCA_001803565.1 Nitrospinae bacterium RIFCSPLOWO2_12_FULL_45_22 | reverse complement strand
TTACGGGATTCCATAGCTATCTCCTCATCTTAACGTTAATCCTTGTAAGAACCAGAAGATGATCTGGGCAGCCAGGGCAATGGTCTTACCAGCAATATCCAGGGGTGGGCTGACTTCACAGAGATCCAGGAGCTTAACTTTTCTCTCTTTGCCTGCCAGGAAACTTATCTGAAGGATTTCAGAACCCGTTAGCCCATCGGTTTGTGGTGCGCTGGCGCCTGGCGCATAAGCCCGCTGGCATACGTCTATATCTATACTAAGGGCTACTGCCGCTACATCCATACCTGCCAGACGCAGGACCTGCGGGAAGAATCCTACTGGGCCATCCAGGTTGGTGCGTAATTCATCTAAGAAATATACCTTCACTCTTTTTTCTAAGGCGTATTGATAATGAAAGGAAGAGTTACACTGTTCGTGTGCTGCATATTCAATAATGCCTGTGCCAGATAATTGCTCTGGCCATCTCTCTAATAAGCGATAAAAGGCAGTGCCACTATTGATCCCTTTATCCGATGAGCGTAGATCGAGATGGCTATCTATATTTATCAGGCCGATATGTTCAAGAGCAGGTATTGTCTGGATCAAGCCACTGACTGAGCCGAAGCTCAGATCATGACTACCGCCAAGGACAATGGGTAATGCCCCCTTTTTTATCCAGATGGCCACAATATCGGCCAGCCGCTCATGGGAGGTTTCCAGGTCATTCTGAGGGATCAGGTCTCCTAAATCCAGCAAAGTTACCTTATTAAGTGGATGGCGACACCCGCTGGTCAAGCGATAAAGGGCCGTTCTGATCTCGGTCGGCCCCCGGGCGGCACCGATCCTACCGCCGATCCGCTCAATGCCCTCGTCTAAAGGAAAACCAATAAGGGCTATGGTATTGGTGGGGAAATCCTCTTCCCAGGAAATATCTTTTTTTACCAGGTCTCCCAGGCGAATATCTTGAGTATCACCGGAGCTATAAAACGCCCCTGGGTCTGGCTGGGTCATTAGAGACGCTAGTCCTTTTTTCATACTAAATGTCTGTTTTCTATAACTATTCGGCCTTCTTTGATCACTGTCTCTACCGGGTTTTCTCCCATTTGATAGGCCAGGAAGCGATAATCAGTGATATCCAGGATCAGGAGGTCTGCCGGACTTCCAGGCGCCAATTTACCATATTTATCCGGTAGCGCTAAAGCCTTAGCCGACCCGCTAGTACAGGCCAGGACTGCCTCTGCTACCGTCATATGCATCTGGGTGCAGGCAATGGACATAATGAGTGGGAGGGACTGCGTGAAGCAGGAGCCGGGATTGAAATCAGTAGCTAAGGCCAGGGTTAATCCCTGGGCTAATATGCTGCGGGCTGGCCCATAACGCTTCAGTCCCAGGACAAAAGAAGTACCGGGCAATAATACCGCTGCGACCCCCCGGAGCCGCATGGCAGCTAATGCCTCCGCCGGGGCAGAGAGTAAGTGATCGGCGGAAACGGCCCCTAAGTCTGCTGCCAGGATGGCGCCGCCACTATTAGAGAATTCATCAGCATGGACTTTAGCCTTTAGACCATATTTTATGCCAGTCCGTAAAATCTGTTCCGTTTCGTCATAAGTAAAGGCGCCTTTTTCACAAAATACATCACAGAATATTGCCAGCTTCCTCTCGGCTATGCTGGGTATCATCTCCTGGCAGATAAGCTGGATATATTTTTCTCGTTGGCCTTTGTATTCTTCCGGGATGGCGTGGGCGCCCAAAAAGGTAGGTATGAGATCTACTGGATGATGGGCGCTTAATTCCTTTATTACGTCTAGCATCTTTAGCTCGTGCTCCAGACTCAAGCCATAGCCGCTCTTAACTTCTAAGGTAGTAGTACCCCACCTCAAGGCCCGGTTCAAGCGCCTCACGCCCAGCCTATACAGCTCTTCTTTGCTGGCTTTTCGAGTAGCGGCTACGGTAGCCAGGATTCCACCACCACGCCCCATAATCTCTTGATAACTGATGCCAATATTCCTCAGGTCGAACTCGTCTGCCCTACTGCCAGCAAAGATCAGATGGGTATGGGCATCTATCAGCCCGGGGATAACTACTTTACCCTGGGCATCCAATACCCTGGTAGATTCAGTAACCAGCACCTCTTTTGCCAGGTTTGCTTCTGCTCCTACCCATACCACCTGATCCCGGCCAATAGCAACTGAACCTTGAGTTATTATCCCCAGGGGATTGTCAGGTGTAGCCGTAGCCAGGGTAAGGAGTTGGTCAGCATTCTTTATAATCAACTCAACCGGTTGAGGCATAGGTCTGTACGCAATAAGTTATGAAAAATGACCATTGAACCGCAGAGGCGTGGTCGTTATTGGGTGATTAGGTCATTCCTGTATTGAATAACCCAATAACCCAATAACCCAATAACCCAATAACCCAATCTGGTGTTCCCTGCGCCTCCGCATTTAAGCAGGATATTGTGCTACTGCAATTATAGGTTGATGCCCGGGAGCTTTATCTTTTTGCGCTGGGCGGTGGCTATAGCCTCGGGGTAGCCGGCATCGGCATGGCGGATGATGCCTGAGGCGGGGTCAGAGACCAATACCCGCTTCAAGCGCCAGGCTGCTTCGCGGCTCCCATCCGCCACTACTACCATACCCGCATGGATAGAATAGCCTATCCCTACTCCACCACCATGGTGTACTGATACCCAACTGGCCCCATTCACCGCATTGATCAACGCATTAAGGATAGGCCAATCGGCAATAGCATCACTACCATCCAGCATCTTCTCGGTCTCACGGTTGGGAGATGCTACGGAGCCACAGTCCAGATGGTCCCGACCAATGACAATAGGGCCTTTCAACTGGCCTTTAGTTACCATCTGATTAAACAAGAGCCCGATCTTATCCCGTTCGCCATAGCCCAGCCAGCATATCCGGGCGGGAAGACCCTGGAACTTAACCTTTTTACTGGCCAGGGTCAGCCAACCAGATAATCCTTTATTATCCGGGAAGGTTTCCATTACCGCTTTATCAGTACGATGGATATCCTGGGGGTCGCCACTCAGGGCAACCCAGCGGAAAGGCCCTTTACCCTGACAGAAGAGGGGCCGGATATAGGCATGGACAAAACCGGGTACCAGAAATGCCTCAGTAACACCGGCTTCTAAGGCCATACCCCGGAGATTGTTGCCGTACTCGAAGGTAACGGCACCCCGCCTTTGCAGTTCCAGCATGGCCCGCATATGGGCGGCTATAGAAGACATGGCTCGCTGCATATATTGGTTAGGATGGCTACGGCGTAAGGCTATAGCCTGATTAAATGGGATACCATGCGGCACATAGCCATTAAGCGGGTCATGGGCAGCGGTCTGGTCGGTCAGCAAGTCCGGAGTAATATCCATTTTAACCAGGTATTCTAATAAGTCTACGGCATTGCCCAGGTAGGCAATAGAATGGGCCTCTTTCTCAGCAGTATATTGCCGGGCCAGACTGACTGCCCGGGGCAGGTCTTCTGCCATGGTATCACAATAGCCGGTCTGTAGCCGCCGCATGATCCGTTCTCGATCTACTTCTGCGGCCAGGCAAACACCCTGGTTGAAGGTGATAGCCAGCGGCTGCGCACCACCCATACCACCTAAGCCAGCCGTGACCACCAGCTTGCCTTTTAAGTTGCCACCGAAATGCCGCTCTGCAGCGGCCCGTAGGGTCTCATAAGTACCCTGCAGTATCCCCTGGGTTCCGATATATATCCAGCTACCAGCGGTCATCTGACCAAACATGGTGAGACCGCGGGCTTCTAGTTCCTGGAAATAGTCCCGGGTAGCCCATTTAGGCACCAGTAGGGAGTTGGCTATTATTACCCTGGGGGCCCGGCCATGGGTCTTCAGGATACCTACGGCCTTACCGGATTGAATCAACAGGGTCTCATTATTCTCCAGGGCTTGCAGGGACTTGACGATCTGTTCATATGCCTCCCAGTTGCGGGCCGCCTTACCTGAGCCACCATAGACAATAAGCTCCTGGGGCTTTTCTGCTACCTCAGGGTCCAGGTTATTCATCAGCATACGCATAGCCGCTTCCTGGGTCCAGCCTTTGCAGCCCAGGTGTTTTCCTCGCGGGGCCCTTATCTCTCTAGTTAATACCGCGGCTAAAGCCTTTTCCATCTTACCTCAACTCCCTCCCCTTAATGCTTATGAACAGGCAGATCGTCGTGCCGATGTCCGGAGATGCTATGATATGCCTCACCTGATGCGTCCAATGGGTCAATATGCACCGTGGCCTGGGAAAGATATTTCAAATGATGCAAGAGCTGGTGGCGTACCTCCAGGGCAATTCCATGCCCCTGGGTAATGGTTAGTTCCGGATTAACGGCTATATTTACTTCCGCATGGAGCCGATGACCCAACCATCTCACCCGCACTTCTGTGATTTCCTTCACCCCGGGTACGTGATTGGCTGCATGCTTAATTTCATCTATCATACCTGGGTCTACTCCCTCCAGCAAGCGGATAAAAACGGCCTTGGCAGATCCCCAGACAATGCGCAGGATTACCGCAGTAATAAAGAGACCGACAATAGGGTCTGCCAGTGGGAAGCCCAGCCCCACTCCTACTGCTCCAAACAATACTGATAAACTGGTTAAACCATCTACCCGGGCATGATAGCCATCTGCCACCAAAGCGGCGCTACCGATATCTTTGCCTACTCTTATGCGAAACATGGCCACCGCCTCATTACCCAGGAAGCCCACCAGTGATGCTGCGATCACAGCGCCAAGATAGCCGACTGCCTGGGGGTGGTAAAGTCGGGCAACCGACTGATAGCCAGCGATAACGGCGCTGAGCAATATGATAAATACGATGGCCACCCCTGCTAAGTCTTCTACCCGGCCATAGCCGTAAGTAAACCGCCTGGTGGGTTTTATACAGGTAAGCCTGAAAGCTATCCATAGCGGGATGGCGGTAGCGGCATCGCTGAAGTTGTGGATCGTATCAGCCAGAAGGGCCACACTTCCTGAGAGCCAAACAACAATGATCTGAAGAAAGGCGGTGCCCAGTAAGCCAATAAAGGACCACTTGATCGCCTGAATACCTTGCTGGGTGGTAAAAATGACCGGGTCTGTGACCCCAGTGATATGGCTATGCCGGCTAAGCTGGTAGTTCTGGTCATGGGGTTGAATATTAGAGCTGCAATGTCTATGACCAAGCATTACAATATTATCTCTCTGTAACCGTTGACCAGACCTGTCATCTTTATTAGATTTACCCGGCCAGGGTTTCCTGGTAGCGGGCTAAGGTATAGATGAGATCGGCCAGGCGATTCAGGTAGCTCAGGATAGCACCATTAGAGATAGCCCTTTCTTCTCTCAATCTCACTACCTGCCGTTCTATTCGCCGAACCATAGCCCGGCCCATGTCCAGTATGGCTGATACTACAGAATCGCCTGGAATAATGAAACTATGTGGTAATTCTACCCTGGCCTCTAGTTGGTTTATAAGCTCCTCTAGCCGCTGGGCCATATCTTCAGAGACCGTCTTTTTTAACCTATGATAGGCCTCCGGGAAAGTGGCTAACTCAGTGCTGACCAGAAATAAGTCATGCTGTATTCCAAGGAGTATTTCTTTAGACCACTCATCTTTAACCAGGGCCCGCGCTAACCCCAGAAGCGATATGGCCTCATCTATCTCGCCATAAGCCTCTATCCGGGGATGACATTTAAGCTCCCGGCGGCCAAAGAGAAGGTCAGTATACCCCTCATCTCCCTTTTTATTAAATTTCTGCATCCTTTCTCGCTTTCTTTTAGGGTGAGTTCTATATACCGACCCCGCTGTCTACCTCGACTAACTGGCCATTGATCCCATCGGCCTGGGGTATGGCCAGACAGAATATGCTCCCAGCCCCTTCTTCTGGCGTAAGGAGCCTACCACCTCGCATCGTGACCCCTTGCTCGGCCATCTGGCGCAAGTTGCCTGGTAATCCAATCTTGGCGCCCATGATAGTACTACCACAATCGGCCTGGGTCAGCCGGGTATCAACAAAGCCAAAGGCTATGCAATTGGAATTGACGCGGATGCGTAGCCATTCTTTTGCCACGGTCCGCATTAGGCCAATAACCCCACTCTTAGCTGAGGCATAGTTAGTCTGGCCCGCATTGCCCCGGCTGCCTGCCTCAGAGGAGATAAAAATGACCTTGCGGATTACCCCATCAGCACTCGCTTCTTTAAACACCGGGTAAGCAGCCCTACAGAGCATCCAGGGTGCCTCCATATGGATCGCAACCATCTGCCGGAAAACCTCCAGGCTCATCTTCTGAATGACAGAATCATTACAAAAGCCAGCACAGGGTACCAGGATATGTAGTCCCTTAAAGCTGTCTACTGCGGCCTTGATTAAGGCCTGGTTAGTAGCCTCTTCCATAACATTACCACAACAGGCTATAGCTTTACCACCGGCCTTCTTTATCTCTTCTACTACAGCCTGGGCGGGCCCTTCATCTAAGTCAGAAACTACTACACTAGCCCCCTGGCTAGCAAATAACTTAGCCACAGCCGCTCCAATACCCCTACCAGCACCGGTTATTACAGCAACTTTCCCATCTAACAATCCCATAACCTCTCCTCCTCTCTAAACGGTTATCAATTACAGCATCTCACAAGATTTACAGGATAAATTCCAAATAACCGCGGTAAATACCATGCTCAACGCTTACCATTCGAAAAATTTGGAAATCCTGTTAATCCCGTCTAAGAAGTTCTGCCGGAAATGATAAATGGTGAATAGTAAATGACCATTCCCTATTTTCCAGTTGTATGAACCGCAAAGTCACAGAAAGCACTAAGGGAAGTAAGGATTATTACTGAAATTCTTAGTGCCCTTTGTGTTTTTGTGGTAACAAAATTAACTTAATTGTCTGGGAATTTCCTTTTGGACACAGATGAACGCAGATTAACAGGATAAAAATAAGTGAGCACTAAGCAGTAACTGCTCACTCCTTACTGTTATCTGTGTGTATCTGTGGAAATCTGTGTCCCAAATATAATTTAAATTTTATCAGCCAATAACTTTTGTCTGGCGCAATTTTTGGATCTCTTCCTTCGTATATCCCAGACTGGTTAGAATCTCACCCGTATGAGTACCGGTTGGAACCCCTAAACTCCTTATCTGGCCTGGTGTCTCAGACAGTTTTATGGGGATACCAATTTGTTTTACTTTGCCTACGTTAGGGTGTTCTAATTCAACTACCATCTGCCGGTGCAGTACCTGGGGATCAGAAAAGGTCTCATTCAGATAATAGACCGGGCCAAAGCAGGTATCTTTGTCTTTAAAGAACTCGCACCACTCTTTTCTGGTGCGGGTAAGAAATATCTCTGCTAGGGCGGAAATCACTTCCTCTCGCTTTTCTTCGGGTGGAGTATGGTAGGGTATGAGGTCTTCCCGGCCTAATGCCCGGCAGAGATTTACCCAGAAATGCGGTTCCGCACAACCTAAGGTAATATATTCTCCGTCTTTGCAGCGGTAGATATTTCCCCAGGGTACTCCACCGGTCGTAAAGGTCTCACCCCGCCGGGGTACTTTACCTGTGGCCAGATAGAAAGAGGCATCCATAGCGAGCAGCGAGATCACACCATCAACATATGATATGTCTACAAATTGCCCTCTGCCAGTTCTTTCCCGGGCCATTAGGGCGATCAGAATACCAATGACGCTATGCAAGCCAGCACCAGCCATATCTGCCAGTAGATTACTCACCAGATAGGGACGGCCACCCCGCTCACCAACGAGGCTCAAGGCCCCTCCGATAGCAGAATAATTCATATCATGCCCGGGCATATGGGCATACGGTCCATCATGACCATATCCGGTCAGGGAACAATATATGAGCCGGGGATTAATAGTTTTAAGCGTGTCATAATCAGTCTTCAGCCGCTTCATTACCCCGGGGCTGAAGCCCTCTATCAGCACATCGGCCTTTTTTACTAATCGGTGAAATGCCTCTCGACCTTCATCACTTTTAAGGTTAAGGATAATGCTTTTTTTGTTCCGATCCGAGGCATAATAGGCAGCAAATTTTTCCTCACTAACATTTTCTGGTTGAATAGGTAAACCTCCCACGGGCGGATCAACTTTGATCACCTCCGCACCAAAATCAGCAAAAAACATAGCCGAATAGGCCCCCGGGTAACGCCTCGCTAAGTCCAGCACCACAAGCCCTTCTAATGCCAGCATAGTCCACCTCCCTTATGGTTAAGATTTATTAGGACACAGATTCTCACAGACAAATGCGGATAGTAATAAATTAAACCCTAAATTCTAAACAATATCCAAATTCAAAGTCCAAATGTTCAAAACTGTTTTTTGAATTTAGCTCATTTGAGTTTTGAATTTGTTTAGGATTTAGATATTAGGGTTTAGAATTTTCTGGGTTCATCTGTGTCCAAAACAAAAATTCCTATGCTATAAATTTATTGTTCTTGATAAAAAAGTCTTCCCAGGCCAGTTCATTATAAAAATTGCCTATATCCTCTAAATAGTGGGCATCACTATTGCGTAAGAGTAGTAAATTGTGATCCTGGGCTACCGATTCAACCAGTTCCTTATCAATATGGTAATTATGCATATCATTCTCTATCTCAATACCGTGAATATCGGTATAGTCCTTGACGGAAAACTGATAGTAGGGATGGGCAATAAAGCGGAAGGTATAAAAAGTTGAATTGTCAGGTAGATAAAGTTCTATGAAGGAGGCTTCCGGGGTTATCACTTCCTGGCCCGGTATAAGTAACACCTCATTACCGAAATAAGCCTGCTGGATTTCTCGGGCTTTAAATCCATAATATTTATTCTCATGCTCAGTGATAGCTATCCCATCCAGGCCTTTCGCTTTTATAGCTTCCAGGATTTCTTTGACAGAATCTTTACTGGGTCTGGCCTTCAATGCCTCGAAGCAGTGGGTATGGAGGTCGAGCTTTAGTCTGGTCAACGCTCTTCAGCCTCTTCCTTTAGCTGGCTTGCTCCAGGGCTTTTTCAGTGGCCCGTTTCATGATTTCATAAGGTTGTGCCCCGACAAGGGGGTAACTTCCTATGATGTAAGTAGGTACCCCGGTAACCTGTCTCTCTTTGGCCTCTTGTCGGTATTGCTCGATGATAGGGTAATAATGTCCGGCCTGGAGGGATTCTTTTAACTCGGCCGGGTCCAGACCACACCGCTGGCCAATAGCAGCCAGGGCTTCTAGCGACCCGATATCTTCGCCTTCCTCAAAGTAGGCCTTAAATACCCGGTCATGAAACTCCTTCAGCCGTCCTTTTTCTTTAGCAAATTCTGCCGCTTCTAAAGCCCAGTGGGAATTAGGTAGATGCTGAGGCCGCTTGAGCTTCAGGCCCACGCTGGCGGCTAAATAGTCTACATTAGCCCAAAGCGTCTCTATCCTCCCTGGACCAAGGAGTTGGGAGAGCCTTAAACCTGGCTTGGGCACTTCAGGATGGATCTCTAAACCCTTCCAGTCCACCTTTATATTATACTCCGTGCGGAGCCGATCCAGGTTCTGCTCCCCAATATAGCAGAAGGGTCAGATAAAATCAGAATAGAGGATAACTTCTAGCTCCATGTCTGTCCTCCCTTTGATGTATATTTAGGACACAGATTTCTGCAGATAACTGGAATTCTAATAGTTTAGCCCGCTAAAAGCTTCTAAAATATAGCCCCAAAGAAGCGCAAAACAGTACGAAACTAAAAGGAACCACAAAGGCCCAAAGAAAAATTAGGTTACCCACCCTAAGATGGTTACACAGATATTATAGTACCAGAATAACCTTAATCGGTTTCTTCATCGTCTATTTCACCAAGAAGGGGATCATCTATGTGCTTCTGCCTTACCTGGGTTCTTTACAACTATTATATCCTTTATATCATAGTTTAAGCCTAAAGACAAACCATTTTACAAAAGATTTACAAGAGAAAGCTGACACTGAATATATTGACATGATATATATTTTGTGATAGTTTTATTGCGCAATAATTTTATTGCGCAATAAAACTATTGCATTTATAAGGGCTAGAAATGGCATACATTGATAAAAGATTAGAAGAATTTATTAAAGGTAGTAGTTATTTATCTCTTGAAAAATGTCAGCGGGATATTGAGGCTAAAACCCAACCACATAAAGGATTGTGTTCAATTGTGTTTGCTGAACTTAACAGGATGCTGAATGAATATAGAGTACAAAATCAATTAGATACGGAACTCTATCCTGAGTTGGATACTCATGAGACAACACAGATAAAAAGCTGGGAGAGTATAGTAAAAAAAATCGGGGAAGAGCCTAAAAAATATAGTTTTCAGAACTTCCATCGGGAGATGAAGGATATTCTCAGATTTCGTATCCTATGTAATTACCTGTCAGAGGTGACTAAAATAAAAGACTTTCTGCTAGAGAAGACAGAGGACGGTGTTCCTTTCAAATTATTGGAACAACCACGAGACTATATCAATATTATCCCTAAAGAAAGAGCAAAGGGGCATCGTGCAGTCCATCTCTTCTTTGAAATATCTCCTATTAAATTTGAGGTGCAGATTATGACTCTGCTTCAGCATGGTTGGGATAAGAAAGAGCATGGTCTTAGATATAAACGATCTAAGTCAGTCCAATTGGATGAAGAAATTAAATTCTTTGCCATGAGCGAACTATTATATATTGCAGATGAATTCTTTGACAGTTTGAAAAAAGAAATAGACAAAAGGAGAGGAAAATAAATGGACAAAGAGTTCAGTGGAACAGGACACCTTATAGATATCTATGATAAGGAAAAGAAGCCTAAAGGATTTGTATTCCTCTGGGTTAGAGGAGTAGAGGATAGTGATGCTGTAGAATGTCTACCTCAAGAGACTTCCAAGATTAATGATAGTATCAGAGAAGAAGGCTTTATTAAAGAATATTACGTAGCCAATTTCCAAGAGATTCCTTTTAAACATCCACAGACTCACGGGTTCACTATAGAGACTTTCCCTATATGGATCTTTTGGGATAGAAGTAAGCAGGAATTTAAACATAAGCTATTTCTTATCGGGATAAAGAATCTTCTACTGTCTCGAGGCAATTTTTTCCCATCAAATTATGCAGGTGGGGTGGTAACAGGAAATGATTTTTTCAATCGGGAGGCTACTATTGAAGAGGTCTGGCAGAGGCTGCAAGAAAAAAACCTTCTCATAACTGCTCCTCGAAGGTTTGGAAAGACGAGTCTGTTGTATGTTATTCGTGATAATCCGAAAGAGGACTATCGCTGTATTCATATAGACCTTGAGAAAGTTTACTCTCCTCTGGATTTTGCAGCCAGATGTACGGCAGCCGTCAGGGCAAAGGACGAGGTAGAAAGGAATAAGATTGAAGAAGAAATCAGAAAGACCAATATAAACTGGCAAAGTAAAGCTGAGGAGACCTTTAAAGAGATCAGAAGGAGCCGATTATTGTTCTTGATGGATGAGTTTTCATATATGCTTGACAATTTTTTTGAAAAACTCAAAAGGAAGGAGATTGAGGAATTTCTTCAGTGGTTTGCTAGAAAGAGAGAGGGGGAAAAATACTTACGGTTTATCCTGACCGGCTCTATAGATATAGAGGTATATATTGAGGATAAAAATATAAATCAGAGATATTTTGCTGACTTTGATCGCCTCAAACTCTCACCCTTTAAGGAAGAAGAGGCTGAATTACTTGTTGAAGGTCTCCTCTATGGACAAGGAGTTTACTTAGAAAAAGAAATAATAGAAGAGATAGTGAAATCTATCCATCCGGCTTACCCCTATTTTCTCCAGATCTTCACTGGTCAGATTATCTCATATTACCGAAAATATAAGTCTATTACTGTAAAAGATATCCCTCATATCTATGAGAATCAACTGTTAGGCCCAAACTGTAGACGATATCTGGATGATCTCTATCATCATATCTTGCGGCACTATGGAGGGGAGCGAACAAGGAAGGCTGAGGTCTTACTCGATGAACTCTCTAAATCCCCTCAAGGGGTCAGGATAGCAGAGTTACAACACATCTACCTTTCAAAGTTTAGAGATGCCAAAGATATTGAAATACTACTCGGGTATTTAGAGTATGACGTTTATCTTGAAAAGAAAGATAATGCCTATCGTTTCTCATCCCCTCTCCTCAGGGAGTATTGGAAACGATATCAATTCAAGAGGAGGCTAAAAGAGTGATTTATCACTATAACCCGATCCATTTCTCCCTAAAGGAACTTGAAGAGACCACCGTAGGAAGGGAGGAATTATTAAATCTGCTCTTTAATTCCATAAAGGAACAGGCAGAGAAAAAAACCCATCAACATTGGTTATTGGTAGGACCAAGAGGTATTGGCAAAAGCCATCTCATATCCTTCATCTATCATCGAATAAAGGAAGAGGAAGGGTTTAGAAAGAAGTGGCTACCTATCTTGTTTCCTGAGCAGGGGTATGGAATTATCTCTCTACTGGATTTTATGGTAAAGATAATCAAGTTGGCTCAGGGAGAGGAAGAGGGATGGGATAAGATTCTTGAAGATATCAGAGGTGAGAAAGAAACCGACGCAGTAGAGAAGATACGGGCTTTTTTAATCGGGCAGGCCATAAAAAGAAAAAGAAAGCTTCTCCTTTTAGTAGAAAACTTAGATAGGGTCTTTGGAAAGAGGGTCATAAAAATAAAAGATCCTTACAAGGAGCGCTGGTTACGAAGCCTTCTAATGAATGATAATGTCCTATTACTCATCGGCACCTCTACCTCAGTTTTTAAACAACTGATTGATCACAAGCATGCCTTATACAACTTCTTTAGGATAGAGGAGTTAGAAGATTTCTCAGATAATGACTGTCAGGGTCTCTGGTTGAAGAGAGCCGAGCTTGAGGGGAGACAGGATTTCTTAGAGACAATAAAGAGAAACCGGGCTCTACTCATGGTTCTTTCCACCCTTACTGGTGGCAATCCCAGGCTTATCCTCATGCTTTATGAGATAGCCTTAGAGTATGAGAGATTGGAGGAGATAGAGAGGTTGTTCTATCATCTCCTGGAGGAGTTGACCCCATACTTTCAGTCCAGGACCGAGAATCTCTCCCCTCAGCAGGAAAAGATCCTCATCGCCTTTGCCGAAAGCCCCTTCCTTCTTACTCCAGGTCAGATATCAAAAAAGCTTCATATTCCTACGAATACCGTCACCGCCCAGTTAAATGAACTGGAGAAGAATGGATTTGTAAGGTTTGTTAGAAAAGAGAAAGGTATAGGCGCGCTCTATGACTTAGAAGAGCACCTCTATCGCTATTGGCATTTATCCACCACTGACCGAGGATTGGTTGAGATGTTTATTCGGTTTATCAGTCTTTGGTACTCCGAGGCTCAATTGAGGGAATATCGCAAAATGCTCATTCATACTGCGGATACTCGTCCACAATATGCAAGATTGCTCGAATATACCGAGGCTGCATTAAAGCTGAAGAAAAGAATAAGAATTATTAAAGCAGAAAGAGAGATTCAGGAGGTATATGAGAAGCGAGAATTCCGTCGGGTAATTGAACTATCTAAAAGATATTTAAGAAAGAAGCCGGATAGCCTTTATATACTCAACCTCTATGGAATAGCCTTAGCTGAAGAAGGTGCATTTGCTGATTCAGTAATACAATTCTCAAGGATTACAGAAATCGAGCCTAAAGATTATGGGGCCTTCTATAACTGGGGGCTTGCACTCTCAGACCTTGCCAGATTGAAGCAGGATGAGGGACTCTTCCAAGAAGCCTTTGAAAAATACAAAAGGGCAGTGGAATTAAAGCCCGATTTTCCTGAAGCCTTCCATAACTGGGGAAACGCACTTTTACGCCTTGCTGAGTTAAAGCAGGATGAGAGGCTCTTCCAGGAAGCCTTTGAAAAATACAAAAGGGCAGTGGAATTAAAACCTGATTATTTTAGAGCTTTTAACAACTGGGGGATTGCACTCTCAGACCTTGCTAAATTAAAGCGGGATGAAGGACTCTTCAGAGAAGCCTTTGAAAAATATGAAAAGGTAGTTGAATTAGAGCCTGATGATCCTGAAGGCTTCTATAGCTGGGGGATTGCACTGTCTGAACTTGCCGAGTTAAAGCAGGATGAGGGACTCTTTCAGGAGTCTTTTGAAAAATTCAAGATGGCAGTGGAATTAAAACCTGATTTTTATGAAGCCTTTTGCAAATGGGGAGACTCATTATTAGAATTCGCAACCCTGAAGAGAGATGAAAAACTATTTCGGGAGGTAATCGAGAAATGCAAAAAGGTGCTTGAATTGGACCCCGATCATTTTTCGGCATTCTCTAAATGGGGAGTTGCACTCTTAGAGTTGGCTGAACTTAAGCACAATGAAAATTACCTTAAAGAGGCACTCCAGCAGTTCATTGCATCCTGGGAGATTATAAAGAAGAAAGCAATACTTGACTATCCCTCTATGATTGATACCCTTCTTACAGCGGCCTGGCTTTCGCTCAGGGTAGACAGAGAAACGACTTATAAGAGGCTTGTCTATGAGCTACTTGAAGCACTTCCAAGGGTTAAAATATTAAAACAAATCCATTCTATTTTCTATACCTTCTTAATAAATATTTTAAAACTCAGGAGGTTTAAAGAGGCAGAGGAGTTCATCAATGAACTCTCAAGGACACCGTATAAGGAAGAGTTTGACTTCCTTGAGCCTTTCAAATATATCATTCAATATTACACCCAGGATAAGAGAGTAATCGGTCGTATATCTCGTGAATTACAGAAAGTGTGTAAAGAGATCATTGCCGCAGTTGAAGAGGCTGGAGTAAAGCACGGCAGATAAAATTAAAGTCAAGAGTGAGCAGTAAGCCATCCAGAGTTAACTGTTTACTCCTTACTCTTCACCACTCAATATTTTCCCTTAGTCCTAAAAATCTGCGTTCATCTGTGTCCAAAAGGAAATTCCTGGACAATCAGGGTAATACAGCATAGATTCTCGTAGGTCCTCCAGAACCGCCTTCAATCTTGATCGGGGCCAATATCAGATAAGCCCCGTTAGCAGGCATCTTGTCCAGATTAGCCACGTTCTCTAGATGGTATTTACCTGCCCCATGGCATATGTGGTGGACTTTAAAATCTTTAGATAGGCCATAGTCTACACTCAAAGTGTCTATACCAATCCCATAGATACTCTTTTCTTTTATCAGGAATTGAGCCACTTCGGGCGAATAGCCCGGGAAATGCAAGTTGCCCTGCGCATCTCGGTTCCGATAGCTATTAAAATCAGACCACCGCTCCCCCCAGCCGGTATACATTAATATGATGGCTCCATCGGGTATGAGCCCATGGGCCTGTTCCCATCCCTTCAGGTCCTGGATACTCATTTGATAATCCGGGTTCTTATCCACCTTTTGCCGGACATCTACTACTACGGCAGGGCCAAAGAGTTGAGTCAAAGGGATCTGATCTAAAGACAGTTGGCCCTTAACAAAATGACTGGGGGCGTCCATATGAGTCCCCAGGTGTTCTGGCATAGAGAAGCTATTCGAGTATACGCCGTCTTTATCAATATTAGCGATGTTTTTAAGCGTGAATGGAAAATAGGCGCTGCCGGGCCAATAGGCATTACCCTTATTAATGGGATAAGTCAGGTCCAAAAGCTTTGCCCTTCCACTAAATAGCAATTGGAAGCGATCGTCGGCCCCGGCTATCCCCGCACCTATACTCAGCGCTAACCCTACCAGAATAGCCTTGATTAGACTCTTCATAGCCTACCCCCGGGAAGCGTTCAGGTATTAGCAATCAGCTTTCAACAAAAGGACGAGTATACCAGAAACGGCCTACCGTTGCCAAACCAAAGGCTTATACGTAAATGGTTATTTCATCT
>MHDQ01000025.1 GCA_001803565.1 Nitrospinae bacterium RIFCSPLOWO2_12_FULL_45_22 | reverse complement strand
CCGCAACCAATATCAAACTAATGATAACCAAAGGCATAATTAGCACCGCGGGCAATATCTTTTCCAGTAGAGGAGCTATCCATAGACCGGCCAAAAAACCCAGCACTACACTGGGTAAAGCCGCCATAATTTCTATGCTTGGTTTAACAATTCCTTTTAGATTAGGGTGCATAAGCTGAGAGGTATAAATGGCCCCCAGTACTGCTAATGGGATAGCAAAGATCAGGGCATAAAAGGTACCTTTAAAGGTGCCATAAACCAGGGGTGTAAGGCTGATTTTCGGTTCAAAGTCGTCGCTTCCTCCGGTAGACTGCCATACATATTCCGGTTTTTGATAGCCCTCATACCAGACCTTACCAAAGAGAGTTTTCAGGTTTATTTCCGGGTGGGGATTATCCACCTCCCAGTGGTAAAATACCCCTTTTCCGTCCAGAGCTATTACTCCATCGGCTTTGGGGGCAAAGGCCAGGGCTTTAATGATCTCTCCTTCCCCTTTAAGCTCCAGCAGAGTTTGTTCTGATGTGGCATGGTGGATAAAGATGTTTCCTTGGACATCGGCCGATACAAAACCCTTATTCCGCGATGAACCAGCCACCGCAGTAACCGCTGCCGGATGGGGATTCAGTACATGGCCCCTTCTGAGTATGGTCTTTCCAGGAGAAGTCTGATTCGCTATTTGCATCCAGGTACTCACATTACCGGCGGCATCACCGACCATGAGGGACCGCTCACCTATCAAAAACCCCAGGGCAGTAACTGGGGCTCTCCTGTCACCCGTGGCATCCAACTTGTCCACTAAAGAAAGATTCCTCTTATCCCTCACAGCCCAATTATAAATATGCCCATGTTGGGTACCTATATAGAGATTTTCCAAGAAATGGTCTAAGGCCAAGGCCCTCACCTGCTCTCCCTGAAGTTGCTGGGTAAGATCGTGTCGAAACTCCTCTCTTTTCCCTTCGCCCAGGAGGAGGGTAGGAGGGCCTTTCTGGTAAGCAAAAAAAACCAGTCTGCCATCTGCGGTTAGGGCGGCAGCAGCCCCTTGCTCTTCATCTCCCTTAAAAGTAACGAGCGAGAGAGGTTGCCCCGCCTGATCAACTTTAATAGGCCCTTTCACCGTAATAGTTGGTCTGATAGTGCGCTTCCCGCTGATAAAGGAGATAGAGAAATTTATCTCCCCTACTACTACCTCACCGGTAGAAGTGCCCATGATTATTCCTTTGCTGCCCAATGACCCCCGAGAAGCGGTAATATCTCCTGGTTCTATCTCTTTCACCCTGGCGGACTCTATCACCTTACCCGTAATAGGTGAGAAGAAGTTGATGGCCCCATCTACCGCCGGCACAAAAGCTATCTCGCGATATTCTTCGATCCCTAAAGCCAGGGGTGATGGCAGATCATCCCAATTTATACCGGTTAGTTCCTGGGTAAGATTGATCTTAGCGACTAGGCCGGCCTTGGGTTTTTTCCACAAAGGATAAACCTCCCAGGCAATAAATATCAGAATAGCCAGGATGCTCACTATTATGGTGATACCCCCTAATGAGATAATCAGGTAGGGTAAAACCCCCGTTATAGTTTTCCATCTGGCCGAAGACAGATTTATCACCCCCTATCTTAGCTGGCTAGTAGGTACCCTACACCTTTTTTGGTAACAATGTGCCGGGGTTTATGCGGATCAGGTTCTAACTTTTTCCTCAGGTGACATATATGGACATCTATATTGCCATATTCGATAAAGCGGTCCTGATCCCACAAGGCCTCTATGATCTCATCCCGCTTGAGGATACATCCCTGGTGAGTAGCGAGGAGTTTCAAGAGGTTAAATTCTCTTATACTCAAAAATATCTCCTTATCTTGCCTGAATACCCGGTGTCTAGAGAAATCAATAGTGATTTCTCCAACCCTTATTACCGACCTAGCCTTTTTCTCGACTTCCATCTGGTGCAAGATGTTCTTTACCCGACAAACCAACTCCCGGGGAGAAAAGGGCTTTACCATATAGTCATCGGCCCCCAACTGGAAACCCTTTATCCGGGCTTCTTCCTCAGCCAGTGCGGAAAGGATAATTATAGGCAGCCGATAGGTCTTGGGATGAGCCTTCAGGAGTTGACATACTTCCCAGCCACTCAATTGCGGGAGCATAATATCCAGGATTAATAGATCTATGGGATTACTCAGGCAGATATCAATACCGCTCTTGCCATCATATGCCTCATAGACCGAAAAACCGGCCTGGGCGAGATGATAAGCTACTAAACGTACTACATCTAACTCATCATCTACTACCAGGACAGTCTTAGGCTTGAACTTTGGTGATACTTTATCCATTGCCGCACATTATAGCCTGGAAATGTTACAGGCAGGTTAAGGAATGGTTACAATTTTATTAAATTTTCGTTATCTTCCGATTCAAGAGATGGACTGGCCATTCCGATAGGTGACGGTTGGCATTTATCTTTGAGGAAGGAGCGGGCATTGATTATGGCCTGCTCCATATCTTCGTCTGGTGTACAAGAAATACGGCCATGGCCAGGGTAGAGCTCAGCAATCCTGAAGTTTCTCAAAGTAATGATGGAGTTTATATAATCGCCAATACTGCCTGACTCGGCAATCCTGGATAAAGTGCCGCCGGCAAAGACAGTATCACCCGTAAATAATAGCATCTGACTGAATTCATACAGACAGATGGAGCCCGAGGTATGGCCTGGGGTATGGATTACATCCAGGATATAATTGCCCAGATCCATCCGACACCGGTCTTTTAGGCATAAATGCACCTTCAGGGGTAACTCATTCATATCCCGGCTCTGGTAATGAGTAACGACCCGGTCTGCCAGGGTTATCTTATTGGCCGAGTAGCGATGGGAAGCGATGAGGGCATAGTCCTGAAAATAGCGGTTAGCCCCTATGTGATCAAAATGTTCATGGGTATTTATTATTATGTCAATATCTTTTACCTTGAGGCCCACCTTTAGGAGGAGGCTTTCCAACTTTTGAAAGTTCTCATCTGCCCCGGAATCAATCAGCAGGTTCTTATAATCTCCTTTTATCACGTAGGAATGGCTACTCTGATTGGTGCCCCGCAGGCGGAAGATGTTAGGTCTTAATTCCAGAATATCCTCTTTCTGATCCATTGGCGCTCTCCTCTCGACTCATTCTCCTGAGCGCAGCTTCTCGGCAAAATATTTTGGTAAGCCGCTTTTAATTATGGCTCCCGCCATCTTTTCTACATCATAAGGCAGCCTTAATAATTCGGTTCTTATGGCATCGGGAGTAATATCAACCAATGCCACACATGCCCCTGGATTCCCATCCTTTGGCTTCCCTACACTACCAGCATTGATGAATACCTTATTGTCTATATCCTTCCTGTAAGGGATATGAGTATGTCCATAAATCATTACCTTGGCATCTGCCCACATAGCCATCTGCCGGAAAAATTTATCCGGCCTTTCTTGGTACCAATAAAGATTGTTTTTCAATGGGGTGGCATGGAATAGGGTTATGGTTAGATTGTGGCAGGAGAATGAAATATCAAAAGGGAGACCCTTCATATAGTCCTTACTCTTCTGGGTAGCATGCTGCTTGGTCCACTCAAAAGACAAGGTGGCCATCTCTGCCTGGAAGGGGTTCTCATACTTGCAGCCACAATGTTCCCGGTTATTAGCTACCGCTTCATCATAATTACCCTGTATTCCCTCAATCTTATGCTCGATAAGGAAATCAACCACTTCATTTACGAATGGTGCATAGCCACCTAGGTCGCCCAGGTGATATATCTTTTCAACTCTATGAGTGATGGCCGCCTCATATGCCACCCTGAGGGCCTCAATATTCCCATGGATATCCCCAAATATTGCTATTAACATGGGTGAGTATCTTTCCATAATATTAACCGCAGAGGCGCTGAGACGCTGAGGAGGCTGTGGGTACCCTGGTTTAGGTCCATTCTCTCCACGGCCTCTGTGTCCCTGCGGTAAGTATTCCTATTCTAGATTGGCCAATTCCTTGGCCACTAAATCTGCCGTCAGGGGAAAGTAACCATCTTTTATGACTACCTCCTGGCCTTCCCGGCTCATGATGAACTTAATGAACTCTTTAACTAGGGGCTCCAGGGGTTTATCGGGCGCCTTATTGATATAGACATAGAGGAAGCGGGCCAGGGGATAAGAGCCATTCATGGCATTCTCCATATTGGCTTCGACAAAACCCTTGTTTTCGAAACCCAAGGGTACCGCCCTTACCCCGGAGGTGACATACCCGATACCGCTATAACCAATCCCGTAGCGGTCCTCAGTAACACCCTGGACTACGGCAGCCGACCCGGGCTGCTCCTTGACCTCATCTTTGTAATCGCCTTTGCAGAGGGCATTTTCTTTAAAGAAGCCATAGGTGCCAGAGGCCGAGTTACGGCCATAGATACTTATGGGCTTGTCGGCCCACTCGCCCGTGAGGGCCAGGTCGCCCCAGGTACGGATCTCTTTGGGGTTGCCACAGCGATGGGTCTTGGAGAATATAGCATCTACCTGGCCCATGGTAAGGCCCTGGATAGGATTATCTTTGTGGACATAGACCCCGATGGTATCGATGGCGGTCTTAATCTGGGTGGGCTTATAGCCGAACTTGGCCTCAAATTCATCAATCTCAGTGGGCTTCATGGCCCGGGACATGGGTCCGAGCTGCGCAGTGCCAGAGATGAGGGCCGGTGGTGCAGTACTGGAGCCTTTCCCCTCGATCTGAATATTGACATTGGGATAGGCCTTCTTGAACCCTTCGGCCCAGAGGGTCATGAGGTTGAGGATAGTATCGGAACCGACACTACTCAGGTTGCCCGAGACACCGATGGCCTTCTGGTAGGAGGTGATACCGGGGTCTACCTGGATGGCCTCCTGGCTTAAGCTAATAGATGTCACTATTCCAACTAAAACACAACTGGTAACTACACTTAGAATCTTGCTTATGATCTTACTCCCTATCATCATTCTTTCCTCCTCTCTTTAAATTAGCGCAGGCTAAAGCCTGCGACTACAGCCTGCGATTACCACTTTAAGTTGGGACACAGATTTTCACAGATACCTACAGTAACTCGTTACGGGTTGCGAGTTACGGGTTTAACACACAACTCGAAATTATCTGTGTTCATCTGTGTCCAGAATCACTTTAGAATTCTACCTGGAGCCGGGTCAGAAAGAGGTCTTCTGAATCGTCTCCCTCGAGCTCCTTCAAGTTGTCATCATAGGAGTTATGGACATAGTTGAATTTCACGGTCACCATATTATGCGGGTACCAGTTCAGGCCTACCGTAAAGGCATTGATCCGGTCAGTGCCGGTGGCATAGCCCAGGTCAAAGATATCATCATCGGCCCTGAGGGTATCGTAGCGGGCCAGGAGTTCCCAGGCCCCCCAACCGGACTTTTGGGGATCAAAGCTATGCACCTTCTTCAGCCGGCCAAAGGCACCTTCTTTAAAGGGCTTCTCTTCACCGGTAAGGAAGATACTGCCGGTTACATACCAGCCCTGGATATCAAAGTCTTCTTGCCTATTCTTTAGCCTGAGATTGTCCCAATCTGCCCTGATATACTCGCTCTTCAGAGAGAAGGGACCGATGACCCAGGCCAGGTCCGCCCCAAAACGGGTGCGGCGGTCATCGCTCTTCACCCCACTAGCCCAGCTAATAATAGATGTTCTTGCGGCAGGGGTTCTTATGGTACTGAGACCGCCTTCCTGATTACCCACGGTAAAGTTAGTAGCCAATTGTAGCCCTTTGAGGAACATGGACTCGCTCTGGGCAAAGGGACGGAAATAGAGCCGGCCGGCAATATCTTTATCATCGTTCTGATCGCGTCTCTGGTTAAGGCCACTGCCATTAAAGATACCCAGGCCATAACCTATAGTCCCTTCCAAGAATTCAGAATGAACCATGAGACCTATATCTCTAGCTGGAACTAAGCTGTTTAGAGTAGACCGCTCCACAAAGTCTATATAACGGGATGAGGTCAACTCTTCCAGAGAAAAGGGCTCTTTGTACTGACCGATCCGGAGCTGGGCCCACTTTAGATATTTAAAATTCAAGTAACCATCCGTAAGGCTGGCATCGTTGCCCTGACCAAAGTCTATCTCACCTTTGAAATCAGTATGTTTAAAAAGATCACCCGAGGCAAAGATCCGGGCCCGCCGAATAGTGAAGGAACTATCATCGGTGTCATTATTGTCCAGCCCTAGATAATCCCCCTGTACGCGACCACCGACTTGCATCTTAAAAGACTTATCTACCGTTTGTACCTGAAAGCCATCCTTATAGAAGGCATTGAGGGTCTTATCTTTCTTCTCCCGCCCTTTTACCCGCTCCAGGAGGCCATCCATCTCCTCCTGGGTAATGACCCCTTTGGTCTTCAGGAGCATCAACAGCTCCTCATCGGTGGCCCAGCTAACCAGGGGCCAGAACAGGAACAAAGAAAAAGCTAACAAGCTACAGAATCTTTTCACCACACACCTCCTTAGCTAAAACAGTTAACATATTCTTCCTGATAACCTAATAACCCCGAAAATTAATATTACTGATACCTCGCAAGACTCTGTCCTCACCTCCTTTCCCTCTCCGCTACTTTTCTTCATACTGGCTAGTAATCTTATCCCGATAAAGTTACAACCACCTTAACGGAATGTTACAATACCGTTAAATAATGTAGGGAGGGATGAGGTTTCAAGAAAAGGATTTGCCAGGTATCAGAGATATGTTACTTTTGTGGTAATGGCTTACCGTATAGATGCGGGGGAAGAGATAAAGATATAATGTTTAGGGAGCTTTAGGCAAGGTGAAATAAAAGGTCGAGCCGCGGCCTTCTTCACTCTCTGCCCACACTTTTCCGTTGTGGGCCTGTACCAGGTGCTTCACGATAGATAGCCCCAATCCCGTCCCACCGAGCTTGCGGGAGCGGGCCTTATCTACCCGATAGAAGCGCTCGAATATTCGGCTCAGGTCCTTTTGCGGGATCCCGATGCCGGTATCAGTTATTGCTACCTCAACCATATCTCCCTTATGTTTAGCGGAGATAGTTATCGAACCCGGGCTAGCAGTATATTTCACGGCATTATCTAACAGATTAAGGAGGATTTGTTCTATCCGGTACCTATCTCCCCCTACTTTAGGCAACTCAGGAGATAAGGCATTAACCAGTTTTAATCCCTTCTCTTCACAGGCCCTTTCTATAGTATTCAGTACTTCTCGAGCACAATCGGCCAGTGATAAGGGCTGGAAAGTGAGGTCTAGCTGACGCGACTCAATCTGGGAAATAGTTAATAGATCTTCTACTATCGCAGCCAGTCTCTGGGCATGTTTTTGGATAATCATCAGAAAATTCTGGGCTGTCTCGGTGTCGTTAAGGGTTCCTTCGATTAAGGTCTCGGTATATCCTACAATAGAAGTCAAGGGGGTACGGAGCTCATGGGATACATTGGCCACAAAATCTCGCCGGGCCCCTTCCAGGCGTTTAAGTTCTGTAATGTCGTGAAAAACCGCCAGGATACCACTGCCACCAGTTTCTGTCCCTAACGAAGTTATATTTACTTCCAGGGTCTTCTCCTGCGGGAATGAGTGATTCATCTCTAAAGTCACTCTTTCCTCCTGACCATGAAGAACCCTTTCCATCCCTTCTTCAAGGCCTATATCCCTTATTATTTCGAGGGAGGTTTTGCCCTCTACAAGTCCCTCGACAGAAAATATCTTACGAAAGGCAGGATTGATTAATATTATCCGGGCATGCTTATCGGTAACCATAACCCCTTCTCCCATACCCCGCAATACTGCCAGCAGGTGTTCTTTTTCGGTTATTAACCCCTGACTCTTTTTATCCCATTCAATGGCTAATTGATTCAGTAACTGGCCGAGGGCCCGTATGCTCGCATTACTACTGGGTGGGATATCCAGGTGGGTTTTATATTGACCAGCTAAGAGCTGGTGAGCAAACAGGATGAGTTTCTGTAAAGGAAAATAGAAAGTTTTACGATACCAGTAAACCAGAATTAATGCCAGGATAATACTCAGAGGTATTACTAATGATAAATCCGTCATTCTTTGAACCGATACCCCACACCGCGAATGGTTTCAATGAACTCTCCTAAGGGGTCTATCTTGGCCCGGAGGCGGCGTATATGGGTATCTACGGTCCGGCCATATACTACCGAGTCATAGCCCCAAACGTGAGCCAGGAGGCTCTCCCGGTCCTGAACCCGTCCCCGATTCTTGAGCAGATATGCCAGGAGTTTAAATTCCGTATGCGTGAGCTCGATCGGTTTTCCCTTCACGTAGACTTGGTGTTCAGCTATATTAATGGTTAAGTCACTTACTTGAATTGGGATTTCGTTTTCTTCCTCCGGGAGGCCCCGCTGTAAGACCGCTTTGACCCTCAAGATTAACTCTCTGGGGCTGAAGGGTTTAGTTACATAATCAGCCGCCCCTAGCTCCAGTCCTATTACCCGATCCATCTCTTCTCCTTTGGCGCTAAGTATGATGATTGGTATCCGCCGGGTAGCACCTTCCTGCTTTAAGGTCTTACATACCTCGGTCCCATCCATGCCCGGAAGCATCAAATCCAGGATGATGAGGTCTGGGGGCTTTTGTCTAGCCAGGGCCAGGGCTGTTTCCCCATCTACTGCCCGAATGACCTGGAATCCTCCCTGGCGCAGGTTATAATCAACTAAATTCAGGATATCCTCTTCATCTTCTACTACCAGTATCTTTTCTCTGGCCATCCGTCAATCCCGTGGTAATCATGCTTGTTATAGTATTTGTTTAGCCACCGAGGTACCGAGATAAACTGCAAAGCTTAAAGCGAAAAGCGCAAAACTATGGAATTATTCCTTAGCTTTACACCTTGCACTTTCCACTTTTAGCTCTTTTCTCTGCGGTCTCGGTGGCTAAATTTTACTTATTATCTAATATCTGTTTTAGAAGGGAAGGGTAATCGGTTATTATTCCATCAACCCCCAAATCTAAGAGCCTCTTAATATCTCCGGCTTCCTTTTCTATCCTCTCCTCTGGCGGCATACCCGCTTTGCCCTCAGTGATAAAGACATGGACCTTTAGGCCTTTTCTATGGGCTTTAGCCACCAGTCTCCGGGTGACTTTTCCGATAGCGATCAGTCCTTTTAGATAATATAGCCAGCCGATCTGTAAGGCATCGCCTTTTGGACGGTAAAACGGGATGAATTTGAGGCAGAATACTTCAGACATAGAAAGTCCCGTAGCCAGCCGCGGGTTTATCCTCCGGGTAATTCGTAGATATTTCCTATATTGGGAGACTACCAGCACTCGCTCGGTCATACCCTTCTCTTCAATTAATCGGATTAATTCTAATACCGGGAAAGCTTTCCTGGGTTTTATATCTATATTTATTCGGGCATGGGGGAACTCATCAAAGACCTCTGCCAGGGTAGGAAGGGTTATAGTTTGTTGCAGGGCTTGGAATATAAGAGGGGGCGGGTTATTATTAGAGCGCCGGAAGGGTTGGGCGATATCAAAGGTTTTCAAGACTTTCAAAGGGGTTTCACTGATCTTTAAGGAGACCCCAGCGGTCCTTTCTAGATCCGGGTCGTGATGCACAACAATATAACCATCCTGGGTATGATGTACATCCAGCTCAAATACCTGCGCCCCTTCGGTTAATGCCTGCTGGAATGCCTGGAGGGTATTTTCCGGGCCGTGGCCCGCCCCGCCTCGATGGGCCATATTCATAACCCCGGCAAAATCAACATAGGGCTTAAATTTAGACATGCTCAGCGACCATCATCCTGCTAGTTTGACATTGTTACATTAACTATTAATATTGCCACCGAGGCCCAGAGGACCCAGAGGAAGGGTAGGTGGCGAGTAAGGACGTTGCATGCAACGCCCTACTTAAAACTTTTACCCTTATGGCAGGGCAAGGCCCTGCTGCTACTTTGTGTCCTCCGTGACTCTGTGGCTAACCGTTTGAAAAGTTTTAGGGAAAAACCGGGCATCCTTCATTTCGCCCAAAAAGTAGTTAACACTTTTAGTCGATAAGATTATTTTACTAATTTACCGCAAAGCACGCAGAGATCACATAGAAAAGAACTCTCTGGCCTCTCCGCGGGCTCTGCGCTCTCTGCGGTGAAGGGTTAAAAAACTATTTTCCTTTTCTCAAACTGGTAACTACTTTTGAAGGATGCCAAAAACCGGAACATTTTCCCTGGTCATTCTTCGCGTCCTTTGCGGTTATATCTGAACCTAGATACTTTAATCTGACAAAGTTAAATTAGCGCAGGCTAAAGCCTGCGACTACCACAAAACCGCATTATTAAAATGAAAATTCCTATACTATCAAGATAAATGGGGAGGAATAAGGATGTTTGAAAGAAGGGAGATTTTCCGGCTAAGTTCAGACATTAATCCTGATATAAAGCGGCATCGTCAAGTTCAATATCTTCCATGACAGGTAAGAACTGCACCCTTCCTAACTTTGCACGCACTCTTAAGGCCAGGGGGATGAAATTTTTTATTACGGGTATCGGGAGATGAACCTGGGTGTTGGGGCCCTTTTTATTTACCCCCATTTGGGCGACCGCATCCCACTGCTCTAAAGAGAGTTTACCAGTAGCAAACTGCTTTTCATCCCACAACTGGTATCCCATAGAATATTCATCCTCTTTAACCCATTCTTTTTTCAGGTGCAAAGGAAGTCCGAATAATTGAGGACTATTCGCTTGCTCAGGTGAGGTAGTAGAATTGCGCCCGAAGTTCATGCTCAATCCTAATAATGGATGGGAAACAGGTAGAGAGCTATTATCTCTAGCTTTTAGCAGCCAGGAATTACTTCCTAATAGGGGCATTATTGGGGAACTGCCTGATGAAATCTCAAAACTAATCCCGCCAGTTTTTTCTTTTGGCCCGATAACACCACCAGCACCCTTATTATTAGTATATTTTCTGATGAGATGAGCCGCATCACTGTGGGGATATAATTCCAGGATATTAGCATAATAGAGGTTTTTTTTATCCGGTGTAACCCCCTGTAGAAGGTCTATAGCGGCTTTATCTTCTAACTCTTTCAGCTTGTTGCCTGGTACGTTGCCAATCAAATTATAGTGGAATAAGGCCGAATTATAAAGTTTCTCCTCCTCATAAGCCCGGGCAACTATTTTCCGTACCTCCGGCGTCCGTTTGGAACGGGGATATTTTTTCAAATACTCTTCTCCTAAAGTGATAGTAGTTTGATTGGTAGGGACTTTCTTCTGTACAAATACCTCAAAGGCACGACTTATCAGCCGGTTAGGCGAAGAGATTTGCTTCTGATTTTCTTTAAGATGGTATGCCTGTTTTGTCCATCCGGTCACTCCCTCTTGAAACCAGGCCAGGTTGGAATTTTCTCCTAAGAGGACATATTTGATCGCTTCTTTTTGGCGGTTTTTTACGGTTTTTTTTACCGAGGCATATAAGTCGTAATGGGGGTTAGCAGCGATGCGTCGGGCATATCTCCCCATATTGCTCTCAGGATATTTTCTCCCTACCTGCTTAAAGACCTTCTTGGCTTGTGACAAATCGTCCTTAAACTCATAAGCCAGTGCGACAGAAACCTCCGCCTCATCCTTTAAGGGGCTGCTTTTATGTCTTTGAACAAATTCATTGCTGGCCGCGAGGAGAGTATCAGTGTCATGTTGAGAGAGGGAGACCAGGAGTTCTTCATAGTTCTCTTTTTCTCCTGGGTTTAGAAATATTTCACCCCCTGGCTTCACCAGGTCAAAGGTTCTTTTTCTATCCCGATCGGCCCTTTCTAATTCTGCTAGCTTATACAGGGCCTTTAAGACTTCTTTATGGGTGGCAGGTGATAGTCTCAGGGCCGTTTGATAGTGTCTCTTTGCCAGAGGTAAATCCTCAGCCTTAAGGGCCTGCTTCGCCAGCTTCATCTCCAGAAGATAATCATGGCGGCTCTTCTTAGCTTTTAACTTTTGCAATTTCCTTTGTACCGCAGGGGCATATTTGCTGTGCGGATATTTCCGTAAGAAGGTTTCATATTTGACTAAGGCCTTCCTCTCCCGGGTTGATATATCTCTCCATTCAGAGATCAAGTCCTGGGAATCTCTTATCAGGTCAACGGTTTTCTTGCTTGCGGTGAAGGCGGGCCCTATCTGAAATAGGGCAATATCTTCAATGTCTAATTCATTCCAAAAATTGAGTCTGGAGAAGAAAAAATTAAATAGCTTGCCGAATTTAATAGCCTCGTCTTCGCGTAGAAGCTTCCTGGCCTCTTCAAATCCTATCTGATTAGTGGTATTGATGATGCCCAGGGTTAAGGCCAAAAGAGTCTCTTCTTCGTCCGAAAGGGGGCAGGGCTTGATTGCGCTATTATTCTGAACAAGGTCTTTTCCCGAGAAAGACCACAACAGATTGGGCAACAGAAGAGTTAATAAGATTAATATGAGATCAAACAGCAAAAAGGACCACTTCCGCATTTGATCCTCCCTTCTGTTTATATCATAACCGCAAAGAACAGTGAGGGGAGTAAGCAGTGAGCCGTGAGGAGTTAACTGCTTACTGAACTTTGTGCTTTTGCGGTGCATAATTTCGGTTATTGATTCAGTTCTTTAACATAGTTCATATAAGAACTCAGGGCATCCAATTTGCCTTTTGCCTCTACTTTTTCTGCTATCCCGTCTTTAGAAGCTGGCACCTCATACAACTCTGAGGCATAATTAGCCAGTCTTTCAAAATCTTTGCTGTTAAAATGAATACTCTCGGGGTCATACTCTTCTGCATATTCATGGGCTAAACGGGCATAGAAATCGCCAAATTTTATAAAATAGCGATTTATGTTCTTACTCTCTATATGTTTCTTTATTAAAGAGCGATAACTGTTATGTATAAGCAATTTGCCTTTTGACCGGTGGAACCAGTTTTTTTCAAGAAATAATACCCGGGCAAACTCTAGTTGCTCCCGTTCTTCTCTGGCCAGAGGTTCATAGGGTGTGCCCATATATTTACGAATAAGGGGTTCCCACGAATCTATCATTTTATCCAATCTTGCTAACACCGCTTCTGGCTCCTTACCTGGAAATTTTTCATATTGCTTTTTTAAATTATTAAATTCCTGACATATTTGGATATTTTGCCGGGCTGTTTTTTTAAGCGGCATATACTGCTCTGCGTCTTTATAGTACTTGATAGCCCGCCGGTAGTCCTGGAGTCTTTCCCAGGATTTAGCTTTGTTAAAGGCAATTATTTGCTTGAATCTTCCAGGGTAAAGCTTTTCATAGTTATTCAGCTTGACCAGAGTAGCCTTAAAAATATTCCTCCCCGCTAAATCTTTAGGGGTAGGGAATCTGTAAGAGTCATAGGTTATTTGCCTCTGAAATTCACTAAGGATTTCCACCAGGCTCTCTGCTGGTTCATATTTTATACCCTTTTTCGGCCCAGCACAAGACAAAATTGTTGCCGTGGCAAGACAAATAAATATTCCCTTCCTCCCACCGTTCATATCCGGCTATCTGGTAAGCATTTACGACTTAGCACTTACTTATATTTATCGCCTCTTTAGCTTATAACTTTAGACAAATCTTCCTTAATCCCTACGATATCAGGTTAATGAACTTTTGCCATCCAGTAAAGTCAATAGCAGATTGGGGACATAACTCATAACAGCAATAACACGAGATGCATAAATCCCTGCGGACGGAAGGATATTTTTTCAGCTCTAGTGCCCCTACTGGACAACTCTGCAAACAGACCTGGCAGAGCTCACATTGCTTCTCTTTAACCTTAAGATGGGGTTTGGCCAGAGAGGAATAGAAATATTTGTTAATCATAGTGCCTAACAAGCCCCGGCTGCCAAAACTTATGGGCATTTTAAAGCCCTTTATCTGTTCTAAAGGTCCCTTTATCTCTATTTTATCTAGGTCTATTTCTCCCAGCCCTTCTGTCTGGGCAATCTGTAAATACTTGATCTCCTGTGGGGCTACACCCATCATATAAGCCATTACAGCATCCAGGGCAACACCATTGTTAGAAGCCAATATCCTGTTTATATTTCGCAAGTGACCATTGGAAGGACCGTTCCCCTCCATCCCGACCACGGCATCCATAATGGTCAATTCCGGTACCCGTATTCTATAGACTTCTACTACTGCCCTGGAAAAGTCTTCTGGATCAGTAGCTATGGTATGGAGTCGGGCCTTTTCCCCTCCCACCAGGATGCCGTACATATTTTTTACTGCCCCGGTAATACGGGTCTGGAGATGGGTTTTAAATTTGGGAAGATTGATCACTATGTCACTCTCTAAGACCTCCCGGGAGATAACCAGGCTCTTGACAAAAGTGGATTTTACCTCTCTTTTTATAGTATTCTTGGATAGGTTGCGATAATACCCTTGAGCCCCTTCCAGGATACCAGTCTGATGGGCACATCTTTCATTCTCACCATAACCCATAGCGCCTGGGTTGTCTCCTACTATTATTTCGGCTGGGTTCTGGGATTGCAAATATTCAACAACCGACTTTATCAGTGCGGGATGGGTAGTAACCCCCTTATTTACCGGGAAAGGGCCCAACATATTGGGTTTTATCAGTATCCGCTTGCCCTGCCAGGGTAAAGGGAATTCCGCAAAGACTTCAGGAATAACGTCGGCTATAACCTGATAGTCTGCCTTATGTATGCTGACTTTGGCCGTAGTTCTCTCCTCTGAAAATCCCTCTTTCACCATCACCCTTCCCTTGATTGCTCTGAGACTATTTTATTTTCTAAAAACCCAATCCCTTCTATCTCTGACTTAATAACATCCGAGGGTTGAAGGAGCTGAGGTGGGTTGGAAAACATCCCCACACCTGAAGGTGTTCCCGTAGATATAATATCACCGGGAAATAAGGTTATTCCACTGGAGACAAAGGCTACAATCTCTGGTATCTTGAAGATAAGCTTGCCAGTATTACTATCCTGCCTTATTTCACCATTCAGTTTTAAACTTATCCTCAGATTATGCGGCTCTGGCAACTCATCTTTCGTCACTATCCAGGGCCCCATAGGGGCAAAGGTATCCAGGCTCTTTCCCCGGAACCATTGATCCCCCAACCCCTTTTGCCCGCCCATCTGGATATCGCGGGCAGAGATATCATTAAGGATGGTATAACCAGATATATACTCATAAGCCTCTCCTGGCTTGATTCTTTTCCCCTGCCGGCCGATAACTATTGCCAGCTCTACCTCATAATCCAGGGCCCTGGTTTCTGGTGGATAGAGGATATCGTCATAAGGGCCATTAACACTACTAGGGGCCTTAGAGAAAAGGATAGGGGTTTTAGGGGTTTCTATATCCATCTTTGTCTCTTCCAGGTGCTCTTTATAATTAGCCCCGAGGGCAATAATCTTGGATGGGTTGGGTATGGGAGCTCCAATCCGGGTAGCGTTTTGGGCATAAAAGACCTCTCGGGATAAAAAAGAAACCGAGGCAAAAACATGCCGGAGCTTTTCAAACCAATCCGGTAGGGCCAGGATATCCCTTAAATCGGCTGGCAGCGGTTCAGCAAAAAGGTTATGAGAAGCTGCCCTCAGATCAATAATATCTTCGCCTGCTAACAGCCCGGCCCTCTCTCTACCTGGAGGGCCAAAACTCAATAGCCTCATATCTCTCTCCCCGGGCAATGAGATTATTGGTAACAGTTTAGCCCAAAAAATGCACAGAGAGTACAAGAGGATTTCTGGTTAATCTTGTTTTTGCGTTCTTGCGCCTTTTTTGTGGCTACATTTTTTTAAAGATTTAGTTGGCTAAACAATTACTCTATTTTAGCGATACCCCCATAGCTTGTCAATTCACATAGAGGTTTTAAATTGACATCCAAATGTGCTTAGGATAAATTAACAGAGTTAGTTTATTCCCCTTAACCTACTGAGATTATAGCTAAATTAAGGAGGGACAAAGAAGATGTTTGAGGTAGTGATCAATACCGAGTATTGTAAAGGCTGTGGTTATTGTGTGACGTTTTGTCCCAAGGAATGCTTAGACATAGGCGAGCAGTTTAATTCAAAAGGCTATAGGTACCCTTTTATTAAGGACCCTGAATGCTGTATAGGCTGTCTTTCGTGCGCTAAGCTCTGTCCAGACTTCGCTATAGAGATTTATAAGTTAGCTGAGAAATAATGGGAAATAAAACAGGAGGCAGATATGAGTAATGAGAAAGTTCCAAGGATTGAATTAGTAATTGCCGGTTTTGGCGGGCAGGGGGTATTGACTATTGGACAACTTTTAGCTAAAGCCGGCCTGAACCACTTTAAAAATGTAACCTGGTTTCCTACCTATGAGACCTTTATGCGGGGTGGCACCGTTGCTTG
>MHDQ01000024.1:16654-18147 GCA_001803565.1 Nitrospinae bacterium RIFCSPLOWO2_12_FULL_45_22 | reverse complement strand
CAGTTACCTTTCCTTAGTCATTTGGGGGAATGAATCCCATGAGTTCAATTTGAAATATAGATAAATCCAGCTAAGGAAATAGAAAAAGGAGGCATTTATGAAGAAGAGAAGAATTATCTATCTGCTGGTTTTATTGCTGGCGCTAGGGATCTGGTGGGTCATGCCAGCCACGGTATTAGCGCAGGAAGGAAAGAAGATAAAACATGAGGTAGGACAGGGGAGCTGGGTCGAGGTAGACCCTTATGCCCCGGCACCAGCTACCATCAAAGGCTGGACCGTCTATGATGAACCTGTGAAGGACTGGACTGAGCCGGCCAAACGACATCCCCAGTATCCCTGGGTACTTAAAGACCCCTATCCCTGGAAGCCCTCTTGGCCCCGCAAGGATGTCCCCTATACCGGTGAGGAGCTGCTCTGGTTCAGGGAATGCAACTTCTGGAGCGCCGAGGGGGGCAAGACCCAAAATTATTGTGGTTATGGCCCATCCATAAACCGCCGGGGTCTGGTGATTAGCAAGAATTTCTATATCATGCGGACCCAGTACTGGGAGCGGTTTGATGAGGTGATTCATTACAAGATGGGGATCAATGGCCTTTACCAGAAGGTCTTCACTATCCTGGATAACCCACCCGAGATCCGGGGCTTTGCCCAGTTGGTGGTCAAGTATAACAATGCCCCGGAGAAATGGAAAGACCCGGACCGTTACTCCTGGGTACCGGCCTTGCGGCGGGTGAGGCGCTCGGCCGGTGGCGACCGGCAGGACGACTCCCTCGGTTATCCCCTGAGTAATGATGACAATGGCGAGCGGCAGTTCTGGGAGTATACCTATGAGATCATCGGCGAGGATGTCCTTTACGAGGTGCTAGCGGTAAAGGGTCAGGAAATCATGGGTAATCCGAAGGTCATTGCAGACAACCCGGTCTATCCTGGACAGGGGGTCTGGGGTGATGGCATGAACCCCTACCGGGAGGATGGTGGTTTAGAGTGCTGGGTCGTCAAGGTCACACCGAAAGACCCGAAGTATTACCTGGGTTATATGATCTATTGGATCGAGAAACGTACCAAGCTGGAGCTGCGGGCTGAGCAGTATGACCGGGAAGGGAATTTCTGGCGCATCATCTTCGAGACCTGCTGGAAGCCCTATCCCAATTCCTACAAGGGGAGGATGGCCTGGGGCCGGAGCCTCATTGGCGGCGGCGATTACAAGCGCGACTTTACAGTCTATGCCTGGTATGGGGGCTTCAAGTTTGGTGAGCCTATCCCGGAGAGTAAGTATACCATGACCGAGCTGAGCAAGGAGAATTTCTGGCGACCTTCACCGAACTATCGGCTGGTAACCAAGGCCGAGCAAAACCCGCCTTATCCACCTCTTTATGAAGAGAAGAAGCATAAATTACGGGAAGGGATAGAGCGGCTTGACCCGGAACTAAAGACCAAATTTAAGCGCACCCAGGATATGTGGAAGGCCCGGGGAGGGTTTGATGCCTGGGGCT
>MHDQ01000024.1:0-16637 GCA_001803565.1 Nitrospinae bacterium RIFCSPLOWO2_12_FULL_45_22 | reverse complement strand
GAACTAAAGACCAAATTTAAGCGCACCCAGGATATGTGGAAGGCCCGGGGAGGGTTTGATGCCTGGGGCTGGGCCTTAGGCACCAAGTTCCAGGAGCTTAAGTAGCGGCATTGTATGTAGTAGGCACGGATTAATCCGTGCCTACTACAGTTATTATGGTATCTGAATTGGAACAGAAAATAGTCTAATCATCATGAGGCGGCAGATTGTTCGTGCGATATTGAAATTACGCCTGCCGATTGTGGTATTAGTAATCGCTATTACCCTCTTCTTCCTCTACCATTTCATTGAGCAACTAAGGCATGCCAAGCTCTATCGCGAAGCGGCTGATATTGCCCCCAAAGGCCATCCTTTCGTCCGGCTCACGGGCTATATGGGCCAGGTATTCGGCATCGGCCACCTGGTAGAGATCGTCATGGAGGTAAAAGATGGCGATATTTTTCAGACCGAGAGCCTGGCGAAGCTATACCGGATATCAGATAAGATATATGACCTCAGGGGGGTAATGAATGGCAATGTAATCTCCCTGGCTTCCCGGAGCCGGGTAAAGAGCTTCCGTACCTTCCTGGATGAGCGGGGCATTACTACCCTCATGGTAGAGAACTGGAGCGCCCTGGCCCGCAAGGCCATCTCTGAGCCGGCCTTCCTGCCTGAGTACCGCCAGCGGGTCTTGAGTAATGAACAACTATATGGCCGGCTGCTGGCCTGGGACAAAAAATCTACCGTTATACTGGCCTATTTCTGGTCGGATAAGGACTATCGCTATATCTTCGATAATATAAGACAAATATTAAAGGCCGAAGAAGATGCTAACCACCGTTTTTATATGGCAGGTAGGGCCGTTGCCCTGGGTCATCTCGCCCTTTATATGAACCAGATGTTGGTCTTGTTTGGCATAGCCATTTTGCTGATAATGGCTATGCTCTTCCTGGCCTTCCGGACTATGCGGGGGATATTCATCCCCCTATGGGCCGGGTTTGTGACTGTGGTCTGGGGATTAGGCTCCGAGGCCCTGCTAGGTATCCAGATGGATATTATGAGCATTGTAGTCCCCTTTATGATCATGGCCATTGAGGTAAGCCATTCTATCCAGATCCTTAGTCGCTACTATGAGGAATATGAAAAGTGGGGGGATAATAAGCGGGCGTGTGAAGAGGCCATGGTGGGGCTATGGAAGCCCGGTATAAGCTCTATTGTGACGGATGGGGCGGGCTTTGCCACGCTATTCTTTATCCCTTTCCAGTTGTTGCAGCAGATGGCCTGGTCAGCTACTTATGGCGTGTTGCGGATATTTATCACCACCCTTATATTTCTGCCAGCCTTCCTATCTCTTTTACCAGCGCCTACCAGGAGGGAATTAGAGAGATTTAAACGAGGATCAGCTAGTATGGATAGGCTCTTGGGCTGGATAGCAAGGGTTACCTGGGATAGAAAAGGTCGCTGGTGGATTATGGTGATTACTATAGTCCTTATACCTATAGCCATAATAGGGGCCCAGCGGGTAGAGGTAGGTGAATTGCAGGAGGGTTATCCCATCTTCTGGGCTGATTCGGAATACAACCAGGCCGAGAGGGTACTAAATTCCAGCTTCTTTGGCACTAACCCCTACCTTATCCATATCAAGGGCAAGGGGCGGGGGGCCATGGCCCAACCGGATATAGTAACCGATGTCAATACTTTGCAGAGGCGCCTGGAGAGTAGGGCAGAGGTTCGGGGCGCCCTCTCTTATGTAGATGTGATAAAGGGAGTAAATATGGCCTTGCATGATAATGATCCCCGCTGGTATGTCCTGCCAGGAGACTATGAGAGCAATTATCAGATGATGGAGATATTTCGTACCGGAGGGGGTGTAGAGCACAGCAAGGGCTATTTTGAGATAGATTTCAGTGAGGGGAACCTGGCCGTCTTTGTTAAAGATCACCGTGGTAGCACTATCCGCGGCCTGCTCCAGGAGACAGACGATTTCGTAAAAAATGGGAAAAGGTCTACGGCAGATATCCAGCAGGCTGCCGGTATAATAGGGATATTTGCCGCCGTCATGGAAGAGATAAAGAAAGGTCAGGTTTCATCTCTTATCCAGATATCTATCGTGATCGTATTCTTCTGTATTATAACCTTCCGCTCTTTAATAACTAGCCTGATAATACTGGTGTCACTGGCTATAGGCACTTTAATAACTTTTGCTACGATGGGCTTTGGCCAGATAGGGTTATTTATCTATACCGTCCCGGTAGCCTCCCTCGGTATGGGGCTAGGAGTAGACTATGCCCTCTATATAACCAGCCGGCTGCGGGAGGAGATAGCGAAGAACAACTCCAGTTTTTACCAGGCCTATCAACAGGCCCTAACCACTTCCGGTAAATCGGTGATTTATACCGCCTTGTCCATTGCCATTGGGCTCTCTATCTTACTGGTATCACCCCTAAGGTTTCAGGCAATCTTGGGCGGGATGGTAGCGGTAGTAATCGTAGTCAATATGCTGGCGGCCATTCTTTTACTGCCTATCTTGCTGCGCTGGCAGATTAAGGGGTTCGGCGGGTGAGCTTTACTTCTTCTACGCGTGTTTTGGTCGCAGACCTTATCAGGAAGCTCAAGTTATCATATTGGAAGGAGTGGCCTATCTCAGGGATAGCTTGCAGATAATTGATTATAAAACCACCCAGGGTTTCATAATCCCCTTTGGGTAAGCCCAGGCCCAATTCTTCATTTATGCGGTCTATCTCCATCCGGCCGTCAATAATATAGCTATCATCAGCCAGGCGGCGGAAGAGTTGTCGGCTAGGGTCGTACTCATCCTCGATCTCCCCCACGATCTCCTCTAATAGGTCCTCCAGGGTTACCAGGCCTATACTGCCACCATACTCATCTACTATAATAGCCATATGACCCCGCTTATGCTGCATCTCCCGGAGCAGGTCATCTATCCGTTTTTGTTCGGGCACATAATAGGTAGGCCGGATAAAATCCTTTATCGGGGTTTGCCTATCCTGGGCCTTCAGTAAATCATGGGCCTTTACTATCCCGATGATGTTATGTATCTCCTGATGATATATAGGTATGCGGGAGAAGCCCTTTTCTGCTATCTTCTGGATAACCTCTTCGACCCTGGCGGTATCTTCTGCGGCTACTACCTCAACCAGTGGGATCATGGCCTCTCTGACCGCAGTATCGCTAAAAGAAAATATCTTACGGATCATAATCTGCTCTTCGGGCTCGACATCGGTTTCCTGGCCACTCATCTGTACAATCATATCCAACTCCTCGCGGGTGAAGAAGGGTGCAGGCTTGAGGTCTTGTTGGCCTATCAGCCATTGGATAAAGGCTATTAGTTTGCTCAACGGGAAGAGGATAGGATAGAATATGACCGAGGCCAGCCATATGGGATAAACTGCCCGGAAGGTAATCCAATCGGCCCTTTCTTGAAAGATACTCTTAGGGACAATCTCCCCCAAAACCAATAATAAAGGTGAGACCAATATCAGGGTCAAGAGATCGCCTAACCCCGCCCCAAAGAGCTTAATCAAGATGGAGGTAGCCAGCGTTACCGCGGTGACAAAGGCCAGGTTATGACAGAAGATCATGGCGCAGAATATACGTTCCGGATTCTCTATGAATCTTAAGACCCACTGGGCAGCCCAGGAGCCAGATTGAGCCAGGTGCTGTACCCGGATCTTATCTACCGCAACAAAGGCTATCTCTGAGCCAGAGAAAAAAGCTTCTGCCATCAAGCAAAATAGGATAATAGTTAAGGGTTGCCAGTATTCCATTTATCCCTTTTTAACCAGGATCTTCGTGATCCGGGTACCTTTTACCTCCTCTATCTCAAAGCAAAGGTTCTGGTATTGTACCTTTTCTCCCTCTTGAGGCAACTGGCCGAATAAGCTAAAGACGAACCCGCCGATCGTATCTACCTGCTCATCGGACAATTGAGTCTCCAGTACCTCATTAAATTCTTTTATGGTCAGCCTGGACGATAACCGGTAGCTATCCGGGGCCACTATTTCAAAGGGTCTTCCTTTAGGTTCCGGCTCTTCTTCAATCTCGCCAAAGATCTCTTCCAACAAGTCTTCCATAGTCACCAGGCCAGCTATACCCCCATATTCATCTACTATAACGGCCATATGAATCTTCTTTTTCTGAAAATCCTTGAAGAGGTCCAGGCCCTTTTTGCTCCAGGGGATAAAATAAGGCTCGCGCAACAAGTCCTGCCAATATATATCGCCTTCGCCCCGCTGAAACTGGCTGGAAGTCAATAAGTCCTTGGCATATAAGATACCAACGATATTATCCTGATTGTCTTTATATATCGGGATACGGGAGCGGCGGTTCTGCCTGACTTGATTCAGAATTTCTTCTATGGACAAATCCAGGGATAGAGAAAAGATATCGGGTCTGGGGGCCATCATCTGACATACGGGGGCATCAGCAAAATCAAAGACCTTATGGATCAACTCCCGCTCGGCAGGTTCCAGCACACCCTCTCGCTCACCCACATCGGCCAGCGTACGCACCATATCTTCTTTAATGATATTGCTCCGGGCAACTACCTGCCCGCCCAAGAGGCCGATAATTGCCTCAGAAATGCCCTTAAAAAGCCATCTCAAAGGGCCAATGAGCCTAATAAACCATTTCATAGGTAATGCAACTAAGGTAGAGACCCGCAGGGAATTCTTTACCGCAACAACCTTGGGTGTTATCTCCCCTACTATTATCAGGATCGGGGTCATAATAACTACCGCCCAGCCTTTCCTGGCATCTCCCAGGAGGGATATAACAATAGAGGCAGCCAGGGCCGCGGCAGCGAGATTGACCGTTTCGTTGCCGATAAGAATGGAGATAATGAGCTGTCTGGGCCGGGATAGGAGGCTGGTAAGGGTTTTGTGGCGGGGGTGGCCTTTCTCTTCCAGTTGCTTAAACTGCAGGGGGCTTAAGGAGAACAGGGAGGCCTCAGCTCCAGAAAAAAAGGCAGATAGGGCGAGCAAAAAAACAATTAACCCTAATTTGATAGTAATAATACTAATTGAGGGTTCCAAAGGACATCTTATTAGGTCATCAGGAAATGACGTAATGATCTACTAACGCAATAACGCACTGACCTAATGACCAATATTGTGGGGACTAAATCTTTTCTATTTCTTCGATAAATAATTGGACTTTCTTAAAATTCTCACTTTCCTTTATTTCTTCCCAGCTCCTTTACTTTAGCCGCACTCCCCCTCTTCTCCCGCAAGTAATACAGCTTGGCCCTCCTGACCTTTCCCCTTCTAATCACATCAATCTTTAGCAGTTGGGGGGAATGTAAAGGGAATATCTTCTCTACACCTATGCCATAAGATATTTTTCTTACCCTAAAGGTTTCAGATAGACCACTACCTCTGCGAGCAATAACAACTCCTTCAAAGGGTTGTACCCGCTCCCTGTCCCCTTCTATTATATTCACATGGACCCTTACGGTATCGCCTATATTAAAAGAAGGCGCCGGGTCTTTAATCTGTTCTCTTTCTAACTCCTTTATAACTCCCATCCTTCTCTCCTTCCTAAAAATAAAATTTGGTAGTGCTCACCGATGCCTCTTTTCTTGCTTCCTCTTGCCCTATTTCTATCTGTTTAAGTAATGCCATGGCTTCTTGATGGGACTGCTTCATCCATCTGCCATTCCTCCACGCCACCTAAGTAAGTATCCCCGTTTAATATAGAACAAAGAACTAAGAGCCAAGAGCTAAGATAAGAAGCCGGGGGTCTTTGTTCTTTGCTCTTTGTTCTGTGTTCTTCCTGTAATAGGGTTATTGAAATGCCAAAAAGCTCCATTTTTACCTCTTTGAGGCTGCTATTTTAGGGATTAGCTCTGGGCTTAGGAAGAAATCTTGCTCAATAATTCCAGGTCTTCCATAGAAAAGGGGGCCTCTTTAAGTAATTCAGGCCTCCGCTCCCAGGTGCGTCGTAAAGCCTCTGCCCGGCGCCACTTTTCAATAGCCTGATGGTTGCCGCTCAGCAGTACCTCTGGGACTTTTCTTCCGCAGAAATCAGCCGGTCTGGTATAATGAGGATAGTCTAGCAACCCATGATAAAAAGAGTCTCGGGAACTAGAGACCTCGTTCCCCAGGGCCTGGGGCGCTAATCTTGCCACAGTATCAATCAGTACCATGGCCGGGAGCTCCCCACCAGTTAAGACATAATCGCCAATAGATATCTCTTCATCAACATAATAATGGCTGAGCCGCTCATCAATCCCTTCGTAATGGCCGCAGATAATGATAAGGCGGCTCTCTTTAGCTAATTCCTTAGCTTTTTTCTGGCAAAAGAGTTTCCCCTGGGGGCTCATAAGGATTACTCTAGCCTCGGTGGGGCCTCTGGTCTGGACAAACTCTATGGCCTTTACTATAGGCTCTATCTTCAGCACCATGCCCCCACCGCCCCCATAGGGGTAATCGTCAGCTATCCTATGCTTATCCTGGGTAAAATCCCGGATATTATATACTATGATCCTTATTATACCCTTATCCTGGGCCTTTTTTAAGATGCTATAGTTAAACGGGGAAGAGAACATCCCAGGAAACAAGGTCAGAACATTGAACTCCATAGCCTAAATCAGCCCCTCCAGGAGATGAACTATCATCTTATGGTTAGCCAGGTCAATCTCTTTGATTATCTCTTTGGTAGCCGGTAATAAGATTTCCTCCCCTCCATCCTTTACTCGATAAACATCATTGCTACCCGTAGGGAAGATATCCTCTATCTTTCCCAAGTATCTCCCGGTATCTTGATAAACCTCTAATCCCTCGATCTCAAACCAATAAAAATTCCCTTCCGGTAGTCGCTTGAAGTGGTCTTTTGGAAGTTTTATCACGGCTTCTCGTAGCTTTTCTGCTTCAGTGCGCTCATAACAATCAGTGAACTGTATAATCAAAAATTGTCCCCTTCTCCTCCACTTTTCTATTTGATAAACTCTCGGCTCTTTATCCAGATGACCCTGGTCAATATATACTTTATCTAGTTTGGCATATAGGGATAGATCTTCTACATAGGAAAGGATTTTTAACTCGCCTTTATTACCCTGGGTTTTAACAATCTTAGCAATAGTCACTAGCTCTTCATTCATCGCCTTCCTACTTGCTACTCCAATATCTCTAGCACAGCCCTCTTTCTCAGCTTAGTTGCGGCAGCATTCAGTATAACCCTCATAGCCCGGGCAGTTTTACCCTCTTTACCTATAACTTTACCTATGTCTCCTTTGCCTACCCGCAATTCAAGAACCATGGTCTTTTCTCCTTCTACCTCATTTACTACCACTTCCTCCGGTAGATCTACTAAAGCTCGTGCAATATAGAGGATCAAATCCCTCATTAGTTCACCTCCCTCTAGTTAAAGGTTATAGATAATTTTTTGGAGGCGGATGTCCATCTATCCCCACGCAGTGTAATCTGCCTTCATCTGCGTCCAAAAAGAAAAGTACTTTACGCTATTTTAGAAACCAGGCTCCTGGCAGTGTCAGTAAGTTGGGCACCTTGAGCGAGCCACTTCTTGATCTTTTCCTGATCAACCTTTATCAAGGTTGGCTGCTGCATAGGGTCGTATATGCCCAATTCATCCAGGCACTTACTATCCCTCGGTGCCCGGGAATCCATAGCAACAATGCGATAGAAGGACCTTTTCTTAGTTCCCATCCTTTTTAATCTTATCTTCACCATCTCTTCTCTCTCCTATTTTTTACCGAAATAGATCAAGGAAATTCCCTTTGGTCTTTTTACCGGGCTGGACCAGTTTTTTCATGAGCTTCCTGGTTTGAGCAAACTGTTTTAATAATCGGTTAACATCCTGGATACTGGTGCCACTGCCCGTAGCAATCCTCCTCCTTCGACTCCCATCTATTATAGCATAATTCCGCCGTTCATGGGGAGTCATAGAGTTAATTATAGCCTCTATTTTTACCAGTTCTTTTTCTTCTACCTGCAACCCTTTCATCCGGCTCATTCCCGGGATCATACCGATAAGTTGGTCTATAGGGCCCATATTCTTTATCTGCCGGAGTTGTTCTCTAAAATCTTGCAGGGTAAAGCTCTGCTCGCGAATCTTTTTCTCGACTTCTCGGGCCTGCTCCTGGGAAATGGCCGCCTCGGTCTTCTCTATCAGGGTTAGAATATCGCCCATACCCAGGATACGGGAGGTCAACCTATCCGGGTAGAATGGCTCTATAGCATCTAGCTTTTCCCCAATGCCAATATATCTTATGGGCTTACCAGTCACTTCCTTCATGGATAAAGCAGCACCACCCCGGGCATCACCATCCAGTTTAGTGAGGATAATCCCATCAATTCCTAATCTGTCATTAAAGGTAGAGGCAATATTTACTGCCTCCTGGCCCGTAGTAGCATCGGCTACCAATAGGACTTCCTGGGGGTTAATATTATTTTTAAGCCCTATCAACTCGGCCATCAATTCTTCATCAATATGGAAGCGACCGGCAGTATCTACAATTATGGGGTTATTTTTGTTCAACTGGGCCCTTTGCAAGGCATTTTGGCAGATAGCTACCGGCCCCTCGTTACCTTGCCGCCTGAAGGCCCCTACCCCTATCTGTCGAGCTAAAATCTCCAACTGTTCCTCAGCCGCGGGTCGTTTCACATCAGTAGCTACGAGCAAGGGATTAAAACCCTCTTTCTTGAAATTAAGGGCCAGCTTGGCCACGGTAGTGGTCTTTCCTGAACCCTGAATCCCGACCAAAAAGATTATATAAGGGAAGGCAGCGGGTTTAATAGGGCCTTTCAGGCTGCCAGGGTCCATCAGCATAGTCAATTCATCCCGGACAATCTTTATTATCTGCTGTCCTGGGGTTAGGCTCTTGAGAACATCCTGGCCAATAGCCTTAACCCTCACCTGCTCAATAAACCTCTTAACTACTTTAAAATTTACATCGGCTTCCAGGAGGGTGACTCTTATCTCCCGCAAGGCTTCATTAACATCGCTCTCACTAAGCCTGCCCCGGCTCCGAAGCTTCTTAAATATCCCTTCCAGTTTATTTGCAAGGTTTTCGAACACTGTAATCCTCCTCCGATCCCTGGGCTTAGGGATATAAGCGCTAACTTAATTTAACAGTCTGATTAAAACAAGTATTGAATATCGAATATCGAACAAGGAATTTCGAATTATGAAGTTTTCCTGTTCTTTTCTTTAGCGGTTTTTACGCTTGTGACAAAAATTGAAATCAGTTCCTTCGACATTCATTATTCCTTGTTCGATATTCAATATTTTAATCAAAGTAAAATTACAGCTCTGTTTTAAGTTAGCGCTTATGGGGCTTAGGGAGGGGATATTATTAAATTAAACTACCTTTGTCAAGGGAATTTAAGACTTATCCCGCAGTCTTTCAATAGTCTCTTTATAATTGCTACTAGCATATACTGCTGAGCCAGCCACCAGGATAGTAGCACCAGCCCCCCTTATCGCCCGGCTGTTCTCAGGGCATACACCCCCATCCACTTCTAGCTCTTTCCTTTCCCATCGCCCGGCTTCCAGGAGCTCTCTCAACTTCTTAATCTTGCTTAATACCTGGGGGATGAACTTTTGGCCGCCAAATCCTGGATTAACAGACATTATTAGCAAGAGGTCACTCTCGGGTAATATCTCCTCTAAAGCCGCTAGAGGCGTAGCCGGATTAAGGGCTATCCCGGCTAATACCCTACCTCCTCTAATGCCTTTGATTCTCTGAATAGTTCGGTGCAAGTGGCGGCAGGCCTCAACATGGACTGTGATAATATCACTGCCCGCTTCGGCAAACTGATCTAAGTACCTATCCGGCTCTTCTATCATCAGATGAACATCCAGGGGCAACTTAGTAGCCCGCCTGGCCGCCTCGACTATTAGCGGGCCAATCGTTATGTTAGGGACAAAATGACCATCCATGACATCAATATGGATTAAATCTGCCCCGGCCTCTTCTACCGCTCTTACCTCCTGACCTAACTTACTAAAATCCGCCGATAGGATAGAAGGAGCAACCTTTACCATATCATTCTCCTCATTAAAAGATTTTACTTATAAAAAATATTTTGCTAAGATTATAACCGTTCACCACTTTAATGTGACGTAGCAGTTCAGGTTCTTTGTCATTTCGAGCGTAGCGAGAAATCTTTCCCAGACCGGAGGTAAATAAAGATTCCTCCCTTAGGTCGGAATGACGTTCATTTTCGATAGGGACTGAACTGTTACCATATGACAATATCAAGCTATATATTAATCTGGTTTTTATGGGGGTGTCAATTCTTGGTATCACAAATCAATGAGGAGGGGATAGATTGCCAAAGAGGGGAGTAGCGCCTAAGCGCCGTCATCAGCTTTTAGAAGCAGCCTTTGACTGTATAGCACAGAAGGGTTATGGAAATTTTTCCCTTAAGGAAGTAGCAGATAAGGCAACCCTTAGTAAGGGTATCATTCATTATTATTTTAAGAATAAAGGCGAACTATTAATAATGGTTCTGGATAGGCTGACCAACTCTCTGGATAATCTGGTCAATGAGAAGGCCAACCAGGCCAGGACTCCCCCCGGACGAATCCGGGCCATCTTTGACGGTAGCTTTGAGGCTGCCTCAGAGAGAGAGCCCTTCTTTCAGGTATTACTAGATTTTTGTAGTCAAGCGACAAAAAATAAAGAGATAAAAGATATAACGGCTGGGCTCTATGCCAGGTATCGGCGATTAACCCAGAAGATATTAGAAGATGGTATTCAGCACGGGGTCTTTAAAGAATTAGATGTTCAAGGAGTATCCACCGCTATTGTAGGGATGGTAATAGGCATCTCGTTCCAGTATATGTTAGATGAAGAGGCCTTCTCTCTTCCTAAGGTGCAAAAAATCTGTGAAGAACTTATTCTGAGCTATCTAAGCGCCGATAGCGCATGAGAAACAGAGCCCAAGGGCTAAAGGATGATTTCTTGCGCTATCTTTTCCCGCAACGAATCGGGATCACCGAAGAGTAGGGCTGCTTGCCTGGCCCGGCGATAATACAAGCCCATATCATGCTCCCTGGTTGTCCCGATCCCACCAAATACCTGAACACCCATGCGGGTCCACCGTTTGTAAACCTCGCTGGCCCATGCCTTGGCCATAGCCACTTCTTTACGGCATGGAATGCCTTGATCCAGTAACCAGGCGGCATAATAAGTAAATCTTTTGGCTATTCCTATCTCTGTCCACATCTCCGCCAGGTAGTGCTGGATAATCCCGTAGCTGCCAATAGGCTTACCATACTGTGCCCGTTCCTTAGCATAGGAAGTGCAGTTCTCTATTACCCAATCAGCTCCACCTACCATTTCTGCACATTTGGCTATTGCAGCTTGCTCCAGGAGCATCTCTATCACGGGGAAGCCTTTTTCTATAGGACCAAGCACTTGCCCTTTTGCTACCTTCACATTCTCAAAAATAACCTCATTCTGTTTATCATCGGCAATAGTGTGTAAGGGTGTAATCTTTACTCCCGGGCTTTTGGCATCCACTAAAAAGAGGGTAATGCCATCTTCTGGGGGGCCTTCTGTCCGGGTCCTTGCCACACATAAAAAGCAGTGAGCTACCTGGGCATCATGGATGAAAAGCTTGGTGCCGTTAATAACATATTCATCTTTATTAGCTGCTGCCCTGGTGGCAATTCCTGCAGCGTCATATCTGGCGCTAGGCTCAGCCAGTGCTAAGCTGAGAACCATTTCTCCGTTAGCTACCCGGGGTAAGATTTCCTTCTTCTGCTCCTCGCTACCAGCCGCTACAATGGCCAGGGTGCATATGACTGTAGAGAAAAAAGGAGCAATGAAACAGGCCCGGCCCATCTCTTCAAAAAGGACAATCAGGTCCATAAATCTGCCACCAACACCGTCATATTCCTCGGGTATGGCTACCGCTAGCCAGCCTAACTCGGCTATCTGTCTCCAAATATCCTCTTTAAGCCCCGTTGGGTGCTCTTCTAACTCCCGCACCAAGGCGCTAGACCAGGTCTTGGTCATAAAGTCCCGGGCGGTTTTCTTCAAAGCCTCCTGCTCTTCGGTAAAATCGAGATTCATCTTCCTCCTCCTTTAGCTATAGCGAATGACAATACTATATTTTTACGAATCCGTACCCTGACCTGTCGCTACCTGGGCAGCTTTAGCCCCATCCAGGCAATGATATTCTTCATAGTTTCTGTCGTGCCCCCTGCTATAGTTGTCCCCAGAGAGGCCTGGCACATATCCTCATATTTGCCATGGAACTTGGCCCATTTTGAGCCCGCTTTCAACGTGCCATAGAGGCCCATGATCTCTACCATAGTATTAGCGAAACGGACGGTTAATTCCGAGGAAAAATACTTGGCGGCCGAGGACTCAGCCGGGACCAAATTTCCTTTACTCTGCAGCCAGGCCACATAATAAGCCCACTGTCGCGCAACCTCCAGCTCCAGAGCAAACTCCGCCAACTTATGCCGGGTCAAAGGGTCTTTGGCTAAGGGTTGACCATTGCGCTTCGTCTCTTTGCAAAACTCTATAAACTCCTCCAGGTCCCTTTTAACCTCAGCTACTGACCCGATCATGGATCGCTCAAAATTTATCCCGGCCATGGTAACATACCACCCCTGGTTTACTTGCCCTACCACGTTCTTTTTAGAAATTCGGAAATCATCAAAGAAAACCTCATTATATTCATGCTTGCTATGCATAAATAGTAGCGGCCGGATGGTAATTCCTTCCCTGATCTCACTGACGAAATAAGTAATACCTTTATGCTTTGGGACAGTGGGGTCGGTACGGGCTAAAAAGAATATATGATCCGCCCGGTGCGCACCCGTAGTCCAGATCTTCTGGCCATTAATAACAAAATCATCGCCATCTTCGACGGCCCGGGTAGTAAGGGAAGCCAGGTCAGAGCCAGCATTCGGCTCGCTCCACCCCTGACACCAATTTATCTCTGCCCGGGCTATGCGCGGCAACCACTCCTGCTTCAGTTCTTCACTAGCACATTCCAGGATACTGGGAGCAACGATCTGCGAACCCCACATATCAACACCCGGTACTCGGTAATAAGCCCTCACTTCGTTAAAGATAAGTTGTTCAATATAGCTATGCTCCTGCCCACCATATTTTTTTGGCCAGGGCAGACACAGCCACCCCTTCTTAGCAAGTTTCTCGGCCACAGAGCGATGGTAAGCCCAATTCTCTTCTGACTCAAATATGGAAAACATACCCCCGCTCCATCCCTCGGGTGCCCTTTTTTCTTCCTCTTTAAAGAATTCCTCGAATGCGCTCTTTAATGCCTCTTGTTCCGGAGTTAATCGAAAGTCCATACTATACCTCCTCCTTTGGGAAAACCCCTCTCCTTATCTACATCTATATTAAAGAAATAACAAGAAATTAAGATGACACGGTTTGAATCATCATTCATATCGGCTTAGGCTACCAGTTTACCGTAGGAGAAGATAAAAATCAATAGGATATTTTTCTTGACAAATAGCATCTATCTAGGGTATTTTGGGATAGATTATTTAGCTTGACTTTGTCACATTAAAGTTATTACGTTAAAATAGAACCGCAAAGACGCAAAGGGCGCGAAGATTGACCAGAGTAGGAGTGGGTTTGAAACCCACCCCTACAGATGGAAAATCTTGTGAAACCTTTGCGATCTTAGCGCCTTTGCGGTTAATTTAAGAAAGCCTGACAATGAGCGGAGGGAATTGGCCGATCAGTACAATAACTGTTGGGATAATGTGACAATGTCAAGATAAACAGAAGTCTAACAAAGAAAGGAGGGAGGCAATGTATTTAATCGGTAATTTTACTAGTAAGGTTCTCTTATTATTATTTGTCTCGTTGGGATTATTATTTCAAACTAATTATGCCTGTGCCGAATTGGGTCAACAAGGAGGCTTTCCTCAAGCCATCGGGGCGGGTGGATTCGGGTATTCCTCACCAGTCTTTGGTAATCTGGATAATGACCCTGACCTGGAGATTGTGGTTGGTTCCTTTGATGGTAAGGTCTATGCCTTTAATCCGAATGGTAGCCAGGTCTTTGCCCCATATAACACCGGGACGGCCATAGATGCCACACCCACCCTGGCTGATATTGATGGTGATGGGAAGCTAGAGATCATAGTTACCCTGGGATCGTCCGCTGATGCAACTACCCAGAGACAGAGGGGTGGCATCATCGTACTGGAAAATGATGGCTCTCTTAAAGACAAACTGGATGGTACCGTCGCCCAAAATAGTCGTAATGGAGTACCGGCCTCTCCGACGCTAATTATCCCGGGCGACTTCCTCCCTGGAGGTGTGGGTGATGGGAATGCCGATTATGTGGATGGTTCCGTGGCTGTACGGGATATTGACGGTGATGGCAGCCCGGACCTGGTCTTTGGCGCTAATGATACCAATATCTATGCCCTAAGAAATGACCTGACCTTAGTGGACTCCAGGAAGGATGATGATGGTGATGGAAAGGTCAATGAAGACCCGGGTTGGGAGCGTAAGGGAGGTGGCCAGCGAGACGACGATGGTGATATACCTAGCCGTTGTTTTGGTAAGCCGACACCTGACCCCTGTCTGGATGATGACCCGATTGACTGGCCGGTAACTAATCAGGATACCCTGTCATCTACCCCGGCATTGGGCGATGTGGATGGTGATGGGGATATCGAGGTAGTGATCGGAGGTGGGTCTTCGGCATCGGCTGCCTCTACTTGCCAGGAAGGGGGAACCCTCTGGGTACTGCACCATACCGGCAATGCCGATAAGGCCCGATTCGGTCAGCCAATTCCGGGTACGAAGGTTGTCCGGCTAGCTCCTACATACTGTACCAAGGCCGCTATCTTCTCTTCACCCGCCCTGATGGATATAGATAATGATAACAAATTAGAGATATTTGTCGGGACAGCCAGCGATCCCCGTCACGGTACTAACCCTAACCTGGTATATGGCCTTAGGTATAATGCCTTGAATAATACCTTAGAGGATCTTCCCGGTTGGCCCGTTACCACCGGTGGGTTTGTTAACTCCTCACCCGCTATCGGTGATATTGATGGTGATGGCCAGGTAGAGATTGTCGTTGCCAGCGGTAGTCCGGATGGTAAGGTTTATGCCTTTCACATTAATGGTTCAACCGTCTCTGGTTTCCCGGTTAAACCTACTTCTATTGGACTGGGTACCTCAGGCTCGCCCGCCCTGGCTGATGTTAATGGTGATGGCAAAGCCGATATAATTATCGGTAGCGCCTTTGACCTGTTTGCCTATGATGGCTCAGGTAATCTCTTGCCAGGCTTTGGAGGCGCTACGCGTATTGTCGCCGGGGTACCGGATGAGCTGTTTAACATTACGCTCCTTACTAAGACAGACGGGCCCATCAACTCTACCCCAGCCGTCGGTGATATAGATAATGATAGCAAGGTAGAGATTGCCTGGGTCTCAAGTGATGGCAAGCTCTATGTTATTGAAGCGGAGAGCACTACTGGGGTGTTACCCTGGCCTATGTTCCATCGGAATGCCGCCCATACCGGCGTATACGAGCTTAATGACCAGCCCCCAGCCGATGTTATCACGGCCTCTACTAATAAAAGCAGCTATGGCGTAGGGGATACCCTGACCTTATATTGGAGTATAAATAATGCTGGCTCGAAAGGTTTTGAGGCCGATGTCTTTTTAGGGGCGGCCTTCCCTGATGGGAGCTTGTTATTCTTTACCTCTTTAAAGGGCGATAGCTTCACGTCGGTACCGGCTGCTCAATCGGGTGATCTTAGCAAGTTTGCCCCAGCGGCTGCTTCTTACAATATTGCTGCTAATACTGCCATGGCAAAGACATCATTTTTCTCCTACGGGCCATTACCTAAAGGGCCGGGAGGGCCATTTACTGTCTTTGCTGCCCTGGCTAAACCGGGAACGGTCCAGGCCGGCACACCTCAGTTTATAGGTATTAGTTTAGCTAATTTCACGTACTAATTTCTAACCACAGAGGACACAGAGAAAATAGAGATTTATCCTCTGTGTCCTCTGTGGCCCCATAAATATCTTTATTATTACCTTATAACCCCCGTGTCCTACTTTTCTCTTGATTCCGATTAACTGTTTTGATAAGTTTTTAGAAATTCCCAATATTTCTCTTGGGAGGGAGGGAAATTGAGAAATTTTGATTATTTTGCCCCTCGGTCGTTAGAAGAAGCCTGCGCCCTCTTGGCCCGGTATGGGGAAGAGGCCAAGGTACTGGCTGGCGGTACCGACCTATTAGTGCAAATGAAGCAAGGGCTCCTTGAGCCTAAATATATGATCAATATTAAAGCCATACCCGGCCTTAATCGGATCCAGTATAGTCAAAAAGAAGGGTTAAGGTTAGGGAGCTTAGTTATCCATCATGAGTTAATGAGCAACCCTATAATTCAGGAAAAATTTAGTATATTAGCCCAGGCCGCCTCACAAATAGGAGGGGTTCAGACCAGGAACCTGGGTACTATTGGTGGCAATATTGCCCATGGAGCCCCTTCGGCAGATACCGCTCCGCCATTATTGCTCCTGGGCGCTAAGGTAAAAATTGTTGGCCATAAAAAATCGCGTACCATTCCTATAGAAGATTTTTTCCTGGGGCCGGGCCAAACAGCCCTGCAAAGGGACGAGGTGCTGACGGAGATCCGCGTTCCTACCCTTG